>NZ_CP097284.1:0-417500 GCF_023497905.1 Phascolarctobacterium succinatutens | reverse complement strand
CTTATAAATAGAGGCCATCTTTCACAGCATCCTCATGCGAGATTGCTGTCACATTCGGTATTAGCACCCCTTTCGGGATGTTGTCCCCATCTAGAGGGCAGGTTGCCCACGCGTTACTCACCCGTTCGCCACTAAGAAAGTTCAACACCTAATACTTCAACCACCGTGTTAGTTCATGCTTTTAATGCGTAGTAAAAATTGCTTCGCAATTTTTGCCGCTACACTTCAGCGGATGAAATACTTGGTGTTGAACTTTCTCCGTTCGACTTGCATGTGTTAGGCATGCCGCCAGCGTTCGTCCTGAGCCAGGATCAAACTCTCCAATAAAGTTTATTGAAGAACTAATCTAGCTCTTATTATTTAAAAAAGAAGTTATTTGACTTGGTCTTGCGCTTTCGCGCTCGACCCGCACATTCGCTTTTTTCTAGGTTCAATGTTCAGTTTTCAAGGTTCAGTGCCTAGCGATTTTGGCTTTTGTTTTGTTGCCGTATCGCGTCGACTTGTATATAATACCACGTGACCTAGGTTATGTCAACACTTTTTTCGGCACTTTTTTAACATTTTTTCGCGATACACTAGGATTCGTGGAAAAAGAAGCATGCTTGATTATCCCTTTTATCGCCATTAAAATTTCTTGAAAAAACTTCAAAAAAAGTGCTTTTTTTAGCTGTTTTTTCCATAAAAAACGCTGAAAATCAGCAAAATTTTTCTTTGTTCCGCAGATTTTTTCTTAAATTTTTGCTTGTTTTTCTCCGCAAATCTCCGGAAAAGTTTTCGCAGCATCTGCATTAATACCGAAAGCACTCCCAAAAACCATCATTACAAACAGGCCATGACTTCCAAAACTTATTAAAAAAGCAGTTATGTATCTATTACGGAAGATAAAAAGAGGCTGGGACAAAACCCAACCTTAAACAGAAAAACCAGTGGAGTTTTACCGTCAGGTAAATTTCCACTGGTTTTTTAGTGCTAAAAGTACACAACGAGTTGCTTTTCTGTTAGAATTAAATCACCACAAAATAACAAAAACAAGGAAAGGAACTCGTCATGTACAAAAATTATAACATAAATCAGCTGGTTTTGCCTCTAAATTTAGAAATAAAAATTCAGGATAACGATATCGCAAGGCACGTAAACAATTTGGTTGAAAGTATTCCCAAAAAGGCCTTTGATAAATATTACAAAGAAACGGGCTGCCCGGCATATCACCCGAGAATGATGCTCAAAATATTATTGTGTGCCTACTCTCAGTCGGTATTTTCCGGTAGAAAAATAGAAGCGTTGTTATCTGACAGCATTCGTATGATGTGGTTAGCTCATGGATATTCACCCAGCTACCGCACTATTAACAGATTCAGAAGCAACAAAGACATGCAGGAACTGCTTTGTCAGTGTTTTATTCAGTTCAGAGCCCAACTTATAAAAGAAAAGATAATAAACAATGAAGCTATTTTCATAGACGGAACAAAGATAGAAGCCAATGCCAACAAATTCAGCTTTGTATGGAAAAAAGCTGTAGAAAAATATGGTATAAGTCTGATAGAAAATTCCAGACGGATATACGATGAATTGGTTGAGCAGGAAATAATTCCTGCCATGGAGCTTGAGCAAGAAGCTACGATTAACGAAAAAGAGATGGTTGAGGTGGTCGAAAAGCTTGATTCAGCTATTGAGGTTATGGACAAAGAAATAGCTGAATCTGATTCTGTCGAAAAACGTAAACGAATAAGGCACAAAAGGAAACGTCCGAAGCAACTCAGAAAAATCTTAAAAGATAATATTGCCCGAAAACAAAAATACGACAGACAACTTGCTATTATGGAGAATAGAAACAGTTATTCCAAAACAGATCCAGATGCTACTTTTATGCGTATGAAAGAAGATTATATGAAGAACGGCCAGCTGAAGCCAGGTTATAACGTACAAATAGCAACAGAAGGCCAATACGCTCTTGCATATGACTTATTTCCCAATCCTACAGATACTCGCACACTCAAACCATTTCTAGATGTTATTGAAAGCAGTTATTTTGCTTTGCCGGAATATATTGTAGCTGATGCTGGATATGGCAGCGAGGAAAACTATGTCGACATTATTGAAAACAGACAACTGACACCGTTAATTACTTATGGCATGTATCTGAAAGAGCAGGAAAGAAGATATAAAAAAGATGCTTTCAAGACCGCTAATTGGGATTATGATAATGCTGATGATTACTATACGTGTCCAAACGGCAAAAAATTGATATTTAAATATAATTCCCAAAGAAAAGATAAGAACGGCTTTGCGAGAAACTTTAGAGTATACGAATGCGAAGATTGTTGTAATTGCCCATACCGCAGTCAGTGTTGCAAGGCCAAAGAAGGCAATAACAGGAAAATAAGTATAAACGTAAAATGGGAACAGCAAAAAGAATATATTAGAGCACAGCTTTCAGACAATAAGACTGGCAAAATCTACAAGAGAAGGAAAATTGATGTAGAGCCAGTCTTTGGATTCTTGAAGGCTAATTTGCGTTTCAACAGATTTACGGTAAGAGGAAAATTCAAAGCAAAAATAGAAATGGGTTTGGCTTTGATGGCAGTAAATTTAAGAAAATATATGCAGCATACAGCTGCAGCTTAATTTTACGCGAAGTAAAAGGACTGGAATTTGAGAAAAAACTCAAATTCCAGTCCTTTTTTAGTTTGAGAGGGTGGTTTTGTCCCAGTCTCTTCTTTAGTTTGAGAGGGTGGTTTTGTCCCAGCCTCAGAATAATTTTTAGTTTTAGTGCAGACGTGCACCGGCCGGGATACGGTTATCTACCATAATAAGGTTCAGCTTCTCTGCGCCTTCCTCTTCATGGATAGCAGACAGCAGCATACCGCAGGAGTCAATACCCATCATTTTACGCGGCGGCAGGTTAACAATAGCAACTAAAGTCTTGCCTACCAGCTCTTCAGGCTCATAGAATGCATGGATACCGCTTAAAATTACACGATCGGTACAGATACCGTCATCCAGAACAAATTTCAGCAGCTTTTTGCTCTTGGGTACAGCGGTACATTCTTTAACCTTAACTACACGGATATCGGACTTGCAGAAGGTGTCAAAATCAACATATTCTTCATAGGCAGGCTCAATAACAACCTTGGAGAAATCGATAGTTTCCTCCTTAGCCTCTTCTACGGGTGCAGCAACAGCAGGAGCCTGCATAAAGTCAGGCTTCTCGCTTACAGCCTTGCCCAACGGTTTCATGGTCGGGAAGAACAGTACGTCACGAATGGTAGAGCTGTTGGTCAGGAACATTACCAGACGATCGATACCAATGCCTAAACCACCTGTCGGAGGCAGGCCGTATTCCAGGGCGTTGACAAAGTCCTCGTCCATCATATTTGCTTCTTCATCGCCGTTAGCGCGTTCTTCAACCTGCTTTAAGAAACGCTCCTTCTGGTCGATAGGATCGTTCAATTCGGTAAAGCCGTTGCAGATTTCGCGGCCATAGATATAAGCCTCGAAACGATCGGTGATTTCGGGGTTTTCGGGGTTGCTCTTGGCCAACGGGGAAATTTCTTTCGGGTGACCGGTAATAAAGGTAGGCTGAATCAGCTTATCTTCAACATATTCTTCAAAGCATGCGTTGATAATTTTGCCAATGCCAAAGGAAGGCTCAACAGCCACATTCAGCTCTTTAGCGATAGCGCGTGCTTCTTCCAGATCGGTTACGTTAGTAAAGTCCTTGCCGGAATATTCTTTTACGGCTTCAATCATGCTCATACGCTTCCAGGGAGAAGCCAGCTCGATAGTAGTGCCTTCATAGTTGATAGTGGTAGTGCCCAGAACCTTCTCAGCAGTCTTAACAACAACCTCTTCGGTCAGGTCCATCATATCGCGGTAATCAGCAAAAGCCTGATAAATCTCAACGCTGGTGAATTCCGGGTTATGACGGTTGTCGATACCCTCGTTACGGAATACGCGGCCCATTTCATATACGCGATCCATACCGCCTACGATAAGGCGTTTGAGGTACAGTTCAGGTGCAATACGCATATATACCTGCATATCCAGAGCGTTATGATAGCTGATAAACGGACGTGCGGCAGCACCACCTGCGATGGTGTTGAGAATAGGAGTTTCTACCTCCAGGAAATCATGGCTGTCGAGAACCTCACGTACGCTTCTGATAATCTGGCTGCGTTTTACAAAGGTATCACGCACTTCCGGATTAACAATCAGGTCAACATAGCGTTGACGGTAACGGGTTTCAACATCCTTCAGTCCATGCCATTTTTCCGGCAGCGGACGCAGGGATTTGGACAGCATTTCTACGGAATTTGCTTTAATAGACAGCTCGCCCATATGGGTACGGAAAGCAGTACCGGTAATGCCTACAGTATCACCGATATCCATCAGCTTAATCAGCGCATAGTTTTCTTCGCCGATAACGTCTTTACGTACATATACCTGGATACGGCCGGTCTTGTCCTGCATATCCATGAAGCAGGTTTTGCCGTGGCCGCGGATAGCCATAATACGACCTGCCATTTTAACTTCGGTTTCTTTTTCGGACAGCTCATCGAACTGCGCAGCGATATCTGCTGCACGATGAGTGTACAGAAAGCGATAGCCGAAAGGCTTCCAGCCATGCTCCTCAATTTTATGCATCTTGTCAATGCGAACCTGCATTTGCTCGTTGATTTCGTTTTCGGTGAGTACTGCAGCTTCTTCTGTATTAGGTTTATTCTTTACCTCTGCCATTATCGCCCTTGCTCCTTTTTATTTAATTTCTACGATTTCGTAGGACAATTCACCTACAGGGGTTTTAGTTACAACAACATCATGAACCTTACAGCCCAGAATTGCCGCACCTACAGGAGATTCGTTGGAAATACGGTTTTCGAACGGATCTGCTTCGGTAGTCCCAACAATGGTATAGGTTTCTTCATCGCCGGTTTCTACGTCCTTCAGCAGTACGGTAGAACCAAGAGATACAATGCCTGCTGCTTTGCTGGCACTGTCATCGATGATGGTAGCAGTTTTAATCATCTGCTCCAGCTCCAGAATACGGCCTTCGTTTTTGCCTTGGTCTTCCTTTGCCTGATCGTACTCGGAGTTCTCGCTCAAGTCGCCCTGTGCTCTTGCTTCTTTCAGACGTTCAACGATTTCTTCACGGATTTCGCCCTTACGTTGAGCTAATTCTTCTTTTAATTTTCTTAAGCCTTCAGCTGTTAAAATAGTTTCCTTGCTTGCCATTTTCCTGCTCCTTTATCATTATTTATATAAAATTTACTTACACACATATATTGATTATATATGTTGCTGGATTTACTTGTCAATATCAGCAGCCATGCACTGCCAGGGCATGCTGAGCGTTATGCTTGACTTCCTCGATATGCTGGGTAGAAACAGCACGTTCAAAATTACGGAAGCCCGCCATCTTGAAGTTATGCTTATCTGCCAGCTGAGAAATAAGATTGATCTTATTGATATCCAGGGATCTTCCCAAAGAGAAATTTTCATAACGGCCATCCAGTGCCAGAATCATGGTTTCTGCCATGCACGCATAGGACGTGTGCGGCGGGAAGCCGAAGTTGAAATGAAAATCTACGTTACCGGGCACATTAATAACGCCGCCTTCGATTACCAGCACATCGTTACGCTGCAGCGATACCTCACGCGATACGTTACGCGGACGCGCAACATCGCATACTACGGCACCGGGCTTCAAATCGCCGGGCTCAATCAAAAAGTCAAGCGCGCTGGTTACGGTAATAACAATGTCAGCCTCCTGCAGGGATGTGCGGATATCCTGGCTTACGGCAACCTCGCAATGATTTTGCTCAATAAGCTCCTGCGCCAGCTCCTCCAACGGTCCCATATGACGGGCAACAAGCGTAATATGCTTAACCTCTTTTGCCAAAAGACGTACGGAAGCAGCACCGATCGAGCCGGTGGCACCGACTACGACAGCACGGCATTCCTTCAGGTCCTTACCCATCATTCTGGCAGCCTGCTTGGTTCCCTGAATAGCGGTAGCAACGGTATAACTGTTGCCGCTGGTAACTGCTATATCCAGATTTTTTGCTACGGTAATGCCTGCATCACCGACAATAGAAGTAAAAGCTCCCAGGCCGACAATCTTGGCTCCCAGCTCCTGAGCAACTTTGCCGGACTCGATAATTCTGTCCATAACAAATTCCTCAGGCAGCTCCACCATCTGCTTAGCAGTTAGCGGACAGCCGATAAACCAGCCTTCGGCTTCGGCATAAGGACTCTTGATGCCGGTAATATGCGAAACCTTGAACGGCTTCTTCATTTTCAGACAGGCTTCGATTATCGGGTCGGGGATATACCTCATCAATGGTGATAAGTGTTCCATATCCTGCAGGGATAATGGATGTAGAATAAAAGCAAATTTTTCCATAAAAACAAACTACTCCTTCGTACCAAAGTACTCAACAGAAGATTCTATATGATAATGCTCTAAAAGCTTCAGATATTCATCTGCCGTGAGCGGTCCTTTACCGCCGTGCAATGCAACCAGCATGGCCTCCATAACATTGGTGCCGAAGCTGCGTCCTTGAATACAGGGAGTTGTCGTAATCAGCATTTTGATTCCCGCCTCCTGCAGCATCACTCTATCAGCAGCAGTAACTGTATTAGTAATAATCGTTTTTCCCGGCAGCTTATCCGGCATAAATTTTTTTATATAATGAAAATCACCGGCAATGATATCATTCTCCAGAAAATATTCCGGATGACGCACTACCCGCACTTCCTGATCCTTGCCCATGGGGTAAAACCAGCTTACCGGCAGCTTGGTAACAAGCGGTGCCAGCAGCGCTGCCCACCATGCAAGCGCCTTCAGCGAATATAACGGCTTATTGACATTCAGGCCGAAAATAAGGTCACCGAAGGTAACCTCAGCACCTGCCTCCAGCAATGCCTCCGCCATACCAAAGCGGTCCACGCCGCAGACCATCAGCACCTTGCTGCCCTTTATCGGCACCTTGCCGCTGGCCGCAAGTGATTTAATCAGCTTACGCTCCAGCGAATTTTTCAGGCCGCTGCCATCCAAAACCGGTGTTTTTTTTACATTAGCAATCAGATGAGCCGATTCACGGAAGGTATAACGCTTTTTGCCTGCATAAACATATAAATCCGTACCGCCCAGACCGATGGCATCAGCTTTGCCGTCCCAGCGTTCCAAGAGCTGACGTGCTTTGTCAAAATCGCCGTCGGTTCCCCGGCGTTCGATGCTGATTTTGCGTCCTCCCAGTTCCAATATGGCGCCGGCATCACGTTTAGATGACCCCAGACTGATACTTACTACATGTTTTGCGTTGTTAGCTGCTTCCATGTTTTTAACTCCCTAAATGCTTCTTTTACAAATTATTATTTTAACATATTTGCGCGTCTTAGACAATGCCAGATGCAAAATGTTTTTCTGTTTCATAATAGCGATGCGCGCATTCGCTGTATTCCGCCAACAGCTCCGAAAACTGCTCCTGCGTATCAACCTTATGAAAGCGTCCTCTGAATTCCGCTGCATGCGGCATGCCTTTAAGATAAGCAGAAATATGGCGGCGCATCTCTTTTACCGCAACCACTTCGTTCTTGTAAGCACTGAGCATTTCCAGATGCTCCGCCGCCTGCGCCAGACGCTCCTTCAAAGAAGGCGGCTGCGGCAGCGGCTCGCCGCGCAATGCTGCCGCCAGTGCGGTAAACAGCCACGGGTTACCGTCAGCGCCGCGTCCGATCATCAGTCCGTCGCAGCCTGTCTGCTCCAGCATCCGCAATCCGTCCGCTACCGTAAAAATATCACCGTTGCCGAATACAGGCACCTTTACGGCCTGCTTCACGTCGGCGATAATGCTCCAGTCAGCCTTGCCCTCATAAAACTGCTGGCGTGTACGCCCGTGTACGGCAACAGCGCTCACGCCTGCTGCCTCCACGGCACGCGCAACCTCCACCGCATTGCGGTTGGCATCGTCCCAGCCCGCACGGAACTTTACCGTCACCGGAATCTTGACGGCCTTCACCATCGCCGCCAGAATATCATGCGCCAGCTGCGGATTCTTCATCAGCGCCGAGCCTTCGCCGTTATTGACAATTTTCGGCACCGGGCAGCCCATATTGAAATCAATCATATCTGCACCGCTGGCCTCTACCATGCGTGCAGCCTCCGCCAGCTCCGCCGGCACACTGCCGAAAAGCTGAATCGCCGTCGGACGCTCGCCATCATCAATGCGCAGCATTTCGGTAGTCTTGACGTTTTTGTACAGCAGTCCCTTGGCGCTCACCATCTCCGACACGGTCATGCCGCAGCCCAGACGGCGGCAAATCAGGCGGAACGGCAAATCCGTAATGCCTGCCATCGGCGCCAGCGCCAACGGTGCAGACAGCTCTATATTACCAATATTCATAAAAATAACTCCTATCGAAAAAAGCTGCCGCGCAGCAAAACGCTACTCACGACAGCTTCAACTTTTTTTCTCACGAGCGACGGAATAAATCCCTGCTCTTATTTAGCGTTTTTTTCGTACAGAATGCGCAGACCGTCCAAAGTCAGGAAAGGTTCTACAACATCAATACAATCAGATTCTGCAGCCATAGTATTGGCAAAGCCACCGGTAGCAATAACGTAAGCATCACCGCCGAGCTCCTTCTTCATATGGTTGACAATGCCCTCCATCTGACCTACGAAGCCGTAAATAGCACCTGCCTGCATAGAGCTTACAGTATTACGGCAGATAACGGATTTAGGCTTAACGAGTTCGATACGCGGCAGCTTCGCTGCGCGTTGGAAGAGCGCTTCTGTAGAAATGCCGATGCCGGGCGCAATAGCACCGCCCAGGTATTCACCTGTCGGCAGCAGAGCACAGAAGGTGTTGGCAGTACCGAAATCAATGATAATCATCGGCTTGCCCAGATGACTGAATTTATGGAAGGCTGCCACAGCGTTGACAATACGGTCTGCACCAACCTCTTTGGGATTATCATATTTAATGAAAATGCCGTTTTTAACGCCAGGTCCTACAACCATCGGTTTAATGCCGAAATAGCGCTCACACATGTGGCACAAGGGAATCAGCACCGGAGGCACAACACTGGAAATAATGACGG
Organism: Phascolarctobacterium succinatutens; assembly: GCF_023497905.1. Taxonomy (NCBI): domain Bacteria; kingdom Bacillati; phylum Bacillota; class Negativicutes; order Acidaminococcales; family Acidaminococcaceae; genus Phascolarctobacterium; species Phascolarctobacterium succinatutens. The sequence continues at coordinate 408,395 of NZ_CP097284.1, read as the reverse complement.
AAGAAATCTTATCCATTTCCACATCACTATAAGCAAACATGCTGCGCAGCATAATACCAAATTCATCTGCAGTTTTAGAACGGTCTGTAGAAAAGCGCCAGTGTACCTTTAAAGTCTTATCCTCGAAAACACCGGCTACGATGTTTGTATTTCCTACATCCACAACAAGTAACATTCTAAGTTCCTCCTCGGAAATCTGCGTTCCGTTCGCAAAATACGGCATAAAAGCCTTTTTTATTTTACCACAAAGCGGAAATATTGCAAGAAGAAATTGTAGCTATTTAACGCTTACCGTTTTACGCGTACTCATTCCCCTTAGCCTTCGCCGGACGAATAGAAACATCACCGGCTACAACCTTTTCTTTGCTGCCGTCCTCGCGGCGTACAATCAGCAGGCCTTCTTCATCAATATCCTCGGCAGTACCGAAATAAGTCATATCAGGGGCAATAACCTTTACCTCCTGACCTAAGGTGCAGGAATAACGGCGCCATTCATCAAATACAGGGCCAAAGCCATCCTGTACCGCAGTTTCATACAGGTCCTCCATATTCTTGAGGATATCGCACAAAAGCTCTACTCTGGTAAAAGGCTCCGTTGCGGCATCAGCCACGGAAACAGCCAGGTCGCGTACTTCTTCGGGATAATCCTCGGGAGAAGCGTTGGTGTTGATGCCGGTGCCGATAACAACATAATTGATATGACCGAATTCGGCATTCATTTCCGTCAGGATGCCTACAAGCTTGCGTCCCAGCAGAAGAACGTCGTTAGGCCATTTGATAGCGGCATGAACACCGGCAATCTTGTTGATAGACTTTACTACGGCAACAGCTGCCAAAAGCGTACATTTAGAAGCCTCCTGCGGCAGGAACGGCGGCTTCAGCACCACGGAAAACCAGATACCCTTCGCATAAGGGGAAATCCAGCCGCGGGATAAACGTCCTTTGCCTGCGCCCTGCTCCTCCGCTACTACCAGCAGACCGTTTTCGCAGCCTTCGTTGGCCAGTGCTTTAGCCAGGTTATTGCTGGAATCAACGCTGTCACGATAGCAGATATTGCGTCCCAGCCATTTGGTCTGCAGACGGGACAAAATTTCCTGCGGGAACAGACGGTCCGGCACCTCGCGCAGAATATAACCGCGCTTAGGCACAGATTCAATCTCGTAGCCCTCGTTTTTCAATGCCTGGATATGCTTCCAGATAGCAGTACGCGAAACCTCCAGCTCCTTGGAAATCTCTTCACCGGAAACCGGTGTCCCCTTACTGTTTCGCAGCAGCTCCAAAATACGTTTACGCATATATATCATCCTCTCCGATTCTCTTAATACTCTTCGTTATCAGTCTAAAGTCTGTCTATGCAGACATTCCGATATGCAAAGAGTAACACCAGGTTAACCAAAAGTCAAGTCTAAAGTGAACGATGCCTTCGATAAAAGTAAAAAACCGCCACACCTAAGTGCAGCGGCTCATAAATCAACCTTTATTTGATATACTGGTCCTCCAGCTTATCAAGCGTACCATCCATATCCTTTTCTTCCATAAAGAAGTTTACGTAGTTCAGCCAATCCTGATCACCTTTAGCCATCAAGATACCAAAGTGATTTTTCGTAAACGGATCATCTAGCAGAGGTGCTGCCAGACGGGCATCATCACGCACATAACGACGTGCTTCCATAGTTTCGGTAATCATAACATCAGCCTTGCCTTCGGCAATCAGCGCAGGAATTTCTGCATTTTGCGGATGTACCAAAAGTGTGCAATTAGGCAGATTGCTCAGAGCAAATTTTTCATTAGTGCCGCCGGGATTAACCATAACGCGAACGCTATTCTTATTCAAATCCGCTTCAGATGTGAATTTCTTTGCATCAGCCTTGCGACAAAGAATAGTCTTACCGAATGTCAGATAACCATGAGACATATTCATTTTTTGTTCACGGGCAAAGGTTCTTGTAACACCGCACATAGCAATGTCAAACTTTCCGGCCATTGTATCAGCCTGCAGTGTTTTCCAGGTAGTCGGTACATATTGCACCTTAACACCCAAGGACTGTGCCAACAGCTCCGCTACCTCAACATCAAAGCCTTCATACTTGCCGGTTTCTTTATTAAGATAGCTCATAGGCTTATAATCGCCGGTACTGCCGACCAGCAAAATACCTCTAGCCTGAACATCTTCAATTTTTCCTGCCTCTGCGCTCGGAGTCAAAGCACCCATACCGCAAATTGTCGTTGCCAACAGCGCACCTACACATAATTTCTTTAAGTTTACCATACTACCATCCTTCTTTCTTATCTGCTATACAGCAGATATTTTGGATGTATTATACAATATTTATCGCCAATTAGCTAGAATTTTATCACTTTTTTGCAGAAATGAAATTAATTAAAGAAAAAGTGTTAAGCTGTTTACACAAGCAATCCTCTAATACCATTTGCTCTGCACACGCACCCAGGCACCTGCTCCGCCCTTGCTGCGCACCTGCAGCCACGTGCCTTCATCAACCGGCTGCAGCAAGGTCTTGTCAACCTCCAGCTTAGCAGTTGCTCCATTCACCGTCTGTACCTCAATAACGCAGGGGGTATTCGCCTTATCCATGCGTGATTCCACCAGCTTATAAACATCGCCCTCACGCAGCTGATATTTAGTGCGGTTTTTATCCTCTACTATCTTAGTCTGCAGTACCTTCACCGCAGTAGGCGCCGCAAGCTCCAGCTTATCCGTCACATCCAGCTCCTCGCTTTTGGCAAAGCCTGCTGCCGGCTGAGCAGTCACAGAAGGCTGACTGTAAAAGCTGTCGCCCTCCTTCACACTGTAGCTTCTGTCCTTCAGTCCAAAAATATTCATACCGATTGCAAAGCCCGCCAGCAGGCAGAGCAATGCCGCAATTCTCATTACCAGCTTATTACTCATCATGCCCACCTCACATCAGCTTCGCATCCGAAAGCGCATTGTATTTCACAAAGCCCGGCTTGCCGTTGAATTCAACCTTTTTCCACTGGCCTACATAAGGAAAACGCAGCAGATTGGTAGAAAAATCAAGGTCATATTCCTTGTCATCAACCAAAACACGTCCCTTGGTTTCACCGCTACCTCTGTCCGCCTGCAACACAAGTACCTGCGTACCGGCAGGAATAATATGCCGCCTTCCGAAAAACTTGCGGAACTGCAGCTGCTGCTCCGTAACAGCATAGCGTTCATCCTTATCCTGACTGGAAACTGTATCAATATAATCCAGCTTAACACCGGCAGACAGATAATCAATAACCTTGCCATGCAGACCTGACGGGGCACTGTACATCGCAGCCTTATCCTGCAGCACAACGCACTGCAGTCTGCCTGTTTCCACCTTGGCATAATGCAGCTCGCTCGTAAGCTTCGCCGTATTATAATGCGGCGAGGTTTTATTGCTGCTCCAAGCATAGCCTGCCCCGGCAATAAAGCCTGTCAGCAGCGCCGCCACACACACAGCAGCAGTTTTTCTGTTTATACTCTGCAGTTTATCAAAAACCATAAGCACACACTCCCTTAGATATTATTGTCAGAAGCTCATACTATGCTTACATTTTCTCATACTTGCAGAGCTTTCGCAAGCAAAACAAAAAAGCCCAAGAGCCATGCTCTTAGACCTGAGATTTAAATGGTGCGGTAGAGAGGATTTGAACCTCCACGGGGTCTCCCCCACTAGCTCCTGAGGCTAGCGCGTCTGCCGTTCCGCCACTACCGCATACTGTATTCAGTTCGTTGCCGTCATAAGCAACATAGATATAATAACACAAACCATATACCTTGTCAACACTATTTCTAAATTTTTTCAAAAAATATCTGCCAAACCATCTTCTTATAAACCACCCCAAAACACAAAACAAAAAAGGACTCATGCGTTAACATAAGTCCTCATTAATTCAATGTTGGTGCGGTCGGTGGGATTTGAACCCACACGGGATTTCTCCCACCACCCCCTCAAAGTGGCGTGTCTGCCGTTCCACCACGACCGCGTCTTTGGGATAAAGTTCATAAATAAAAATGGTGCGGTAGAGAGGATTTGAACCTCCACGGGGTCTCCCCCACTAGCTCCTGAGGCTAGCGCGTCTGCCGTTCCGCCACTACCGCATGCTTTATTCACTTCGTTGCTGTCATAAGCAACATAGATATAATAGCATACTCTGACGCGTTCGTCAAGTAACCTTGCGAAAAAAATTTATAAAATCTTCTTTTGCTATTATTTTATCTTATCCTTATAAAGCAGATAATATTTATCCCTATCCTGCATAACCTTAGCTACATATTCACGGGTATCAGGGTAAGGAATAGATTTTATATCATTGAAATTATAGTCCCAGCCGTTTTCCTGCATCCATTCATGCGTCTGTCCGCGCCCCGCATTATAGGCCACCATCAGCAGCACCAGGTTATGCTGAAATTCGTGCTCCAGCTCGCCTACGTACCAACAGCCCATGCGGATATTTTTTCTCGTCTGGTACAAATCACTGTCCTGATAATTCTCCAGGCCCATCTGCTCGGCAATCCAACGTCCTGTTTCCGGCATAATCTGCATCAGTCCTACAGCTCCGACTTTGGAAACAGCATCATGCTTGAAATTGCTTTCATTTTTGATAATGGCAGCAACCAGAAAAGGATCTACATTATTTTTCTTACTGTAGGTCACAATATCCTGCTGATGATCCCACATATAAACGAAACGCATCTGCACAGTATCGCTGCTCCAGACCTTCCAGCCGCCGAAGGCTATGACAAGCAGCACGCCAAGAAGCAGCAGCCATCTGTACAGCCTTCCGTGTGTCTTAGTCCGTCTGCTGCGGGCTTTGCGCTTACTCTTCACTGACGCCACCCAAAAGCAGCTCCAGCTGCGAACGCACAGCCTGCATGGTTTCCGCCTGACTGCCACTGTTATCCAATACTACATCGGCATATTTTATCTTTTCTGCCAATGACATCTGCGCTTCAATACGCGCATTCACCTCGTCCGCAGTCATGCCGCTGCGCAGCATTGCTCTTTCAACCTGCTGCTGACGGCTGACGGATACCAGCCACACGCTGTCCACATTCTTGTGCCAGCCGCATTCAATCAGCAGAGGCACATCCAGCACCGCTGCCTTATATCCCTGTTTGCTGCTTGCAGCCAAAAAGCTTTCTGCCTGCTGCCAGACTATTTTATGGATAATCGCCTCCACTGCCTTCAGCGCTTCTTTGTCATGAAAAATGCGCTCGGCAACCTTGGCTCTGTCCAGCGTTCCTTCCTCGCTCAGATATTCCTTGCCCAATACGGCAATCACCTGCGCCAGACCTTCGCTGCCTACAGCTACCGCCAGACGTGCTTCGGCATCCGCATCAAAAACAGGCAGTCCCAGGCTGCGCAGCTCTGCAGAAACTGTACTTTTACCGGAAGCAATACCTCCCGTCAAACCTATTGTTATCATTATTCTCCACTCCTACTTTTGGCAATGCTCACAATAAACCGTGCCTCTGCCGCCGACCTTGGTTGTCTGCAGCAGCGCACCGCATTTTTTACAGGGCTTGCCGCCTCGGCCGTATACCAACAGATGATTCTGGTTATCGCCCTTATTTCCTTCGCCATCCTTATAATCACGGAAGGTTGTGCCGCGATTTTTGATGCCCTGCGCGATTACCGCATTGACTGCCTCACACAAGCGCCCTACCTCAGCAGCACTCAGGCTGCAGGCTTTGCGCATAGGCAGAATGCCGGACAGAGCCAGACATTCATCGGCATAAATATTGCCAAGGCCGGCAATAATCTGTTGATCCAGAATAAAGCTTTTGATAGCCTTCTTGCTTTTTTGCGCCAACGGCAGCAGATATCCGGCAGTAAAGCCCTTGCTCAGCGGCTCCGGTCCCAGCGTTTCGTAGCCTTCAATATATGTATCGTTATCGGTTACCAGATACAGCGTACCGAAGGTACGGATATCCGTGAACCACATTGTTACGTCATCGGAAAGCGTGAACTTGATTTTAGCATAAGCCGGGGCAGGTGCGGCTGACGGCTGCGCCAACAGCGCGCCTGTCATGCGCAGATGCACTATCAGCTGCTGCTTCGGTGCTGTATGCAGCACCAGATATTTACCGCGTCGGCCCACGCTGCTGATAGTTTTGCCCACCAGTCCTTTGATAAAGGCATCAGGCTGAGGATATTTTATCAATCGCTCCAAATATATCTCTACTGCTAAAATTTTCTTTCCTTCTATATGAGGCGCAAGTGTTTTGCGCACCTGCTCCACCTCAGGCATTTCCGGCACAGGTCTTCCCCTCTTTCCGTAAAGTATCCGTTATTTTGTTTCCGCCCAGTCACGACCGCAATTAACGTCGGCCAGCAGCGGAATATCCAGTGACGCAGCACCTTCCATGGCTGTGCGCACAAGCTGCGCTACCTGCTCCTTCTCATCCTCAGTAACTTCCAGCACCAGCTCATCGTGTACCTGCAGCAAAATTCTGCTCTTGCACTGCGCCTTATCCAGCTCGCGCTGTACGGCAATCATTGCCTTCTTCATAATATCTGCGGCAGTTCCCTGAATCGGGGTGTTGATAGCGGTACGCTCCGCAAAGCTGCGCAGATTGAAATTACTGCTGCGGATTTCCGGCAGATAACGTCTGCGTCCCATCAGCGTGCTGACATAGCCTTGCTCACGTGCCTCGGCTACAATATCTTCCATATATTTTTTTACACCTGTATAGCGCTCAAAGTAGCTGGCGATATAGCCTGCTGCCTCCTTGCGGCCGACATCCAGCTGCTTGGCCAGCCCAAAGTCGCTGATACCGTAAACAATGCCGAAGTTAACAGCCTTCGCACGGCTGCGCATTTGAGGCGTTACTTCGTCAAGCGGCACACCGAAAACCTCGGCAGCGGTGCGCGCATGGATATCCTGACCATGACGGAAGGCCTCCAACAGCAGCTCATCCTGCGCAATGCAGGCCAGAATACGCAGCTCAACCTGCGAATAATCACAGCTCATCAGCAGGTCATAGCCTGCGCCCGGAACAAAAATACGGCGAATCTGTCTGCTCTCCTCCGTGCGTGCAGGAATGTTCTGCAGGTTAGGATCAGTGCTGGACAAACGGCCTGTTACCGTTACAGTCTGCTGGAAGTGCGTATGAATGCGTCCCGTTTTGGGATTAATCAACGGCTGCAGTCCTTCCAGATATGTGGATTGCAGCTTCGCCAGCTTGCGATGCTCCAGAATGGTAGCAATCAGCGGATGCTTGCCTTCCAGTGCTTCCAATACCTTGGCATCGGTAGAATAGCCTGTTTTCGTCTTTTTGATTACCGGCAGCTGCAAGCGTTCAAATAAAATCACGCCCAGCTGCTTGGGAGATTTCAGGTTAAATTCTTCGCCCGCCTGCTCCTGTGCCAATGCCTCCAGCTTGGCAATACGGTGCCCCATATCTTCGTTCAGCTGCAGCAAAAGCTCCTTGTCCGGCGTAATACCGGCAAACTCCATCTGCGCCAGCACCGGTGCCAAAGGCAGCTCAAATTCCTCGTACAGCTTAAGCTGCTGCTGCTCAGCCAACATGCTGCGCAGCTTGGATGCGAGCTGCAGCAGATTTTCGCAAGGCGTTGCCAGTACTCCCGGCAGATTGCGGCGGCTCAAATCCTCCAGACTGTAGGAACTGTGGCCGGGGTCGGCAACATAGCCTGCCAGGGCAACATCATCAACTATTCCCTGCACCTTCACCTTGCGGCACAGGCAGCATTTATAAAGCTCCTTGCTGTCTATCGTTATCTTTTTGCTGCCTGCGTCTGACAGCCAGCTGTCGAATTTATCCCAACAGCCGCTTTGCGCGTCCAGCAGATAAATTTTATTATCAGCCAAAATTTCGGCACTGCTGAAATACAGCTCCGGCAGCTGTCCTGCTACCTGCGCATGCACGGTAACAGGCTGCTTTGCTTTTCCCAAGGCTGCAAAAAGCTCCTCTGCCAGCTGCGGCGTATTGACAGCAATCTGCTGCAGGCCTTCCTGCTCAACAGCTTCACCGAAAAGGTCAAAGCTGTCCTGCGCACCGCCAAGTACCACGGCAAAGCGCTCGTACATATTGCGGAACTCCAAATCCTGCATCAGGGTGCGTGCTTCCTCCTTAATCGGCTGCAGCTCATAAGTCTGCACAGCGGTATCAACAGGTGCTTCCGTGCAGATTGTTGCCAGCTGCTTCGACAGTAAGGCAGATTCCTTGTTGTCCGTCAGCTTCGTCTTTAACGATTTGCCGGAAACCTTTTCGATATTCTCCAGCACCGTTTCCACATTACCGTATTCCTTAATCAACTTCATCGCTGTTTTAGGACCTACGCCCGGAACGCCGGGAATATTATCCGAGGTATCGCCCATCAGGCCCTTCAGCTCAATCAGCTGCTTAGGCTGCAGGCCCTCGTAATTGGCGGCAAATTCTGCCTCATCAAAAACTTGAATATCGCTGATGCCGCGCTTGGTATAAAAAACCTTGGTGCGCTTATCAATAAGCTGCAACTCATCGCGGTCACCGGTAACAATGATAACATAAACCTCCGGCGGTGCCTGCACGGCAAAAGTACCGATAATATCATCGGCCTCATAATCATCCAGCTCCAGCGTGCGTATTCCCATGCATTCCAAAACCTTCATCGCCAAAGGAAACTGCTCGCTCAGTTCGCTCGGAGTAGGCTTACGCTGCGCCTTATATTCCGCATACAGCTTGCTGCGGAATGTTTTGCGCGATTTATCAAAGGCAACCGCCATATAACGAGGCTTCACCTCATCCAAAAGCTTCAGCAGCATATTGCACAGTCCGTACACTGCTCCCGTATGGATACCCTGACGCGTAGTCAGCGGCGGCAAAGCAAAAAACGCTCTATGTATTAAGCTGCTGCCATCTATTACTAAAAATTTATCTGCCATAACTGCTCCTCCTCTATGCCGCTCACATAGAATAAACATTAATGTAATTATTATATCATAGCGAGGCAAGAAAATATGTAACTAAAATGTGGCCGCGTCAGTTTACTGTAGGAATCAAAAGGACAGACTCCACCAATTTTGTCTTACTAATTAAGTTATTCGAGCTTGGCATACCATTCAAGGGCCGCCAAGCATTCTCAAAGTCTAACTTGGTGTTGGAACCACATCTTTTTAATGGTCTGGGAGCTTACTCCACACTGAATTCCATCAAAATATTTACCATAGGGTCTGCGAGCTTTGTTTTCAAAAGCAATCATTTGTTGTGGTGTAAAGCAAATCTCATCTTCTTCGATTTCAATAGGCTTCTTTTGGAATCTAACAAGATCTATCATCTTTCCGCCGTTCAAGCTGTATGCTCTGAGCCTTGCCATTGCATCAGCACCTACCAAACTCCACGCCATTGGCCTACTACTCATTCTAGCGCTCAATACATGGCTCACATGCCCTTCTGCGCTGCATGCCACCAGTCCTTTGGCCCTACTTAATCTAGCTTGGGCAGCTTTGAAATTATTCAGAAGATAATCTAGACCATCCAATAGCCTCTTCTCATCCGCTTTGGTATCCGTTCCTTCTGCTATTTTCTTTACTAATTTCTGCAATTCTTTTGGTTTTCCTGCTGCAATCAGAGAACAAATTCTACTTCTTGCGTCTCCTGCTGCTCCTTTAAGGCATGCTGTCATCCTAAACAGGGTTTGGTTAAGATGAAAACCATCCAAAACATATTTAGACTTATCTAGGTGTGACAAGGCTGTTTTTATCCACATACCTCCATCCGCATTTATATAAATTCTTTTTATCTTATCTAAATCATAATGTTGTTCAATATATCTATATACTTGTACCCATAACCTTTTATTCTCCTTGCCTGAATATAGGCCACAGAAGTAGTGTGGATTTACTAATCTCCTGCGTTTGCTTCCAGGATATTCAGACTCTATGCCTTCGTAGACATATACCATTTTGGTAATTGTAGAATGCAATTCTCCTGCCTTCTGTAATGCAATATGGTCCTCGTCAGCATCTACATAAAGGTATTTTACTACCTTTTTCTCCCCGCTATATTTCTCTTTGGGGAAATGCAACTCATGGACTATGTCCATAACGGCCTGTTTGCTCACCATATCCAGAATGCTGGCGTTTTCACCTGCTTTCCGGTAAGAGGTCTGAGAAGCTTCTTTAAGGATACATGCCTTGGCGTCCTCACTAATACGTTCATGGCTCTCTATCTTTAGATATTTATCTAAAAGATACTCGCTCTTGCCAGTTGCCTTATGTTTAAATAGAGTTTTATGAAATATAATTGGTCCCATGGAAGTAAGTAGCTGCTTCAAGTCAGTACGAACTACATGCCATTTCTGCTTTCTTGCTTCACTTTCTACGAGGAATTGGTTGCAATCCTCCAACGTCTCAGAAATAATATCCAGACCAAACTTCAGAACTTCTTGTTGAACATCGTTAACAAAGCTAGCTATGTCTTCCGGATGGGAAATAAATTTTTCAATAGCTTTTTGCAAATTATAAGTGCCAAATGCGACAAAACGTTGTATACTAGTATGCAAAGAGAACACCTCCATTGTGTATTTGTTTTTGTTTGGTCACTTAATCATAACACAATTTGGTGTTCTCTTTTATTTTTATTTCCCGTTTTTCCTACAAAAACTTTACGCTAGCCTAAAATGTAAGAAAGGCTAAACTTCGGCATAAACTGCCGCATTGATATACATACAATACAAAAGCGCAGAACTGTCTGCATGCCGAGTTCTGCGCTAAGCTACTGTCTAAAAATATATTTTTTCTACCGGATAATAGTCGTGCAGTATTTTCCTTAAAAGTGAAAAATCATCCGATTTAAACGTCACCAGAGAATACTTGGTTTTAATATAATCTATAAAATCCTGTAAATTATCACATTTAATATAATGCTCCTGAGAATTATCCCTGATATATTTGCCGATTACATCATTAATGAGCTTAATTGTTTCCGGAGCAACATCCGACTCCGGAACAAGGTATAATTGTGAAATAATATTATTAAAGCTATAAGCCATGGGCTTATGCCAACGGCTTTGCGACAGCATAAACAAACGGGCAAAGGCAATAAGATTACGCAAGCTTTGGTTGGCACGATGTATATTGCCTTCCGTTTCACCTTCCTTCTCAAATGCAGTCAGCTTCGGCGGCACTGCCATTTCCCAGCATTGGAGCAGTTTAAGGCCCCTTTTTTCGGGAAAAACCGGATAATAGGCAATTCTCTTTTCCAAATCGCACACCTTAAGCATAATTATATCATCCTTCAAAAAGCGATCGCTGCCATCAGCATTATAAACAAAACTCCATGGCGGCAGCTCCTCGTAAGACTCCACCTGAATACGAAACTTATTGTTCATTCCTATGGCTGCCGCCAGGCTCTCACAATAAGTTTTTTGAAAAGCAATGATTTCCCTAGTGCTTGCATCTTTGCACTTATACATTGCATCATCCCTTCCTTAAATAATAGATTATATACTTATCTTCTCCCCATGCCTTTTAAGGCTACTCTCCTTTCCCTGATTATAGAAGTTATCTATTTATACTACCCCTAGTATAAATTCATAATTCTCTTTATTCAGATTCTTTTCTTTATTCGCAAAATTTATCGCTATTTTTTACGGCTATTTGAGCTTCACATATCACAAATAGCCGTAATAAATTTTTCCGTTCTCAGAGCAGTTTTAAAAACCACTTTCTTTATACATAATTATACCATAATACAGCGTTTTTGTCTAGTATTTTTGAAAATTATGCAACTTTTTTTGGATTATATCTAATCGTTATTCATATGATTCTCAGGATGCCTTTTTAATGAGCATTTTTTATTCCTCGTCTGAGCATTTATTGATTCCGGCACATAGCAAAGTCAGGCCACCCAAAGTCCAAAATAACAATCCCATCTGAGTATTGAAATAAACATGGTCAGTCAATCCGCCAATAATAATGCCTACTGTTGCCAGCACATAACCTCGTCCCATAGCCTTCAGCCACAAGCTGCGTCCATGATATGCCAGCTTCCAGCCTGCAGGCAGAAAAATTCCGAACCAGATAACAAGAAAAATCAGCAGACCATGCGCACCCAGCTCCGCCCAGATATTCAAGAAGATATTGTGGCAGTGGTACATGATAACGTTCTTGTCCGCCAGATAGAAATTATATGTAGGATAAACAAAGCGATAGCCGTACCAGCCTACTCCCAAAGGAAATTCCTCGATAATCCACTTGGTGCTCTTCAAATAAGCCATGCGCAGAGCAATCGAGGTATCACCGCCATAACCGCCGCGAATAGATTCCAGACGCTGTAGCACCGCCTGACCGCCAAGCGCCAGAGCCGCCGCCCCGCCGCCAAGGACAGGAATAAAAGCCTTACGGCAGAACAGCACGCAGAACGCCAGCAGCATCACAGCGCAGGCTACCCAGTTGCCGCGTGAATATGTATAAAGCAGGCAGACTGCTGCCAAAAGTCCTGTAATAAGAAACGTCAGACGCCATTTTTTATACGCCTTCGTCTGATTGAAAAATGCTGTACTGTAAGCCACAACCAGCACCAGATAGCCTGCCAGGATATTGGGGTTAACCAGCGTAGAGAAAACACGCACCTTCAAATCAGGGAACTGCGCCGGGTCCACCCAGATGCCCTCGGCCGTAACGCCGAAAATCTTCTGCGCAATACCGATGGCGCTCACCAACAGCGATACACCTAAAAAAGCACTGATGAGCTGCAAAGGACGCGGCAAAGTGCCGAAGCGCTGCCACACAAGCGCAAGCCTTTGCTTGACGTCAGCATTTTTCCAGGCCTCACTTTGCGTCAGCGGCTCAGCCTCGCAGGCAGTCAGATGCGCCCTGTCCTGCTCACTGCTGCGGCCGTAACGCAATAGCACAAAAAACAGTGCCGCATACTGGCCTACAACATAGATAAGATTCCAGAAGGACAAAAATCTGTCCAAGGAAAAATATACCGAACCAACCGATATCAGCAAAAGAAGATAAAACGCTCCCTGCTGCCACGGCTTCAGCACATTTTCCTGCTGCGGGAGTCCCTTAACATGCGCTACAATCACAGCACCAATAAAGGTCATCGCCACACAGAAGGAGGTAAATTCCTGTTCCAGTGGAATAACCGCCACAGTAAACAGCAGCATATACCATATTTTATTTTCGAGATAATTTGCCAGTTTTGTCATGATACACCCTAACAAAAGATTCTATTTTCTTAAACAAGCCATTAATATATCGTAGCGCAATATTTAATTGCGACGCAGATACGCCACCTTCCGCCTCGCTACGCTCGGCACCTTCCCCGAGGGGCAGGCAAGAAGGTTAGCAAACAGCCTTAACGAGCAATTAATATATCGTGTAAGGAATAGCAATTTTAGCAAATGAGTGTCCGGAACCATATGCGGGCGCATCCAAGAAGCGAGTCCGCAGGACGATGCTGATTGGCTCATGCGCGCCATGCGATAGTGTCCCAAGAAGCAAGCTCAAAGAGCGCAGCTGATTGGTTTGACACGAACCGCTAAGCGAGGGGACGTAACATATTGTTACTATCTGACAAATTTTACCGAAGCTTCGTCCTGGTTCCACACGAAATTTGCGTTGTGCCCTCAGGCACGGGAAAATTGCTTCTGACTGGAACGATATTTAATTGCGACGCAGATACTCGTTCCCGAAGTCAATAAACCTCAATATCGCCTTCAGTTCATTCTACATTTATCCGCCAGCAGCATCTTCTTAAACTCGCCCACCAGATACAGGCTGCCGCAAACACATACAACACCGTCAGTGCCTGCCCCGCGGATAGCAGCATCATACGCCGTAGCAAGATTAGCCTCCGCCACAGCATTGCTGCCCACCAGCTTCGCCAAATCCGCAGCCTCCGCAGCACGCGCACCCTCATCGGCACGCACGGTATAAACAACATCATCCTGATTAATCAGCGTTTTGATAACACCGCTCATATCCTTGTCCCCCATCATACCAAAGACAAACTGCACCTGCTTGCCGGGATAATATTTATCCAAAGCATTACGCAGAGCCTTGGCACCGTCAGGGTTATGCGCACCGTCCAGAATAATATCCGGGTTCTTGTGAATGCGCTCCAAACGTCCCGGCCAAACGGTATTGGCCACGCCCACATGCAGCGCCAGCTCGTTAATGCGGTCATCCTGCTTGCTCACCAGCTTGGCAGCCACAATAGCTACGCTCGTATTCTTAATCTGATGCTCGCCCGGCAGCTTGATTTCATAATCGGAATGATAAAAATCGCCTGCATGCAGCGTAAAGGCCTGGCCCTCCATCGAGCTTTTTACCTCCGTGCCGTGAAAAGCCTTGCCGTAAAGATAAACAGGCGCTTCCTTAAACATAGCCAGGCTTACAATAGGACCAAGAGCTTCATTGCCCTCGGCAGCGGTAACCAGAGGCACCTTCTCCTTGATAATGCCTGCCTTCTGCATAGCAATGCGCTCCAGCGTTTTGCCGCAGCGGTCGGTATGGTCCAGCGCAACATTGGTAATAACGCTGACCACCGGCGTAATTACGTTGGTGGAATCCCACAGGCCGCCCATGCCTACCTCAATAACGGCGTAATCAACCTTCTGCAGATAAAAATATAAAAACGCTGCAGCCGTCAAAATCTCAAACTGCGTCGGCTGCTCGCAGACGCCCTTTTTGACAACGCTGTCAGCAGCAACCTTTACCGCAGTAATTGCCATAGCAAAATCCTCGTCGCTGATATCCTTGCCGTTGAGGTTAATGCGTTCGTTGTACTTCACCAGATGCGGGGAAGTAAACTTGCCCACCTTCAGGTTTGCTGCCAGCAGAATACTCGTAATCATGCTGGTAACAGAGCCTTTACCGTTAGTGCCGGTTACATGCACTGTTTTAATCTTTTGCTCCGGGTTTCCCAGCTCACGCAAAAGTCCTTCAATACGCTCCATACCGAGCTTAATGCCAAATTTGCCCAGGCTGTCTAAATATGCCAGGCTTTCTGTATAATTCATTGTGCTTACGCCTCCATTAATAATTAACTAACAGTTTATTATAACATAGTTTTGCGCACTGCGTCTTGCGAAAAGCACAAAAATAGCCGCTGCGTCCCCAAGGACGAGCGACTATTTTGCTAAGCGAAATACTTATACATTATATATAGCAGCTTTTAGCTGCCAATGCAAGCCTACTGCTGTAAAGGGTCGTCCCCGTATTGGTTCGGCCCCTCCGTTCCCTTGAAGAACAGAAGATAAAGGCAGAAGAAAAGGTTAACCAGCGGCACAATCAAAAGCAGCATCCACCAGCCGCATTTATCCAAATCATGCAAGCGGCGCACGCCCATCATAATATTAGCTGCCAGCTGGAATATACCAAGCACAAAAGCGACAATCGAAAAGAGAAGATCCAGAGCGCCGAAAGTATCGGCTGCAAAGGACCAAATTCCCTGCACTACAAAAAGCACAATTGACAGGAAAAAGCTTCTGTAAATATATGACTTGCGGTTCAAGCGTCCCTCAGACGTAAAGAACAGCTCCTTGAAAACAGCTTCCTTATCCGCACTGCTGTCCTTAAACAGCAGGTCCAGGCCTTCGCCAAGATTCAAAAACTTCTTGCCTGCTCTCGGCGGTGTATTATAAGCGGCAGAACCGTTATCATCATTGCTGCCAAAACGTTCATCCGCAAACTTTTGCTGATTATCAGCAGCAAAATTATTATAGGTATTTGCCTGACCATCGGTATTATGATTTACCTGCGCAGCATCAGCCTTAGCTCCCGACTCAAAATTATCATGGCTGTCGCAAATGCTTTTTTTATAGCTTGCATCGGCACCAGAAGCAGCACCGGCTGCATCAGCAGCTCCGGCAGCCGCGGCAATTCCGCCTGCTCCCTCCTGCGGCTTTTGCTCCTGCTCCAGCTTTTGTCCGCAATTCTCGCAAAATTTGGTACCTGGTTTAATTTCACTTCCGCAATTAGTACAGAATTTAGCCATTTTCATCGCCCCCTTTTTCTTTTATTGTAACCCAAGAAGCACTGCAATTCAAGAGAGTAAAAAGCGTACGGCCGCGTCAGTTTACTGTAGGAATCAAAAGGACAGACTCCACCAATTTTGTCTTACTAATTAAGTTATTCGAGCTTGGCATACCATTCAAGGGCCGCCAAGCATTCTCAAAGTCTAACTTGGTGTTGGAACCACATCTTTTTAATGGTCTGGGAGCTTACTCCACACTGAATTCCATCAAAATATTTACCATAGGGTCTGCGAGCTTTGTTTTCAAAAGCAATCATTTGTTGTGGTGTAAAGCAAATCTCATCTTCTTCGATTTCAATAGGCTTCTTTTGGAATCTAACAAGATCTATCATCTTTCCGCCGTTCAAGCTGTATGCTCTGAGCCTTGCCATTGCATCAGCACCTACCAAACTCCACGCCATTGGCCTACTACTCATTCTAGCGCTCAATACATGGCTCACATGCCCTTCTGCGCTGCATGCCACCAGTCCTTTGGCCCTACTTAATCTAGCTTGGGCAGCTTTGAAATTATTCAGAAGATAATCTAGACCATCCAATAGCCTCTTCTCATCCGCTTTGGTATCCGTTCCTTCTGCTATTTTCTTTACTAATTTCTGCAATTCTTTTGGTTTTCCTGCTGCAATCAGAGAACAAATTCTACTTCTTGCGTCTCCTGCTGCTCCTTTAAGGCATGCTGTCATCCTAAACAGGGTTTGGTTAAGATGAAAACCATCCAAAACATATTTAGACTTATCTAGGTGTGACAAGGCTGTTTTTATCCACATACCTCCATCCGCATTTATATAAATTCTTTTTATCTTATCTAAATCATAATGTTGTTCAATATATCTATATACTTGTACCCATAACCTTTTATTCTCCTTGCCTGAATATAGGCCACAGAAGTAGTGTGGATTTACTAATCTCCTGCGTTTGCTTCCAGGATATTCAGACTCTATGCCTTCGTAGACATATACCATTTTGGTAATTGTAGAATGCAATTCTCCTGCCTTCTGTAATGCAATATGGTCCTCGTCAGCATCTACATAAAGGTATTTTACTACCTTTTTCTCCCCGCTATATTTCTCTTTGGGGAAATGCAACTCATGGACTATGTCCATAACGGCCTGTTTGCTCACCATATCCAGAATGCTGGCGTTTTCACCTGCTTTCCGGTAAGAGGTCTGAGAAGCTTCTTTAAGGATACATGCCTTGGCGTCCTCACTAATACGTTCATGGCTCTCTATCTTTAGATATTTATCTAAAAGATACTCGCTCTTGCCAGTTGCCTTATGTTTAAATAGAGTTTTATGAAATATAATTGGTCCCATGGAAGTAAGTAGCTGCTTCAAGTCAGTACGAACTACATGCCATTTCTGCTTTCTTGCTTCACTTTCTACGAGGAATTGGTTGCAATCCTCCAACGTCTCAGAAATAATATCCAGACCAAACTTCAGAACTTCTTGTTGAACATCGTTAACAAAGCTAGCTATGTCTTCCGGATGGGAAATAAATTTTTCAATAGCTTTTTGCAAATTATAAGTGCCAAATGCGACAAAACGTTGTATACTAGTATGCAAAGAGAACACCTCCATTGTGTATTTGTTTTTGTTTGGTCACTTAATCATAACACAATTTGGTGTTCTCTTTTATTTTTATTTCCCGTTTTTCCTACAAAAACTTTACGCTAGCCAGGCCTACTTGCCAAAGCTGCGCAAATACTCCTTCAACAAAAAATGAGCCTATTTCTGGGTACTGACAACAATTTCATGAGGATATTTTTGGCATTTATTACAATTTCATGAGCCTATTTTGAGGTACTCACTACATTTTCATGAGGACATTTTAATATCCGCCAACTCCATACCGTACACATGCAAAAACCGTACAGCCCCAAATCCTTGTGTGGCAAGGGGGTGTACGGTTTTGTACGGTTTTGTACGGTTTGTACGGTTTGTACGGTTTTATCAGAGAGTCTTCAGGTATTCCAGGCGCTCGTTAATCGCAGCCTTTTTACCGTTCAGCTCTTCAGCCTTAGCCTTCTCTTTTTCGATAACAGCCTCAGGTGCTTTAGCCAGGAAGCCGGCGTTGCCCAGCTTACCTTCAACACGGCTCAGCTCCTTGTCGATAGCAGCCAGCTCTTTATTCAGGCGGGCATTTTCCTTCTCGACATCAATCAGGCCTGCCAGCGGCAGATAAACCTCAATGCCTGCTACAACTGCAGCCATAGCATTTTCCGGTTTAGCAGCATTGTCAGCCAGCACAGTCAGCTCGCTGATAGCGCCCATCAGGTGTATGTAGTCGGCGTTAGCCTCAATGCCGTCCTTCAGGTCGGCAGCAGCCAGCATGGTTGCCGGAACCTTCTTTCCGGGCGGTACGTTTACTTCTGCACGCATGTTACGGATAGCCTTAATGCTTTCCATAATTGCGCCCATCAGACGCTCAGCCTCGTCGTCCATCAGAGCTTCGTCAGCCTCAGGCCACTTGGAAATCATAATGCTTTCTGCTTCATGCGGCAGGCATTGGTAAATTTCCTCGGTGATGAACGGCATGTACGGATGCAGCAGTTGCATAGCGCTGGTCAGTACGGTTGCCAGAACATGCTGTGCGGTTGCACGCTCTTCGGCGTTTTCTTTATTATACAGACGCGGTTTAGCAAGCTCGATGTACCAGTCGCAAACCTCGCCCCAGATGAAGTCGTAAATCATGCGGCCTGCTTCGCCAAGCTCGAACTTCTCCAGCATTTCGGTAACGCTCTTAGCGGTGTGCTGCAGACGGGAAAGAATCCATTTATCTGCCAGAGTATACGGAGCCAGCTTAGCGTTGGCATCGTAGCCTTCCATGTTCATCAGAGCGAAACGGGAAGCGTTCCAGATCTTGTTGGCAAAGTTACGGGTTGCCTCAACGCGCTCCCAGTAGAAACGCATATCGTTGCCCGGGGTGTTGCCGGTAATCAGCATAAAGCGCAGGGTATCAGCGCCGTATTGGTCAATAACCTCCAGCGGGTCGATGCCGTTGCCAAGGGATTTGGACATCTTGCGGCCCTGGCTGTCGCGAACCAGACCATGGATAAATACCTTGTCGAACGGAATCTCATGCATGAATTCCATACCCATAATCAGCATACGTGCAACCCAGAAGAAGATGATATCGTAACCGGTTACGAGTACGCTTGTCGGATAGAATTGCTTCAGCAGCGGAGTTTTATCCGGCCAGCCCATGGTAGAGAACGGCCACAGAGCGGAGCTGAACCAGGTGTCCAGTGCATCCTCGTCCTGATGGATATGTGCGCTGCCGCATTTCGGGCAGACAGTCAAATCGGTACGGCTGGCGCTCATTTCGCCGCAGTCATCGCAGTACCATACAGGAATGCGGTGGCCCCACCAAATCTGACGGGAAATACACCAGTCACGGATGTTATCCATCCAGCCGGTATAGGTTTTGGTGAAGCGTTCCGGTACGAACTGAGTACGACCGTCTTCAACGCAATCAACAGCAGCCTTAACCAAAGGCTCCATCTTAACGAACCATTGGGTGGAAACCTGAGATTCAACAGCATGGCCGCAGCGTTGGCAGTGACCAACAGCATGGGAATGCTCTTCAACCTTAACCAGATAACCGTCAGCCTTCAAATCGGCAACAATCGCCTTACGGCATTCCTCACGAGTCATGCCTTCGTACTTGCCTGCTTCTTTAGTCATAATGCCGTCCATGCCGATAACAACGATGCTCGGCAGGTTGTGGCGGATACCCATCTCATAGTCGTTAGGATCATGGGATGGAGTAATTTTTACAGCGCCGGTACCGAATTTGGTATCAACATAGCTGTCGGCGATAATAGGAATAATTCTGTCGGTAGTCGGCAGACGCAGGGTTTTGCCAACCAAATCGCCATAACGCGGGTCTTCCGGGTTAACTGCTACAGCAGTATCGCCGGGCAGAGTTTCCGGACGGGTGGTAGCAATCATCAGGCTGCGGCCTTCTTCTTCAACTACCGGGTAGTTGATGTACCAGAGATGGCCCGGGTCATCCTTATGCTCAACCTCAATATCGCTCAGTGCGGTGTTGCAGTTTACGCACCAGTTGGTGATACGGGTGCCTTTGTAAATCAGGCCCTTTTCAAACAGAGTGCAGAAAACCTCGCGAACAGCCTTGGAGCAGCCCTCATCCATAGTGAAGCGCTTACGCTCCCAGTCGCAGGAAACGCCCAGATGCTTCAGCTGGTTGATAATGCGGTCGCCGTATTGCTCCTTCCATTCCCAAACGCGTTTCAGGAACTCTTCGCGGCCCAGGTCGTAACGAGTCTTACCTTCCTCTTTTTTGATAACCTCTTCAACCTTAATCTGGGTTGCCAGGCCTGCATGGTCGTAGCCGGGCATCCACAGGGTGTTGTGGCCCATCATGCGGTGCCAGCGGATTAAAATATCCTGCAGAGTATTATCCAGCGCATGGCCCATATGCAGCTGACCGGTGATGTTCGGTGGGGGGATAACAATACTAAAGGCGTCCTTGCCCTCTTCTACTTCGGCATGAAAATAACGATGCTCTTCCCAGAATTTATACCATTTCTTCTCTACGGAAGCAGGATCATAAACCTTAGGGATATTATGCTCTTCACACATAAAAAAATTCCTCCTTAAAATAAACAAGCCCTGTCCTTTACGGACAGGGCGAATAATCGTGGTACCACCTATCTTCCTCATGCTTTTTGCACAAGGCACTCAATGCACGTAACGTGTGCGCACGTTTTTGCCTACTGCAATGTTCAGCAAAACAGCTCCCGAGCTACACTCACCTCACCGCCACACAGCTTGCACCAACCGCTGCTTCTCTTTAGTGGCTTTACGGAGATAAGCCTCTCGTTCCTTGCCTGTAGATATTTTGTTATACTCTATATCTTAGCAAGGAACAGGTGGGATTGTCAAGAGGAGAAATAAAGCAATTATTCTCACTCCCATGTTTTTTCAGCAAGTATATTGGCTATTTCTTCTGTTGAAGGCAATTCATCAATTCCCAGCAATTTGTTTAAATCAAACACTTTAACAAATCGCGCTCCACCATACGAAGTCTTTTTATATTCCGTCTGGAAAAATTGCTCAACAAAAAAGTATTTATGCGGACATCTAAGCAAATTGTAACCATACTTTTTACCATCCTCTATAGCTTCAAGTATCGTCTGCTTACGTTCATCTGTTATTTCACCCTGTTCAGCACGATACAGTAATACATTATCTGCAAATTCAGTTACAATAACAGCATTCACCTTACCTATAGCTCTTACTGCCTTATCCGTATATAAAGCTATATATGGATAGTTTTGCGGACTGTGTGCTAACGTATCATAATAAACATTTGCTTTTTTGTTAAATTGGAATGTAGTCCCAGCACCATACATCTTCATATAAGTACTTCTAGCCGAATCTTCTTTTTCAATTACATTTTTCGTAGCAGGAAGTTCGACATTTTCGCTTTCAATTATATCTTTATCAGCAGAAAGGTTTTTATTTTCACTTTCAATTGCATTTTCTATAACGGAAAGAGTTTCACTATCACTTACAACATTACCTGCAAGAGCTTTTTGCAGCATCTGAAGATATTTTTCATCGCTAATACTCCAACAGCTAGGGTGGTACAATGAAATAACATTGATTTGCTTATCTAATCGAATATAATTTTCTAACAGCCAGCGTACTCCATCTCCACAACACACTATTAATTCAGGAGAAATTAATTCTATCTCTTGGCTGATAAATTCAGCATACCGTTTTACATATTCCTCTAAAGTTTTCCATACGCAACCAACAAACCCTCCACGCTTATTCAAATTTATAACTGCGACAGAACGCAAAGCGGTATGGTCTTTATTTATCGTCTTAAAATCATCATTAAAAATAGCATTAGCCAGCATAGCAAGACGCTTAGAGAAAATCGTTTCCGGCACTTCACCATAAGCTACCCTGCGATGCCAAAACATAACAGTTTCAGCATTTTTAGTAGCCGCTTTATCATCATCGTGTTCACCATACCAATAAGCTTCTTTAGCAATAAACAAAATTCTTGGCGAACTTTTAGCAAAACTTTCTTCGTTAATTATCCCATCAGGTAAAAAAGCATAACCAGGTACATTTCCGGTAATATAGTCTGTATTAACTTCGCATTTATGTGCTAATTTCCACAGAGGCAATAATTCTTCAACACCAGAGCAAGCATTAATATGCTTCTTTTGAAATGGAAATTCAAAGTTGTTAGGGTTATTTGTGTCAGACATACCCTTAACCTCCAAAACTTATATTACGTCAATAATTCTCATTATCGCTGTCAGTGTCCTGTTTAAAATCTTCAGCATAATTATCAAAATGATAGCCATCTTCAAAAGTAGCTAAATCCGCACGATTATTAGTAATTTCTTTAGCTGCATTATAATCTGTCATCATTGATTCCACTTCGTTATAAGCTTTATAATACGCATCATTAACTAAGCTATAATCTTTTTGTTTTTTAGCTACACGCTTACTCTCATTATTATTTTCACTTAATATTCTATTAAATTCTAAAGCACGAGTTTCTTTATTATTAGGATTATAGCGATCTTTCTTCAAAGCAGACACAGCATAAGCATCTGTTTTGGCAATAGGACTAGAGCTAGGAAGCTCAGTTGCTCTAGTATTATCACAAATAGAAGAATTATCTTGCTCAGGCTTCATTTTCTTAGCAGAATCGAATGCAATCAACGCAACGAATATAATTGGCGCTAAAAAAAGAAAAATTAAACACGGACCTATTCCTGACATGAACTATACCTCCAACAAGAATATTTTTAATTCATCTTAATTTGCATTATACTACACACGTTATGGCAAAAACGGCACAGCTACCCCAAGCTCTTTCTCCCTAGCCATCTCCCAAATCAAAGGCATATTATTACTTTCCCCTATAATATCCATTATCACTCCATGCTGACCACAAGTCATACATTTCTACATAATGTTCTTTGATAAATCCTTGTATTTTACGTACATCCAAATCATTTAACGTACCTTGCTTCATCAGTTCTGTATCGCCGTTACCTTTTACAATAAACTTTGCTGAACCCGCTTCTGAAAGTCTTTTATCACTAGCATGTACATGCATACATTCAATAATGCACTTATTTGTAAAATAAAGATAATATCCGCAAACTTTAAAATCAAAGTACTTTGGCATAATCCTTCTCCATATACTTCACATTAGCCTGATAAAGCTTGTTGACTTTATACGCTTCGATATCATCCATATTAGTTTCTACAAGCTCATGATTATAGAAATAAGCAGCATGATCAGGCTTATGCAAATTTATAACAGTTACACCCTCGCCCCTATCAATAAACGCATATCCTTGAACGATAACCTCAGCAGCATCTGCTAATTTTTGAACATCAGCCATAACGCACCTCCACTTTTTTTATCGGCGCTAAAAATTTCTTAGCATTAAAATATAAGTTATCCAGCATGGGAAGCAAATCAATATAGTCTTCAACCACACCTAACTTTTCGTGCAAACAATCAACAACAATGTATCCATATGGAGCATCCCATTCTTTAACTTTTAAATATTTCACTAACCTATCTGATGTTTTAAAACGAAAATCATAACCACCATAAGAAAAAGTCGTAAACCCATCTTTGTTGCTCAAATAAGCTGTATCTTTGTTCTCCATATTTTCACCACCTCATAAATTGCTGATCAGCTCTACTCAAATTATATCACACGAATAACTTTTTGATAACTATTTACCACTTCAAGGCCGCGTCAGTTTACTGTAGGAATCAAAAGGACAGACTCCACCAATTTTGTCTTACTAATTAAGTTATTCGAGCTTGGCATACCATTCAAGGGCCGCCAAGCATTCTCAAAGTCTAACTTGGTGTTGGAACCACATCTTTTTAATGGTCTGGGAGCTTACTCCACACTGAATTCCATCAAAATATTTACCATAGGGTCTGCGAGCTTTGTTTTCAAAAGCAATCATTTGTTGTGGTGTAAAGCAAATCTCATCTTCTTCGATTTCAATAGGCTTCTTTTGGAATCTAACAAGATCTATCATCTTTCCGCCGTTCAAGCTGTATGCTCTGAGCCTTGCCATTGCATCAGCACCTACCAAACTCCACGCCATTGGCCTACTACTCATTCTAGCGCTCAATACATGGCTCACATGCCCTTCTGCGCTGCATGCCACCAGTCCTTTGGCCCTACTTAATCTAGCTTGGGCAGCTTTGAAATTATTCAGAAGATAATCTAGACCATCCAATAGCCTCTTCTCATCCGCTTTGGTATCCGTTCCTTCTGCTATTTTCTTTACTAATTTCTGCAATTCTTTTGGTTTTCCTGCTGCAATCAGAGAACAAATTCTACTTCTTGCGTCTCCTGCTGCTCCTTTAAGGCATGCTGTCATCCTAAACAGGGTTTGGTTAAGATGAAAACCATCCAAAACATATTTAGACTTATCTAGGTGTGACAAGGCTGTTTTTATCCACATACCTCCATCCGCATTTATATAAATTCTTTTTATCTTATCTAAATCATAATGTTGTTCAATATATCTATATACTTGTACCCATAACCTTTTATTCTCCTTGCCTGAATATAGGCCACAGAAGTAGTGTGGATTTACTAATCTCCTGCGTTTGCTTCCAGGATATTCAGACTCTATGCCTTCGTAGACATATACCATTTTGGTAATTGTAGAATGCAATTCTCCTGCCTTCTGTAATGCAATATGGTCCTCGTCAGCATCTACATAAAGGTATTTTACTACCTTTTTCTCCCCGCTATATTTCTCTTTGGGGAAATGCAACTCATGGACTATGTCCATAACGGCCTGTTTGCTCACCATATCCAGAATGCTGGCGTTTTCACCTGCTTTCCGGTAAGAGGTCTGAGAAGCTTCTTTAAGGATACATGCCTTGGCGTCCTCACTAATACGTTCATGGCTCTCTATCTTTAGATATTTATCTAAAAGATACTCGCTCTTGCCAGTTGCCTTATGTTTAAATAGAGTTTTATGAAATATAATTGGTCCCATGGAAGTAAGTAGCTGCTTCAAGTCAGTACGAACTACATGCCATTTCTGCTTTCTTGCTTCACTTTCTACGAGGAATTGGTTGCAATCCTCCAACGTCTCAGAAATAATATCCAGACCAAACTTCAGAACTTCTTGTTGAACATCGTTAACAAAGCTAGCTATGTCTTCCGGATGGGAAATAAATTTTTCAATAGCTTTTTGCAAATTATAAGTGCCAAATGCGACAAAACGTTGTATACTAGTATGCAAAGAGAACACCTCCATTGTGTATTTGTTTTTGTTTGGTCACTTAATCATAACACAATTTGGTGTTCTCTTTTATTTTTATTTCCCGTTTTTCCTACAAAAACTTTACGCTAGCCCACTTCAAAAAGCCGCCACGCTCACGCGCAGCGGCTCACAGCAGTTCACTTATCTCACCGCCACATATACTGCTTTTCATCGGCAGCTTGTTAAGATAAGCATTTCTTTCTTAGTAAATACCATAACACCATTGCAAAGTGCACCTCAATCAAAGGATTTTCTCACAACATATGTAGTTTTGCCATCAGGAATATCCGGATTCTGCTCGAAAATAGAGCATAGTACAGACGTTAATTTATCGGTAGCAGCCTCTGACTGCATATTGATGGTGTAAACCTGATGCTGATAAACTTCCTTACCTTTGGAATTTTTAAACTTTACCTTATTGTTATGCTTGGGTCCAAGGGCATACAGATAAATAGCATGATATTTTTCATCAGGATTATTTATCTTGGAATCATTGACGAATTTACCATTGTAAGACGGATGGAATTCAAGCGTCTATGCAAAATCATCAATGTACTTAAGCATTTCCGGCGTAATTTTAGGTGTTTTCGTCACATCCTTAATGTAACTGGGATATCTGTAATATTTTCCATCCTGAGGTTTTGCTACAACATTCTCCACCTTCTTATCGGGCTCAGGCGCAGGCTTTTTGTCCTTGGCATCATCACCGCAGCCTGCTGCCAAAAGCAGTGCTGCAACCAAGCCCGCCGCAGCCACATACTTAAATTGCTTTTTCATAATCTTCGCCTCCTTTTTTTCATCTGCTTAAGCTTTTGCTTTTCTCTACGCTTATTATATGCTATGGAACTAAAAAGCGCCCCACCCCAAAAGCCGTTTTAGGGTAGGACGCTTAAAATTTTTATTGATTTATGCTAAAACAGGTCAATCAAATCTTTTTTTCACAACATATGTAGTTTGACCGTCAGGAATATCCGGATTCTGTTCGAAAATAGAGCATCTTACAGACTTTAATTTATCGGTAGCGGCATCTATCGTCATATTGATGCTGTAAACCTCCTGCTGATAAACTTCCTTACCTTTGGAATTTTTAAACTTTATCTTATTGTTATGATTGGGTCCAAGGGCAGACATATTGATATAGTGAGTTGTTTCTTCCGGATTCTTTATCAGGGAGGTATTGGTGAATTTGCCCTTGGAATCCGGGTGGAATTTAAGCGTCGAAGCAAAATCATCAATGTACTTAACTATTTCCGGTGTCATCTTCGGTGTTTTGGTCACATCATTAATGTAATCGGGATATCTGTAATATTTCCCGTCCTGAGGTTTTACTACAACATTCTCCACCCTCTTCTCCGTCTCAGGCGCAGGCTTCTTGTCCTTGGCATCATCTACGCAGCCCGCCGACAAAAACAGCGCAGCAATCAAACCTGCCGCAGCCAAATACTTAAAATGCTTTTTCATAATGTACGCCCCCTTTTTTACATCTGCTTAAGCTTTTTGCTTTTCTCTACGCTTATTATATGCCCGGTAACGAAAAAGCGCCCTACCCCAAAACATGTTTTAGGGTAGGACGCTTAAAATATTTCGTTTTTTGAGCTAAAAAAGTTATTTTTCAGTGGAAATTACTTCTTCAGGCAAAAGCTCAGGCAGTTTTGCCCTTCAGCTTAAGCACTGCTGCCAGCAGCAGGCTTACTACAAAGCAGGCGCTGAAGAAGTACAGCGTAAAGCTGTAGCTGTGTGTGCGCTCGTAAATTACGGATAAAAGCAGCGGTCCTGCAATACCTGCCAGGCCCCACGCTGTTAAAATACGTCCGTGAATTGCGCTCAGCTGCTTGGTGCCGAACAAATCGCTCAGATATGCCGGCATGCAGGAAAAGCCGCCGCCGTAGCAGGTGATGATGATAAACACCAGCAGTTGGAACATAAAGCTTTCATTTACGCCACCCAAAAGGTAGAAGGCCACAATCTGAATCACGAAAAATGCCAGATAGGTATTTGCGCGACCAATGTAGTCGGAAATAGTGGACCACACAATACGACCACCGCCATTCAGCAAGCCGATGATGCCAACCATAGACGCCGCCGCAATCGGAGACATACCGATAACCTCCTGTGCCATAGGCGAAGCCACAGCCAAAAGACCGATACCGCAGGTGATGTTCGTAAAGAAAATCCACCACAAAGCATAAAACTGCCAGGTGTGCATAGCCTCCTTCACGGAGTACTGCACATGCTCAGGCATCTTTGCCTTAAACTGTCCTTTGCCTGCTGCAGTTTCCTGCTTAGGCGGCTCCAGATAAAGCGCGGAAGCAGTCATCACTACTGCGTAGATGCAGGCCAGAATCACAAAGTTTTCTACCAGGCCGTATTTAGCAATCAAAATCTGCATCAACGGACCTGCAACGAGGCTGGCAAAGCCAAAGCCCATAATCGCCAAGCCGGTTGCAAGACCGCGATTATTGGGGAACCACTTCACCAGTGTAGACACCGGCGTAATATAGCCTGTTCCCAGACCGATACCGCCGATAACGCCGTAAAAAAGATATAACAGCAGCAGGCTGTGCTGCGTCAGTGCATAGGCCGTACCCAGCAGACCGCTTACGAAAAAGCACATGGATATCAGACCGCTGCGGCGCGGTCCGTATTTTTCAACATACGTTCCCAAAAAGCCTGCTGAAGTTCCCAAGAACAAAATCGCCAGCGAAAAGGTCCAGGTAACCTCCTTCAGCGAAAAACCCATAGCCTGCATAATAGGCTTCGTCAGTACACTCCATGCGTATACGCTGCCAATGCTGATGTGAATGCCGATGGCTGCCAGCACGATCAGCCATCTGTTTTTTGTCTGTTGCATCATGAATACCTCTCTTTATAAGTATTACCTAGTCACCCGGGTTTTCTCTTTTGCTCCTTATAAAGAAAAAACGTCTGGGCGATTTTGCCCAGACGGTCGGCGCATACATTCATCTGCCTCCACGTGGTCAATTCCACTTATCCGTCAGGAAGCAGACTGCATTAGGTTATGACTCTATTATACACAAAATTCCGTAATTGTCAACATATAGTGTTTTGTTAATATTTTGTTACTATATAGTGTAGGAAAAAGAGTACCTTCCCCAAGGGGCACAACCCTCAGTCATCGCCTACGGCGATGCCAGCTCCCTTGCAGGGAGCATATAGAAAATTAGAGTTTCAATATATCATTATATCTTCTCTGAAAGGGAATGTGGCTGCGAGCTTTGCGAGCAGACGGAAGGGTTGCGATATATCAATTGCGATGCACATAACCCCCTTCCGCCTCACTTCGTTCGGCACCTTCCCCTATGGGGCAGGCAAGAAGGTTAAGCTAAAGCTCACACAAACACAAAAAGAGCCGAGCGAACGCGCGGCCCTTCAATACTCATCATACTAAAATTATTTCTTACGAAGATTTACAGTTGTCGTATGCTTGCAATGCGGGCAGCAAGCCTTACCACCGCCGGCATCACAGCCAATGCAGCCACCGGTTTTATGTGCCTTGATGACCTGCTTGGATGCCAAATACACACAACCAACAATAATCAGACCAATAATCCAGGTTGCCATACGAAACACCTCTTTTATTTTGCATCAATGCTCATAACCGTCTCTTTGTTATATTTCTTAGCCGGACGGAAGAGCAGATACAGAAACGCAATCAGGAAAACGACAGCCACGCCAGTACCGAAGCTGAACGCTTCACCACCGACAAGCACTCTGCCGAACTGGTAGACCATCAGGCAGATGCTGTAAGCATACAGGTTTTGGAAGAGGATAGTTGCCCAGGTCCACTTCTTGCTGTTCATCTCCTGGCTCATAGTGGAAATCGCTGCCAGGCAGGGAGAATCCAGCAGATTGAACACCAGGAAGGAGAACGCTGCAACAGTACTCGGGAAGAACGCCATAACAGCAGTCCACAAATCAGGCTCATCCTCGGCAGCCTCAGCCAGACCGGAAAGAATAGCCATCGTGCTGACGATAGACTCCTTAGCCACAAAGCCGGAGAAGGCAGCAGCCACAGCCTGCCAGCTGTCAAAGCCCAGAGGAGCGAATATAGGAGCAAGACCGTTACCGATGTAAGCAACAAAGCTCTTTTCAGTATCAACCATAGCAACAGAGCCTTCATCAATACCAAAGCTTGCCAGGAACCACATAACAACGCAGCACAGGAAAATAATAGTACCGGCTTTTTTCAGGAAGCCAGCAACACGCTCCCAGGTATGCAGCAACACGTTCTTAGCAGCAGGCAGATGGTACGGCGGCAGCTCCATAACGAACGGAGCAGGATCACCGGCAAACAGCTCAGTCTTTTTCAGAATGATGCAGGCAGTAATAACAGCAAAGAAGCCTACGAAGTACATAATCGGTGCCATGTACCAGTCACCGCCCATAATAGCGCCGGAAAGCAAAGCAATAACAGGCAGCTTAGCACCACAGGGAACAAAAGTTGTAGTCATGATAGTCAGACGGCGGTCGGTTTCGTTTTCAATAGTACGGGAAGCCATAATACCCGGTACGCCGCAACCTGCGGAAATCAGCAGAGGAATGAAGCTCTTGCCGTTCATCCCGAACTGACGGAAGAAACGGTCCATAATGAAGGCTACACGCGCCATATAACCGCAGTCCTCCAAAAAGCTCAACAGCAGGAAAACAATCGCCATCTGCGGAGCAAAGCCAATCGGTGCGCCAATGCCGCCGATAATACCGTCAACAACAAGAGATACCAGCCAATCCTCACATTCGGCAGCCTCCATGTGCTCCTGCACCCAAGGCTGAATCCATTCGCCGAACAGTGTATCATTAGTAAAGTCGGTTACAACCGTACCGATAGTTTCTACAGCGATATAGTAAACCAGGAACATGATAATCGCGAAAATCGGCAAAGCCAGGAAACGATTCGTTACAATGCTGTCGATTTTATCGGAAATCGTCAGACCGGTATGGCCTTTGACAACAGCATTGCTCATCAGCTCGCCAATGTAGTTATAACGCTCGTTGGTAATAATGCTTTCGGCATCATCATCAAGTGCTTCCTCGCAGGCTGCAACGATTTCTTCAATCTTAGCCTGCTCTCCTTCGCTCAGGCCCAAAGCTTCAGCAATCTTCTTATCACGCTCAAACAGCTTGACCAGCAGCCAACGCTCGCTAATACCGTGAACCTTGTTGCCGGCTTCGCGGGCAATCGCAGTTAGAGCATCCTCAACCTCGCTGCAGAAGCGCATATATTTCGGTGCAGCACCGCCGACAGCTTTAATTGCTTTTTCGGCAGCCTCACCGGTACCTTCACCCTGCAGTGCGGAGGTTTCCACAATCTCGCAGCCAAGCTCGGCAGCCAGCTTAGCGGTATCAATCTTATCGCCGTTCTTGCGGACGATATCAATCATGTTCAAAGCAATAGTTACAGGATAACCCATCTCCATAACCTGGGTAGTCAGGTACAGGTTACGTTCGATGTTAGAGCCGTCAACCAGATTCAGCACACCATCAACATCATTTTGCAGCAAATAGTTACGAGAAACAACCTCCTCCAAAGTGTACGGGGACAAGGAGTAAATACCGGGCAGGTCGGTAATAATTACATCATCATGACCTTTAAGGCCGCCTTCTTTTTTCTCTACAGTTACGCCGGGCCAGTTACCAACATATTGGTTGGAACCTGTCAAATCATTAAACATTGTTGTTTTGCCGCAGTTAGGGTTACCAATCAGGGCAATCTTGATCTGTTTCATCTTTTCCCTCCAAATTATTCTACAACGATGTGTTCAGCCTCGCCATTACGCAAAGTCAGCTCATAGCCACGTACTGTTACCTCCACCGGATCACCCAGCGGTGCAACCTTACGTACGAATACGCTCACACCTTTAGTCACGCCCATATCCATAATACGTCTTTTTACCGCACCCTCGCCAACGAGCTTAGCAACGGTAACTGTTTCACCAACAGGAACTTCTTTTAATGTTTTCATAACACCCTCCACTTGCATCAGATAAATATTTTGGCTGCCATCTGCTTGCTCAGGGCAATGCGGGCATCCTTCACATTGACAATAAGATTACCGTCAATTTCAGAAATAACAGTTACATCTGAGCCTTCTACAAAGCCCAGGTTAGCCAGAAAGCGTTTGATTTCATCCTTGCCGTGAACAGCGCTAATCTTGTTAGTCTCGCCACGACGGGCCATTAATAAAGGCATCATAATTCCCTCCAAAAAAATTGTTAGCAGATACTAACTTGACACGATTTCAATAGCAGTTAGACACTCCTAACTACTATTGAAAGTTTACGCCAGCTATAAATTTTTGTCAAGCATTTTTTGTAAAATCCTACGCTAATTTACAAAATTGGTTAGCTTACGCTGTCATGTTTACAAAAAAAACATCGGCTGACTTTATAGTCAGCCGATGTAAAGCAAATCAGCATATTAGCTATAGCTTTTTATTATATCTTTTTGTAGAGAATACGGATAGAATTCAGCACGCACAGCAGCGATACACCGGTATCCGCAAAGACTGCCGCCCACATAGAAGCATAGCCCATAAGGCCTGCAATCATAATGATAACCTTAACAGTCAGAGCGAAAATTACGTTCTGCCAGGCAATCGCGCCTGTTGCACGCGCGATAGCAATCGCTTGCGGAATAGCCTTCACTTCGGAATTCATGAAGACAACGTCGGCAGCCTCAATCGCTGCATCTGCACCGCTGCCCATAGCAGCGCCGGCATCCGCACCGGCTAATACAGGCGCATCGTTAATGCCGTCACCAACGAACATAACCGGGCCGTACTTGTTGCGCAGCATATTAAGCTCGCTAAGCTTATCCTGCGGCAGCAGCTGAGCGCGTACCTCGTCAATACCTGCTTCCTTAGCCACAGCCTGCGCTTCCTTCTGCGCATCGCCGGTGAGCATAGCAGTTACCAGGCCTTGTGCCTTCAGCGAAGCAATTGCTTCCTTGGCATCTTCCTTCAGAGTATCGTTAATCAGCAGCTGGCCCATGTATAAGCCATTGTCGGCCACAAGCACCTCACTGCCGCTTTCGGTAGGAGTATAGCCGCCGTATTCAACGTTAAAGCGTTGCAGCAGCTTGGTATTGCCGCACAGAACCTTGCGTGCGCCAAAGTACGCAACCAGGCCTTCACCGGCAATTTCTTCAAATTTATCGGGGCGTACAAGCTCAAGCTTTTCAGCCTTAGCAGCCTCTACAATGCTTACGGCAATCGGGTGGGTAGAAACAAGCTCTGCACTTGCACACAGGCGCAGCAGCTCGTCAGCTTTCATGCCTTCGGCAGCATTAACCTTCTGCAGCACGAAGTTACCCTTGGTAACGGTACCGGTTTTATCCATAACTACGGCAGCAATGTTTTTCAAAGCCTCCATAGCAACGCCGCCCTTAAAGAGAATGCCGTACTTGGAGCCGGCGCCGATGCCGGAGAAGAAAGCCAGCGGCACGCTCAGCACCAGTGCGCAGGGGCAGCTGATAACAAGGAAGGTCAGCGCGGTGTAAATCCATTTATTCCAGTCGCCAGTAATCAGGGACGGAATCACAGCAGTCAGTACTGCGGCAGCAACAACAAACGGAGTATAGATACGTGCGAAGCGGGTAATGAAGCGGTCGATAGTCGGCTTGCTGGCAGCAGCGTTCTCTACGCTGTCCAGAATGCGGGTTACCATGGACTCTTCCAGAACCTTTTCTACACGGATTTTCAGCATACCGGAGGTGTTCACGCAACCGGAAACAACCTCATCGCCATATTTGCGTTTTACAGGCACAGGCTCGCCGGTTACAGGAGAGGTATCTACCAGACTTTCGCCGTCGATAACAACGCCATCCAGAGGAATACGGTCGCCTACGCGCACCAGCAGGATATCGCCTACGTGTGCGTCAGCGGCAGGAATAACCTTCACATCTTCGCCTACCAGCAGGTTGACAACCTCAGGACGCAGGTCAACAGCGTCCATAATCTGGCCACGGCTCTTTTCCACCGCACGCTGCTCAAAGTATTCGCCCACACGATAGAAGAACATAACGCCTACAGCCTCTTCCCAAGCCTGAATAGCAAACGCACCCAATGTTGCAACGGTCATGAGGAAGTTTTCGTCAAATACATTACCCTTCGCAATATTCTTCAAAGCAGTCAGCACAATGCGTCCGCCAAGCAGAATATAGGCAAAAATCAGGAAGTACATATGATATGCTTCCGGCACCAAGCCCAGCCATTCGGTGATGATGAATACTGCACCGCCAAGTACAATTTCTATAATCGTCTGCTTTTCGCTCAGCTCGGAGAAGATACCGCCGGATTTTTTGCGTTCCTCCAGCTCAGGAGCCAGAGAAGGCTTGCTTTCAGCCTCCAGCAGTACAACGCCCTCTTCTACCTTATCGGTTACAGCCTGCATTTTCTCCAGCAGACCATTGTAATTCTTAGCACTTACGCGCAGCTTTTTCGTAGTAAAGGTCAGGGTAGCTTCATCAATCTCAGGCATAGCGTTCAGCGCACGTTCAATCTTGGCACCGCAGTTAGCGCAGTCCAGATTATGCACCAGATAAACTCTGCTCTTGCCGCCTAATTGCGGACGGCGGTCACGCGGTACTACCACAACGTCGGACTCAATAGATGTGCAGATTTTTTGAATTTCCGGCAGCAAAGCCTCATGGTCAGCAGCGCTGAGGCGCAGCTGCTTGGTAGCAAAGCTTACGTTGGCATAGGTTACACCCGGCAGCTCTTTGATTTTGTATTCCATTTTGGCAGCGCAGTTAGCACAGCCAAGGTTTTGCAGAATATATACGCGCTTAATTTTATCGGCATCCGGCATACGGCAGGTGCAATTAGCCAGGCTTTCGCCGCATACATCGCAGTACTCCTCATGCGGATGGCAGATTTCGCAATTACAGTCAGCAGGATGACCGGGAACGTGATGTCCGTGTGCATGAGCATGTTTATGCTCGTGGCCGTGGTCGTGTCCGCAGCCACACTCGTCACCGTGTGCGTGAGCATGTTCATGCTCGTGGCCGTGGTCGTGTCCGCAGCCACATTCGTCACCGTGCGCATGAGTATGTTCGTGCTCATAGTCGTGGTCATGTCCGCAGCCGCATTCGTCGCCGTGCGCATGTGCGTGAGCGTGTTCTTCATCTTCATGCTTATGATCATTACCACAGCAGCAATCATCGCCATGCTCATGGGAATGCTCTTCATGGTCATGGTCATGATCGTGGTCGTGTCCGCAACCACAAGCATCGCCATGAGTATGCTTAGGCACATGTCCCATAGTTTTATGATCATGATCCTTACCGCAGTGACCGCAGGTGCAGCCTTCCGGATGCTTGCTGTAATCCTCTACACTATTGATATGGCCGTCAATATGACGAAATGCTCTTACATCGCCGGCACCGTTACGGATATCTTCCAAATCTTTCTTCATTGTATCTACCACCTTTCTTTTCAGGTTGTCTCACTCTTCATATGAGTATCTATTCATATGTAATATAAAAAATAATAGGAAAGGTGATAACACCTTTCAGTAAATTCTTTGATACCTATATTATAACACAAATAACGTATGAGTCAATACTCACTCATGAAATTAGTGATAAAAATTCCTAAGAAAAAAATGGGTACAGCACATTCGCCGTACCCACTATAAAAATTGATGGAGAAAATTACTTTAAGATAAGCTCTATGCTTGCGCATATTGCTTTAGGACTGCCTTAATCAAACAGGTGGCAGGCAACCCAATGGCCGTGCTCAACCTCTTTCAGCTCAGGCTTAACCTGTACGCAATGCTCGGTGCAGTGCTCGCAACGGCTGGCAAAGGGACATCCCGGCGGCAGGTCCAGCGGACTCGGGATTTCGCCTTCCAACGGCTCAATCTTTTCTCCCGGCTTGAAGTCTACCTTAAATACAGCACCCATAAGTGCCTTGGTGTACGGATGCTTGCACTGTTCTGCAATGCGGCCGTGCTCCAGCCATTCTACAAGGTTACCCAAGTACATTACCGCAACCTGATGGCACATCAGGTCTACCAGACCGAGGTCATGGGCAATAAACAGATAGGTAATATTTTTTTCTTTTTGAATGCGGCACAGCAGCTCGCAGATTTTTTCCTGTACAGAAACGTCCAGCGCGCTGGTTGCCTCGTCGCACACGATAATCTTCGGTTCAAGTGCCAGAGCGCGGGCAATGCCCAGACGCTGACGCTGACCGCCGGACATACTGTGCGGATAGCGGTCCTTGAATTCAGCAGGCAGCTCAACCATTTCCAGCAGCTCTGCTGCTTTGGCGTCTACCTCGCTGTTTTTTATCAGGCCGAAGTTTTTCAAAGGCTCGGTGAGGATATCCTTAACAAGCATCTTCGGATTGAAGGCAGCAGTAGGATCCTGGAACACCATTTGGATGTTCTTTCTGTCCTGACGCAGCTGTTCACCGCTAGATTTCATCAAATCGTGGCCTTCGAAAATAGCTTCACCGCTGGTAGCAGGGTGAATACGCAGCAGAGTACGCACCAGTGTACTCTTACCGCAGCCGGATTCACCGATGATGCCCAGGGTACGGCCTTCGTATGCACGCAGGGTGATGTCATTGCAGGCAGTCAGAAACTTGCCGCCGTCAACTGCGAATTTTTTGGTAAGGTGGTTAATCTCCAGTACCAGTTTAGTACGTTCATAGGCTGGTTTTTCATTATTGCTCATAATATGTCGTCCCTCCTATGACTGGTACTGCCTTAAGCAGCTGCTTCGTATATTCATCCTGCGGATTTCCGATAACGTCTTCACGCTTGCCATATTCCACAACATGACCGCCCTTCATAACCATCAGCTTGTTGGATACGTAGGAAGCAACGCCCAGGTTATGCGTAACCATAATAACGGCCACGCCGTATTCGTCACGAATATCAACAATCTGACGGATAATCTGTGCCTGAGTAGTTACGTCCAACGCACTGGTAGGTTCATCGGCCAGGAGGATTTTCGGGCTGAAAATCATAGCCATAGCAATACCTACACGCTGACGCATACCACCGGACAGCTCAAACGGATAGCTGTTCATGATATTTTCCGGGTTCGGCAGACGCACGTTAGTCAGCATATCGCAGCACATCTTGTAAGCCTGATCCTTGGACTTATCCGGCTGATGCGCCTGAACATAGTCAATGAACTGTTGGCCGATGCGGCGGATAGGATTAATCATGTTGCCACTGTCCTGGAAAATCATGGACATCTCACTGCCATACATTTTGCGCCATTCATCAGGGGTATTTTGCAATACATCCTTGCCATCAAAGATGATGCTGCCGCGGCTAACGCGGCCAGCACCAGGCAGGCAACCCATAATAGCGCGGATAACGGTTGTTTTGCCACTGCCGGACTCGCCAACGATGGACATAATCTCGCCCTTATCCAATTCTAAGCTAGCACCGGTTACGGTGAGCTTGTCGCCGTAGCTGATGTCTAAATCTTTTACTTCAAGAAGCATTGAACAATTACCTCTTTATTTCTTTAATTAATTATTGTTTCGGGCAAACATCTTTGGTCAGCCAGTAGTAGTCAGCCGGGAAGATATTAGCGTTAGCCAGGCCTGCTTTAGATACCATGTTGGTCTTAGGATAGCCAAAGAACAGAGCTGCGCCGTCATCCAGCAGAATTTGCTGCATTTGAATCATGTAATCGCGACGTTTAGCCGGATCAAATTCTACAGCCAGCTTATCAGACAGTGCATCGTATTGCGGATTGCTGTAGCCGGTGGAGTTTTGCGGCTGGCTGCCGTTGATATTGGTCTTCCAGTACCAGTTCAGGTAAACTTCCGGGTCACCGGTGTTAGCAGTCAGGATGTTGGAAATAATCAAGTCAAATTCACCATTGCGGCGCATCGGGTCAAGTACGTTATAGTCAACGTTCTTCATGTTAACCTTAATACCGATTTTCTTAGCATCAGCTTGGGTAGCTTCTGCATACAGAGGCAGCTCGGCACGGCCGCTGTAGAATACGAAGTCGATTTCCAGGTTCTTGCCGTTTTTATCAACATAGCCGTCGCCGTTGGTATCCTTCCAGCCTGCTTCAGCCAGCAGCTTCTTAGCATTTTCCGGATTGTAAGCATTCGGATCCTTCAGTTGGTCAAAGCCATAGTCCAAGGAAGGCGGAACAGGTGCTTTGCCGGGGATAAAGGTATCTTTCAGCAGAACCTTGTTGTAGGTTTCGCGGTCCAGGCACTGAATCAGAGCAGCACGAACCTTAGGATCATGCAACGGTTTGCCTTCGTTCATATTGATTTGAGCCAATACGGTACGCAGAGAAGCAATTTCGGAAATGTTATATTTAGCTTTATCTTTGAAGAGCTGCAGGTCACCTGCTGCAATGTTGATAGCAAAGTCGATTTCACCTTTTTGCAGTGCCATAGCACGGGTGTTAGGATCGTCGATAGTCGAGATTTCAGCATTTTTGAACGGAACCTTGCCATTCCAGTATTTTTCGTTAGCAACCATTACTGCTTTAGCCTTGCTGTAGGATTTTACAGCATAAGGACCGGTGCAGATAGGACCTTCTTTTTTGATATCACGGTTGGTTACTTTAGTATCAATCATGATGAACAGAGGGTCAGCCAGCATGCCCGGCAGAGTCGGTACAGGTTTTTTGGTTTTGATGATCAGGTTTTGGCCATCAGCTTTGATTTCAGCATATTGGAAGATGGACTGAGCACGGGTGTTCAATTTAAAGGTTCTTTCAATGGACTCTTTTGCAATTTCAGCAGTCAGCTTATCGCCATTGGAGAAGCAAACCTTATCGTTAATGTGGAAGGTCCAGGTCAGTTTATCGTCGGAAATAGTCCATTTATCAGCCAGCCACGGAGTAGCGTTCATTTTCTCGTCGAATTTAACCAGGCATTCGCCCAAGCCGTAACGCATTACAACCCAGCTGAAGAAGTTATCGGCAGGATCCAAGTTATCAGCAAAGTTGGTTACACCGAATTTTACTACTTCGTTGGATACAGCTGCTTTTTTATCGCCACCGCCGCAGCCTGCTGCTGCAAATGCCATTAAGCCGATCATAGCCGCTGCTGCGGTAAATTTTAAGGATTTTTTCATTGTACATCTCTCCATTTCTTATACTCAAGTTAAACAAAAAACGTAAAACATATCTGAAAATCAAAGCTTCACCAAGTAAGCCTTAATCTTCAACATCACCACGCGGGTCAAGCACATCACGCAGATTATCGCCCCACAGGTTGAAAACTACTACGGTAACAAAAATTGCCAGACCAGGGAAGAACATCAGCCAGGGTGCAGTCTGCAGCTGCTGACGGCCTTCGTTCAGCATCAGGCCCCATTCAGGAGCAGGCGGCTGGCTGCCAAAGCCCAGGAAGGATAAACCTGCAAGCTCCATCATCAGAGCACCGATATCTGCTGCTGCGGTAATAACCATCATCGGCAGAATATTAGGCAGGATGTGCACCCAAAGGATATGGCCGGGAGTACCACCATTAACGATGGCTGCTTCTACGAAGTCACGACGTTTTACCTTTAAAACCATACTGCGGGATAAACGCGCGTATTTGGTCCAGCTGACAATCGTCAGCGCAAACACTGCATTAACCAGGCTGCCGCCCATAATACCGGCGATTGCAATTGCCAGAATCATACCGGGGAAGGAAATCATCATATCGGAGATACGCATGATAACCATATCAACCTTACCGCCGAAGTAACCGGAAACAACGCCCATCGTAGTACCTACAACAAATACGCTGGCTACGAGAACCAATACGCCGGTCAGAGAAGCTCGTGCGCCGTACAGCACACGGCTGAAGCAGTCACGGCCTAACTTATCTGTACCAAAAAGATGTTGTGCACCGGGTTCCAAAAAGGCATCTTTCATAGCAGCATGAGTCGGGTCATAGGGAGCAATTACCGGAGCTGCGATTGCTATCAGCAACAGACACAGCACCAGAACAGAGGTTACGGCAAAAGCACGGTTGGTTTTAAAACCATTGATAATTGTTTCCATCTGCTCTTACCTTACCTTTCTCAGACGCGGATCAAGATAATTGTAAGAGATATCAACAATGAGGTTGATAACCATATACATCAACGCAATCCACACGACAACACCTTGTACAAGCTGGAAGTCACGGTAGGTGATAGCTTCAATCGCCATACGGCCAAGACCGGGCCATTGGAAAACCATCTCGATAACCGCAGCACCACCCAGAAGGTTACCTAAAGACAAACCAAGCAAAGTAATCAGCGGCAGCATAGCATTCGGCAGAACCTCTTTCCAGAGGATATGGCTTTCGCTCATACCGCGGGCACGTGCACCGACAACATAGTCCTGATGCAGCTCCTCCAGAATTGCTGTACGTACCTGACGTGTATACTTGGAGGCCATAGCGATAGCCAATGTCAGGGACGGCAGAATCAAGGTATCAATACCAATCTCACCACCAACGATGGGCAGCAGGTCAAGCTTCAGACCAAAAAACCACAGTAGCATCAAGCCTACCCAGAAGCCGGGCATGGATACGCCCATAAAAGTGAAGCCACGCACGATATTGTCAACCATGCTGCCACGCTTTACGGCAGAGTAGATGCCGGCAGGAATTGCCACCACCATCATCATAATCAGAGAAGCCAAGGAAAGTACGATAGTACCGGGAAGGCCCTCCATAAGTGCTTCAACTACAGGCTTTTTAACCATGTAAGAGAAGCCAAGATTGCCCTGTAAAGCTCTTCCTAACCAGTCAAGGTATTGGAAGAAGAAGGGCTTGTCCAGACCTAGTTCAGCACGCAGTGCATCAATTTCGGCCTGACTAACAATAATATCCTCGTTACCTGCAATCATCTGGCGAACAACGTCACCTGGAGCCAGCATTACCAAAGCAAAGGTAATAAAGCTGATACCCAGCAGAACAAGGATGATCTGTCCCAAACGGGACAGAAGCTGCTTTTTCGTCAAAGCACATCATCTCCATCAAAAAAATTTACCCTTCCTGCAAAATGAGCGCAGAAAGGATACATACTTACAATGTGCACAATTGTAATTACATATATTTCCGTCGCTAGCAGGAATATATCAACTGAGGAAATCAACCTGACTTAGCCTTTCGGCCTCACAGTGGCTTGACCGCTACGGATTTGCACCGTATTCCGATTATTACCTGCATAGGCAGGCACCTCAGAAGAGTATAAATTTGAAAAAGGTCTTTATATCGGCAAAAAAGAATAATCTAATACTTATGAATTTATAATAGCATTAATTCTCATAATTTGCAACTACTTATGAATTTATAATAGCATTAATTCTCATAATTTGCAACAAATTTGTAATGAAAACGTTGCTTATGCAAATATTCTTCTCAAAGAAGACAAATAGAATAAAAGTATTATCGATTGAGACAGCATAAAGCCTAACAAGGCCAGCCACAGTCCGCTGTTACCCCAAAGCGGCACCAGCTGCCACTGCAAAAGGTAAAATACTAAGAGTGCCATCAGCATCATGTTACGTACCGGTGCGGTTTTGGTAGCTCCGCAGAAAACTCCGTAAAGCACCATGCCGATACCGGCGCAGACAGGATAGAACAAAACGAATACATTGTAGGTCATAGCCATCGCTACAACCTCTTCAATATTAGTAAACAGGAGGATAAAAAATTCATTGCCCAGATGGTAGCCGAGCATCAGAATAGCGACCAGTACCACCAGCCATTTGAAGGTCATTTTTATGGTAGCGGCAAACAGCTTACCGTTCTTCGCACCTACCGCACGGCCGCTGAAAATCGCCGCGCCGTTCGCCATACCATCAATCAGATAGCTCATAATATCCTTGAGCTGCAGCAGTACAGCATTAGCTGCCAGCACCACAGTACCGAAGGAAGCTCCGACTGCCGCAATAATGTTGTTGACGGTCAGCAGGCAGGCAGTACGAATCATCAGGTTGACGTTTACCTGCAGCATGCCGATAAACTCACGCCAATCCAGCAGCTCGCTCCAAGGCAACGCCTTGTAATCAAAATCACCGTAATAGTACATCAGTACTACACTCAAGATACCGCCGTAAAGCTGACTTAGCAAAGTAGCAAAAGCCACGCCCGTAATATCCATATGCAGCCAAAAAACAAACCAGATACTCAGCGCCATGTTCAGCACGTTCATGGAAACCTGCATAAACACACTCGCCCGCACCCGCGTCTGGCCCATGAGCCAACCAAGGGTCACATAGTTACCAAAAACCAGCGGTGCACCCCAGATAAGGATGTAATAATAATCACGGCATAGCTCGTTAACCTCCGGTGCAGCACCAATCATGGCCAGATACAGTTCCAAAATCGGCTTTTGGAAAAGGATGCAGCAGGCACTTATCAGCATTGCCAGAACCAAGGGCTTAAAAAAGGCGAGCATACCAAGTCTTTTATCGGCAGCGCCAAAGGCCTGTGCCGCATAACCGGTAGTACTCACACGTAAAAAACCAAATAACCAATATAAATTGTTGAACAAAATAGCTCCAAGAGAAACTGCTGCAATATATTTAGGGTCAGGAAGCTGCCCCATTACTGCAGTATTTACCGCACCCATCAAAGGCTGCGTCATTGTCGACAGCATAAACGGTACTGTCAGTCCCAAGTATTCCCTATCAGTCAGAAGGTTCACTTTATCTATCTCCCTTGTTTATTCGCACTAAATTTTATTTTAAAAAAACATCTTGTGTGAATAGCTTATCATATGTTATAATTTATTGCAAGTAAAAAAAGTAGCAATTGCCAAAAATATTTCTGCGGAAAATTTGCCATTCTTCGCAAAAGAAAAATTTATACGCCATTGCTTAATTTTTTAGACTTCAGTTAGCTGACGCTAATAGAAAAATTATTATAAAAAGTATGAGAAATATATCAAAGGAGTGAGCACATGTCTGACACACTAAAGGTATGTGGACTGACTATTGAACGTGGCACTAAACTGCGTACGTACCTGCCTGTCCCGGACACCAATGTAAAAATCCCTCTGACTATTATCAACGGTGACCAAGACGGTCCCACCCTGCTTATTACCGCAGGCATCCACGGCGGCGAATATCCCGGTATCGCCGCAGCAATGGAGCTGGGCCGCGATATTGAGCCTGAGCACGTAGCAGGCTGCCTGATTATGATGCACCCGGTAAATATCCAGGGCTTCTGGGCACGTCGCGAAATGATTGTTCCTGAAGACGGCAAAAACCTGAACCGCGTTTTCCCCGGTGACCCCATGGGAACGCTTGCCGATAAAACTGCATATTTAATCAGCAATAACTTCTTCTCTATTGCCGATTTTTATGTAGACATGCACAGCGGCGATATCCACGAAAGCCTGCATCCCTATGTTTACTACCCCGGCCAGCCTACGCCTGAAGTAGAAAAGAAATCCCGTTCCGTGGCACGCGTACTCGATATGGAATATATGGTACGTTCGCTTGCAACCGGCGGTGCCTATAACTACGCCGCCAGCACCGGACTTCCTTCTATCCTTATCGAACGCGGCGGTGCCGGTCTCTGCCTGCACGAGGATATCGAAGCCTACAAGGATGATATCCGCAATATCCTGCGCAAGCTGAAAATGTTCTCCCTGCCTGTAAAGCCACGCCATCACTCTCCGCGTGATGTAGAAAATCTTATTTATCTGGAAGCGCTGGAAACAGGCTGCTGGCTGCACCACATCCATAGCGGCGATTTTGTTGAGGAAGGCCAGGTTTTGGGACGCATTACCGACGTTTTCGGCAATACGCTGACAACCTATTACGCAGAGCAGACAGGCGTAATCCTTTACGTCTGCCCTGCACTGGCATCTCCCAAGGGCACCATTCTTGTAGCCTACGGCACCATCAAGGAATTTGATGACGAAGAGTAAAAATTGCTTGATGGCCTTTATCGATTAGCCATAGGTATCCTCCTGCTTAAGTTAGCACTTAATCTCTATGCAGGAATTTTTTCTCTGAAAACTGTAAAATATTTTGCAAAAACCGCTTGACAAAGCCTTTGCTAACCGCTTATAATTCAGATAATCTCTTTGCACTGCAATTTTAGCTACAGTACAAACTGATCAGGCGGTA
This sequence comes from Phascolarctobacterium succinatutens, assembly GCF_023497905.1. Classification (NCBI taxonomy): domain Bacteria; kingdom Bacillati; phylum Bacillota; class Negativicutes; order Acidaminococcales; family Acidaminococcaceae; genus Phascolarctobacterium; species Phascolarctobacterium succinatutens. The sequence goes on along the minus strand of NZ_CP097284.1, from coordinate 365,003 downwards.
AACCTTCTTCCGGGTTTTTGCAGCCGGGCCCTCTGGGCAGCAGACCTTGACGCAACGTCTGCGGGACAGTTAACTACTATCTCGCAGGCGTTTTTTATATGTAAAAAGGCCTGCAAAAATGCAAAGATCACTTTAGGAGGTTTTATTATGAAATTTGAAAATGATGCCGAAAGAATCGCTATGATTGTTTCCATCAACAGTATTATCGGTAATCTGCTTTTATCATTGGGCAAGCTTATTGCCGGTTTCGTCGCCCAATCCGCTGCCATGGTTTCCGACGGTATCCACTCTGCGTCCGATGTTTTCGGTACCCTCATTGTTATGGCCGGCGTAAAATTTTCCAACAAGGCTTCGGATGATGACCATCCTTACGGCCACGAGCGTATTGAATGCATTGCAGCTATTCTTTTGGCAATAATCCTGACGATTATCGCACTGCTCATCGGCTACAGTGGTTACGAAAAAATCGTAGGTGACCCTGCTGAGCTGGAAATCCCCGGCCAGCTTGCTCTGTGGGCAGCCATTATTTCCATTGTTGCTAAGGAAGCAATGTTCTGGTACACCCGCAACGCTGCACAAAAAATCAATTCCGGCGCACTGATGGCAGAAGCATGGCATCACCGCAGTGACGCTATGAGCTCCGTCGGCGCTTTTATCGGTATTTTGGGCGCACGCATGGGCTATCCTATTTTAGACCCCATCGCCAGCCTGGTAATCTGCGTGATGATTTTATATGCTGCCTACGAAGTATTCAAGGATTCTATGGATAAAATGGTTGACCGCAGCTGCGATGAAGAAACTACCATCGCAATGGAAGACCTTGTTTCCCGTGTTCCAGGCGTAGAGCATCTCGACAGTCTGCACAGCCGCCTTTTCGGCAGCCGTATCTACGTTGATATTGAAATCAGCGTCAAGGATAACCTTACCCTGCTGCAGGCACATCACATCGCAGAAATGGTACACACCGCTGTTGAAGCAAACTTTCCGCTGGTAAAGCATTGCATGGTGCATGTCAACCCTTTGAGCGAGGACAGCCATGAATCCTGCACTATGCTGCCTCCGGACTTGCGTCCGCACAATCAGAATAATTAAACAAAACTCAGCTTACGCCACATAAAATAATTTTAAATTTTTCTTGATATACCCTCTTGACAAGCTATCTTAAGGGGGTATATAATTTAGGTAATTAATGAGTGATTGCTCATATGTATTATTGAACATATTAATAAATGCATGGAGGTATCTGCTAATGAAAAAGATGTTATTTATTCTTGTCAGCATGCTGTGCCTGCTTTTATCAGCCGGCTGCGGCAGCGACAAACAGGCAGCGCAAGCACCTGCCGCCGACAAGGTGTTGCGTGTGGCAACATCACCTGCTTCTCCGCCCTTTGAGCTTTATCTTAAGGAGCAAAATAAATTTACCGGTTTTGATATCGATTTAATCAACGATGTAGCAAAAAAAATGGGCTATGACAAGGTTGAATTTATCAATACCCCGTTCGACGAGCTTCTGCCCGGCCTGAATCAGAAAAAATATGATATTGCCATGAACAACTTCAGTAAAACCAAGGCACGTTCCATTGACTATGCTGCAAGTGATTCCTATGCCAAGGCTGCTTTCTCTATTGTTGCCAAAAAAGGCAGCAAACTTAAAGCAGACATCGACAGCATGAACGGCCGTAAGGTTGCCATCAAAAAAGGCTCTTCCTCTGAGCGTGTTGTAAAATCCTTCCCCGGCAGCATCATTGTTGAATATCCGGAAAATGCCAGCGCTTTACATGCAGTAGAAACCGGCGAAGCAGATTACGCTATCTGCGGTAACCTGACCACTGCTTACTATATGACTCATACCGATGACGACAATTGCCTGCAGGTTGTAGGCCATTCCGAACGCCAGGATGATCTTGTTGTCTATGCTGAAAAAGGAAATGAAGAGCTGATTAAAAAGTTTAACGTTGCTTTGAGCGACTATAAAAAAAGCGGCGAATACAAAAGACTCATCAAATTCTACTTCGGCGATATCGAAAAACAGTCCTGATACACCCCTAACTCAGCTAAAAGCTAATAGCTTATATATATCACACCCCTTACAATACTCTTTTTATAATACTCCTTATCAGCCGGCACTCCTAAAGCCGGCGAACAAACACCCAACTCATCAAAAAGCAGAAAAGCCTTGCAGTAAGTCCAAACTGCAAGGCTTTTTTGCTGTATTTTTATATTCAATTTAATCCTCCGGATGCAGCTTAATGCAGGACGCACGCACCGCCCTATGCCAGCCACGCAGCAGATGATTACGAGTTTCTTCATCCATATCAGGCATAAAGGTCTGCTCAATAACGTGATTGCCCTTAATCATTTCCTTGTCATCCCAATAGCCTACTGCCAGACCTGCAAGATAGGCAGCGCCCATGGCAGTGGTTTCAATGCAGCTCGGGCGTTCCACCTTAACATTGATGATGTCCGCCTGCGTCTGCATCAGGAAGCTGTTGGCACAGGCACCGCCATCAACCTGCAGCGAGCTCAGCTTAATACCGCTGTCCTCCTCCATAGCCTTCAGTACGTCGTACACCTGATAAGCAATAGCTTCGAGCGTTGCACGCACAATATGATTACGGTTAACACCGCGCGTAAGGCCTACAATCGCACCGCGCGCATATTGGTTCCAATGCGGCGCACCCAAGCCTACAAAAGCAGGAACCATGTAGCAGCCGTTGGAATCGGGCACAGATTTCGCCATAGCTTCGGATTCGGCAGCATTGCGAATCAGCCCCAGCTCATCACGCAGCCATTGGATAGCAGCACCGGCAACAAAAATGGAGCCTTCAAGCGCATATTCCACCTTGCCGTCTACACCCCAGGCGATAGTTGTAACAAGACCGTTTTTGCTGTCTACAGGCTTTTCGCCGGTATTCATCAGCATAAAACCGCCCGTACCGTAGGTATTTTTTGCTTCGCCGGGTGCAAAGCAGGTCTGTCCGAACAGCGCACATTGCTGGTCACCTGCAGCGCCGGCGATAGGAATAGAAGCCTCAAAAAGCTTGGCATCGGTAGAACCGTATACACAGCTGGATGGTTTAACCTCCGGCAACATTTGGCGCGGAATGCCCAAAACAGTCAGGATTTCGTCATCCCATTGCAGAGTATGAATATTAAACATCAATGTACGCGAAGCATTGGAATAATCCGTAACATGAACCTTACCGCCGGTCAGCTTCCAGATAATCCAGCTGTCAATAGTACCGAACAGCAGCTGTCCTGCTTCCGCACGCTCGCGTGCATGAGGTACGTTTTCCAGAATCCAGTGCAGCTTGGTACCGGAGAAATAAGCATCCAGAACCAGGCCTGTCTTTTCACGGAACATATTAGCATAGCCACGGATTTTCAGTAAATCGCAATATTCAGCGGTACGACGGCACTGCCAAACAATCGCCTTGCAGATAGGACGACCGGTGTTCTTGTCCCAAACTACGGTAGTTTCGCGCTGGTTCGTAATACCGATACCGGCAATATCAGCCGGAGTAACATCCAGCTTGCTCATTGCCTCGTACATCAGGCCTACCTGAGTAGCCCAGATTTCCTCGGCATCATGCTCTACCCAGCCTGCCTGCGGATAATACTGCGTAAACTCCTTTTGTGCTACGCTGCAGATTTCTCCATGCTTGTCAAATAAAATACAGCGGCAGCTGGTAGTTCCCAAATCCAGCGCCATGATATATTTATTCTTCATACTTTCACGACCTTTCCTTGATATTTTTAAGTATAACACAAAACATAAGGAGCCGCCACTTTCGTAGCAGCTCCTGAAAAAGCATATTTAATTATATGTGATTGGAATCCTGATAATGTATACGGTGCCTTATCGGACGTCTTATAAATTAGGCAAGAACATTACCAACCCCGGAACATAGGTGACAATAAGTAATGCTACTAACAACGCTACGATAAACGGCCAAACTTCCTTGAAGAATTCGCCGAGCGGCGTTTCCGTTATCGCACAAACCGTAAACATCATCGAACCGAACGGTGGCGTCAGACCGCCGATCATAATGTTAACAATACAGATAATACCGAAGTGTACAGGGTCTACACCCAGTTTGGTTACAACAGGAACCAGCAGCGGAGCCAGAATAATCAGTGCAGCGCCACCCTCAAGGAACATGCCCAAAATCAGCAGCAGGATATTTACCAGCATCAGCATCATGTACGGATTGCGGGTAAAGTCAAGCATTGCGGAAGTTATATGCTGCGGAATACGCTCCCAGTTCAGATAATAGCCAAAGAAAGAAGCTGCAACGATAATCAGTACAACGGAGCTGGTACCGTAAATAGTTTCCTTCATAATAGGCCAGGCATATTCCCATTTCAGCTCCTTATAAATGAAGACACCTACCAAGATGCAATATACTACTGCTACAGCGCCTGCCTCGGACGGAGTGAACATACCCATGCGCAGGCCGGCAATAATACCGAACGGGAACAGCAGCGCCCAGATAGATTCCTTAAGCTGAGTCATGATTTCGCCGAAGGTAGCAGCCTTTTCACGCGAAGGCTTGTATCCACGCTTTTTGGAAACAATGGCAACAACAATCATCATAGATACTGCCATGAGAATGCCGGGCACATAGCCTGCCATAAACATTTTAGTTACGGATACGCTGGCAATCAGCGCATAAATAATCAGGTTAATTCCGGGAGGAATTACAGGCGTACTTGCGGAGGATGCAGCTGTTACCGCGGCACTGAAGGCTCTGCCGTAACCACGCTTTTCCATTTCCGGAACAAGCATTTTACTCTGCATAGCAGCATCAGCGTTAGCACTGCCGGAAACACCGCCCATCAGCAGGCTGAGCAGTACGTTAACCTGAGCCAGACCGCCGGTCATATGACCCATGAGCACGTCGGTAAATTTCATCAGCTTATCGCTGATACCGGCATAGTTCATGATGGAGCCTGCCATAATAAAGAAGGGAATTGCCAGCAGCGGGAAGGACTGCGTGCTGGTAATAATACGTTGGAATACCAGATGCGCAGGAGAAGTCGCATCCAAAAAGGTAAAGTAGGAAATCGTTGCACCGAACAGGGCATAAGCGATTGGAATACTGGAAAAATAAAGCACAAAAACGATGATGACGGGCAAATAAGCCATTATTTTTCCTCCTTTCCGGAACCGGTAACATCCTGCCAGACAAATTTAATAGAATACATGGTCATGAGTACAAACGCAATCAGTACGGAAGAACTGATATAAACGGAAGAAATACCCAGTACCGGGGTCATTTTCGTATAGGATTTGGAAATATAGATAATAGAAAGATAAGACATGTAGCCGTTGAGCGCGACAAGAATAACGTCGGTAATCAGGCCGATAGCCTTCTGCATACCTTGGGGCATTCTCTTAACAATGATATCAACGCCAACGTGACCACGATGCTTGAATACGGCAACAGCGCCGATAAATACCGACCAGACAAAGCAGCCGGTAGCAACCTCTTCAGACCAAACAAGGCCGGAGTTAAAAACATAACGCAGAACAATATTGATGACAACAAGGATAGTAGTAATGCTGATGAAAAATGCAGCAACTAAATCTTCCAGATTATTTAGCACGAAGCTCAGGTTTTTACCCAAAATTTTACCTCCATTTTTTATAGTAATACTTATGCAAAGGAAGGAGCTGTCACGCCGCATACATGCAGCGTGGTAGCTCCTTAGTGTTTCATTATAACGGTTTAGTAATGTTGAAAAAATCTACAGCTTATTTTGCAGCGCGGATTTTTGCCAGCTCAGCTTTCAGCTTTTCATAGATACCAGGAGTTGCGCCTTCTTTTTCTTCCATCTGTTTGAATACAGGTTCGGTAGCTTTTTCGAAAGCAACATGGTCAACATCGTTGAATTTTACGCCCTTGCTTTCCAGTTCCTTATAAACCTTGTTATAGGATTCGGTGGAAATCTTGGTCATTTCTTTACCGCCGTAAGCAAATTCTTCAGCAACGATCTTCTGATCTTCCGGAGACAGGCTGTTGAATACTTTGGTGGAAATGTATACGCCGCAGGTACCCAGGAAATGCTTGGTGGTAGCTACGTTTTTAACGTGCTCATAGCATTTGGTACCGATATTGGTGAATTCGGAGCCTTCCAGACCATCTACAACGCCTTGGGAAACGCCGGACAGAGTTTCGGAGAACGGCAGGCTGGTAGCAGTAGCGCCCATAGCATTGATGGTGTCAATGAACAGCTTGCTGCCGGGAGTACGCAGTTTCAGGCCTTTCATGTCTTCAGGTTTAGTAATAACCTTGTTGGTCATAACATTACGGAAGCCGAAGATGTAGTCCAGAGCCAGAACCTTAATACCTTTTTCTTCAGCTTTCTTTTCCATATCCTTAACCAACGGAGTTTCAATCATCTTCTCATATTCGTCATAAGATTGATACAGCATCGGACCAACCAAAGGTTTGAAATCAGGTACATAGTCACCCAGATAAGACGGGTCTTCTACAGAAATAAAGTTGGCACCGTTAGCAACCTGCTCCAGACCATCCTTGTAGCAAGCCAGCTGGTTTTGACCAAAGCATTGAATTTCTACACGGCCATTGGTTTTCTTCTTGATACGTTCAGCAACCAATTCCATGGATTTGTACAGCTGCTCATCGGGAGAAAATACATGGCTCAGCTTCAAAACAACCTTTTTGTCAGAACCTGCTGCCTTTTCATCCTTTTTGTCAGAACCGCCGCAACCGGTCAGCGCCAACATCATAACAGACATTAACAGAAGAGCTACGATCTTTTTCATGTTCATCCTCCTAAATCCCTTGTTGAATTTTGTTGAAATTTATTATTATAGAGATTCCCGTTTTGAATCTAATATCATATTAACAGAGTGACACAGAATTGTCAATAATTTTACGCATATTTAGCAAATGCACTTGCAGTCTTGCTTTTGGCCGTTTTTTATCCCTATTGGCCTTATTGTGTCCCACTTGTTTTTTCGCTTATCTTATGCTAAGATAGTGTTGAACATTATTGAAAATTTCAAGGAGGAATAGAAATGGTTCAAATTTTTGCGCACCGCGGCTTCAGCGGCTATTATCCTGAAAATACTATGCTTGCTTTCCAAAAGGTAGCAGAAGAAACTGTTGCTGACGGCATTGAACTGGATATCCAGCTCACCAAAGACGGTGAAATCGTTATCATGCATGACGAAATGCTCGACCGCACCACTAACGGCAGCGGCTGGCTGAAGGACCATACCCTGGAAGAGCTGAAAATGCTTTCTGTAGGCGTTAATGTCAAAGGCTTCTTCCCTCGCCAAACCATTCCTACATTACGCGAATATTTCACCTGGCTGAAAACCACCAAGCTGATTACCAATATCGAGCTCAAAACCAGCTATTTTGAATATGAAGGCATTGAAGAAAAGCTCATTGCTATGGTCAAGGAATTCGGTCTGGAAGACCAGATCTGGTATTCTTCCTTCAACCATTACACTGTTGCCAGAATCAAAAAACTGATGCCGGAAGCAAAATGCGGTCTTTTAACCGACACCTGGCTGATGAACATCGGTGAATATGCTGCTTCCCAAGGCGCTGCAAGTGTTAACGCTCGCACCTATTTCTGTGCTAAGGAAGGCGTTGCTGCTGATCTGCACGCACACAACATCGCTCTGCAGGCATGGACTCCTAACGATGCTGAAATGATGCAGGAGCTGGTTGATGCCGGTGTTGACGTTCTGATTACCAATTATCCTGACATTGCCGCAAAGGTTTTAGGCAGATAATTTATATCAGCAACCTGATACATAATTAAATTAGAAAGGATTGTGTTTATGCCTAAGAAGGTTACCCTGAAGGATATTGCTGCCAAGGCAGGTCTTTCGCCTGCCAGCGTATCGATGATTCTCAACAGGCGCAGTATTGACCGTTTCAATGCAGAAACTGTTGAACAGGTCTACGCTATCGCCACTGAGCTCGGCTACAAAAGCAGCAAGGAAAAGGCCTACGCCCTCGTCAGGCCCTCAGATACACTGATTATTATTATCTGTCCTTCATTATTCAATCCTTTCTATACTACTATTATCCAGGGTATTGAAATCGCTGCCCGTAAGCAGGGCTTTGTCACCTCCGTCCGCACCACCTATTGGGATACGGATACGGAAAAATTTATCATGGAGCAGGCCCGTAAATTCAACGTTGCCGGTGTCATCTTTGCCATGATTCCCCAACAGCCGCAGCTGGCATATCAGCTGAGCAAATATCTGCCGGTTGTTGCCATCGGTGACAGACGCAGTGATCTGGAGCTTGCTACAGTAGATATGAATAATTTTACTGCAGGTCAGCTCATCGGCAAGCATCTTACGGATTTGGGACATAAACATGTTGCCTATCTTTCTACAACGCTCAACGATCAGCACACCTCACGTGTGCGCCGCTATCAGGGTCTGGAGGATGCCTGCAAGGCAGCAGATGCCAAGCTTTCCCTCTTCACCCAAGAGATTACTTCTGACTACGAGCTTTCGCACGTTGAAGTAGAATACAGCACAGGCTATGAGCTTGCCAAACGCTGTCTTGATACAGCGCCTGAAACAACAGCCATGGTCGCTATCAACGATATGGTTGCCTATGGTGCATATAATGCCATTATCGACAGAGGCCTAAGGATTCCCGATGATATCAGCCTTTGCGGCTTCGATAACATCTTCCCCTCGTATCTGCGCGGTGTCAGCCTCACAACTATCGACAACTCGCTGACAGAATGCGGCAAAAGCGCCTTTAAGCTGTTGCAGGAGGAAATAGCCAGCTACGAGCACCACGGTAAATTTGAGCCTATTACCCATGTAGAATACAAATGCCGTCTTGTTGCCCGCTCCAGCAGCGGCACTGCTCCCATGCGTTGACAATTCCCGCAGGATACTGTACAATAAAGCCTACATAGTTTCTATGAATTAAAGAATTGTGCAGGTTTTAATTATGAACAACAAATATACAAAAGCACTCAAAGCTGCTTTTCCACTAACGCTGCCAATTTGCGCAGCGTTTCTTTTTTTAGGCATTTCCTACGGCTTTTACATCTGCAGCAAGGGCTTTTCGCCCTGGTATCCGTTTTTTACCAGTGCTCTCGTCTTTGCCGGCAGCATGGAATTCGTTCTGGTCACGATGCTGCTGAGCCCCTTCAATCCTTTATACTGCTTTTTTATGGCACTGATGATTAACTCGCGTCATCTTTTCTATGGCCTGAGCATGTTGGAAAAGTATAAGAATACCGGTCTGAAGAAATTTTATCTGATCTTCGGTATGTGTGATGAATCCTTCGCCATCAACTGCAATACTGTTATACCTGAAGGCATCGACAAGGGCTGCTTCATGGTCTGCGTAAATCTGCTGAACCAAATCTACTGGGTAGCTGGCGCAACCATCGGCGGTCTTTTAGGCAACAGTCTGCAAATCAATACCAAAGGCCTGGACTTTGCCCTCGTCGCTCTCTTCACGGCAATTTTCGTCAGCCAATGGCAATCGACAGAAAATAACACTCCTGCTGTTTTAGGCATTGTCATTCCGTTGGTTTGCCTCGTGCTCATCGGTCCGCAAAGCTTTATTCCGCCGGCTATGCTGCTTCTGCTGCTGGTATTCATCACCGCATATTACAAAGGGGGCATTAAATTATGAGCTTCACAGAACAAATCATAACCATTGCCGCCGTTGTCGCAGGCACGATGTTAACGCGCTTTCTGCCCTTCATCCTGTTTCCGGCCAATAAAAAAACGCCGCCTCTGGTAGCATTTTTAGGTAAAATGCTGCCTGCGGCCGTTATGGGCATGCTTGTGGTCTACTCCCTCAAGGATACACAAATTATGACCGGCAGTCATGGTATTCCCGAAGCCATAGCTGTAGCGCTGACAGTTATATTGCAGGCAACCCTGCGTAATCTGCTGCTGACGATAGCAGCAGGCACTATAGGCTATATGCTGCTGGTGCAATATGTATTTATGTAAAGGAATGTTCGAAAGCAAGCACAAAGATATCAGCAAAGCTGTAATACGAAAGATAATATTCCCCATATATAATGGTAAATTGATTTTCTACTATTATATATAGTATAGGGGAATGTTTTTTATCTGCCGTACAAAATTAAAACTACCCTCCGCCATGCTCTGTCCAACATGACGAAGGGTAGTCTTTTCATTTATATCCTATATATACTGCCAATGTCCCCTAAGCAAATATATACAGAAAGAAGGAATTTGTAATTGTAAGCATCTTTGAAGCTTTGTGCGTCAGGGCAGCTTCCGCCCCGTCTATAATAAATTGTTCTCTATCCAATTTGCGTCTGCTGACCGCTCCCTTTCGGGAGCGTTGCAGACGTTTTAAGAAAGGTGGTAAGACTTATGTCTTTAATTAATTATGCTGCAGTTGGGAAGAACGGCCATACGATAGGAATAACGATGATTGCAACAATCATGCTGACTGCTACCAAGCCGCCGCCGCATTTAACATAATCCATGAATTTGTACTTGCCAGGGCCAAGTACCAGGGTGTTCGGAGGAGTACCTACCGGAGAAGCGAATGCACAGCTGGAAGCAATCAGGATTGCCATCAGTACAGCTTTCGGAGATGCACCCATTTGTGCGGACAGTGCGATGCCAACCGGGCACAGCAGAGCTTTAGAAGCGGTGTTGCTCATAAATTGAGTCAGGACAACTGCCAGACCGAAGAGTACTGCAGTTACCAGGTACGGAGACGGGTTACCGCCCATCAGGCTTACGGTGAATTCAGCAATCAGCTTGCCAGCGCCGCTGGTGTTCATAGCTGTTGCAACAGGAATCATGCCTGCAAACAGGAAGATGGTAATCCAGTCGATGGAGTTATAGGCTTGTTTTTCAGTGATGCAGCCTGTCAGTACGCACAGTACCGCTCCGACAACAGCAGCCAGTTCCAAAGGAACAATGCTAGTTGCCATAGAACCGATAACGCCAACCATGATGATACCGCAGATCATTTGTTTTTTAGGAGTAGTGTTGGTAGCATCAATCTCCTGCTCTACATCTGCAACCTCGTCGGTTTTAGCTTCCGGCAGGATGTATTTGCCAAGGAACATCATGTAAACTATGCCGGCAACAGTAATAGGAATACCGATGTAGGCATATTCAAAGAAGCCAAATTGCAGCTCTGGCATGCCGGCTGCTTTCAGAGCAACGTTTGCCAGAATGTTCGGCGGGGTACCAATCAGGGTGCAGGTACCGCCAAGGCCGGCAGCGAAAGCCAACGGCATCAGCTGACGAGAAGCGGAAAGCTTTGCTTGTGCGCAGATACCCATAACTACAGGAATCAGGCAAGCGGTGGTACCAGTGTTAGACAAGAACGCAGACATAACAGCTGCAATAATCATAAGACCAAACATCAGGCTGTTTTCATTGGTACCAAACAGCTTTACTACAGCGCCGCCAACCTTTTGAGCAAGGCCGGTGTAAAACATAGCAGCGCCAACGACGAACATACCGCCAAAAAGAACTACAGTAGAATCTGCCAGGCCAAGGAAGATTTGGTTCTCAGGAACCAGGCCCAATGCACTGCAGGCTATAGCAGCCAGAACCGCGGTCATTGCCAGCGGAATCATTTCGGTAACGAATAACAGTGCAACTACTGCTAACAAAATCAAGCATTTAATTGCTGGTGTCATAAAAATTTCCCTCCACTTATTTCTTCTTAAATAGGTTTACATATTGAAAAGTGTTTACAAAGAGCTTGCCATCTTCGCCTCGATGCGGGAAGACTTTACCTTCCTTTTTCCTGTTCTCGATAGCTCGATAGTAAAACTTCTTGTCTACCTGTTTCAGGTACTCCCGAATCTTAGAATCTTCTTTTTCATCATTCATGATAAGTGCAATGTCCAAAACTTATCAGCTCCTTTCTTGTTCCTTTTGGAGAGTGCCTTTCACTGTTAGAGATTATACAATATATTCCAAAATAATAAAAATACCTAGTTGGAATAGAAGTTATATGAATTAAGTATATTTCGGAAAGTAATTAAATATATTTTGGAACTGATTTCCACTTATTTTTTACAGCAGGCAGTTTTACATTATACTATAATTATCGCCGGAATAAAAATACCTATGTAGCATTATTCATATATCAGTCAGGAATATTTTAGGCGAACAAAAAGCCAGTCTGCCAACGACGTACAAGGAGGTAGGCTATAACGTCATCGCTCGCGGACTGGCATATTATAATGCTGCTGTCTAAAGCTTAAAGCAAAATATTCTTAAACCACTTACTATAGTATTCTCTGTCCAACTCTTTGAGATAGTTCAGTACAAAGCTCATCTTTCTTCTTAACCTCTTGTTAATGCTTTCAGGGATGCTTCGCTCAGTTTGAAGCCCTGTACTCTTTTGCTGAAGGCAAAGCCTTTTTCACCACAATGCGGGAATACTTTTGCTGCACCGTTGCGTTGACGGCATAGATGTGCGAATAAACCGATTTCTTTTTCGACTGCCATTTTTGTTTCAGCCATGATTGTTCTCTCCTTTGCTTTGAATAAGTCAATTTGTCAATTTGCTCTGTATAAGGCCCCTGCTTTATACGCATTTAGTATAACAGATATTGCTTAATAAGAAAAATAGCTAATAGGAATTATAGATATGACATTTTATTATTGCTTTTTAGCATTCTTCTGTTCTATAATAGCCTTAACCACTTAAATTCTTGAAATCATACTAGCAATATGATAAACTAATTATATTAGGCTCATTGTATAATGAAATTGCACACCTGAAAAATTGAATAAAAAATAGTCCATTGTGATACCTTTGTGTTAAGATTAAGTTGCTACACAAAAACTAACTAAGGAGTAATCACAATGGACTACACCAAAGATATCACAAATCATCAAAAAGGTAAACACTTTTCTTTAGGAGACCGCAGGGAATTACAAGGAATTCTGTCTGACAGCTCTAAACAGTATTCTCTTCGTCAGCTGGCAAAGTATTTTAACTGTGCTCCAAATACTATCAGGAATGAACTCAAGCGTGGTGCTCATCCTCATACCGGTAGATATGGAGCTGCTCGTGCTCAACGTGCCTATATTGCTAGCCATAGCAACAGTATTTGCAAGTCTAAAAGATTTCTTACAAGTAATTTTGTTACTTGGACTGTTCGAAAAGTATTGCAAGAACACTGGTCTTTGGATGCCTGCCATGGCTATGCCCTAGACAATCATCTATTTCCTCTCAAAGAAATTGTGTGCGTAAAGACTCTCTATAACTATGTAGATTCCATGCTGCTTAGATTGCGCAACATTGACCTTCCATTAAAGGTAAGAAGACGTAGAACAACCCGCAGCATAAAGAAAAATCTGAAGCATATGGGTCGCAGCATAGACGAGAGGGATTCTAATGTGGATGAACGCAATGAATTCGGTCATTGGGAAATAGATACTGTTATAGGAAGTAAAAGCAAGAGTGACAACGTGGTGTTGACTCTTGTGGAACGTATAACACGCAAGTATATCGCACTGAAAATAACTAGTAAAACATCCTTTGCTGTTAACGAAGGCATTGCTTACCTAAAGGAATACTATGGTACTAAATTCAGTCAGGTGTTTAAGACAATTACTAGCGATAATGGAAGCGAGTTTGCAGAACTCTCGCAAATAGAGAATGACACTTCTATAAAAATATACTTCGCACATCCTTACAGTTCTTGGGAAAGAGGCAGTAATGAGCGCCATAATGGTTTGCTCAGAAGATTCATCCGAAAAGGAAAGAGGATGGACAATTATAGCTACGAAGATATTATGTTTATCGCTGATTGGTGTAATTCACTTCCAAGGAAGATTCTGGGATATAAAACTCCAGATGAACTGTTTGACTTTGAGTTGGATAAGATCTATGCATCTTAATTTTCAAAAAGTGTGCAACTTCTTATTGCAATTTAGAACTAATTATATTATTCCCATATTTAGAATTCATTACTGTTTTTGTTTTACATAAGTTTAGTTTTAGTTGGAGGTCTGCAAAACATGGAATTAGACAATTACAGAAACTTTTTGGCAATTATCGAAGCCGGCAGTTTTACCGGTGCGGCTGATTACGTACACATCGCTCAGCCGGCCCTCAGCAAGCAGCTGCGTGCCCTGGAAAACTATTTCGGCACCAAGCTTATAATTACCACCCGCGGCAGCCGTCAGATTCTCCTGACCGAAGCAGGACGCGTCCTCTATCAAAAAGCAAAGTACATGTGCGCTTTGGAGGATCTTGCCAAAAGCGAAATCGAAAACATCATGGGCGGTGTTGTAGGTACCCTGCGTTTCAGCATTGCCAACTCCCGCAGTGCTTTATTCATCAAATCCTCACTCAAGGATTTCTGTGCTCTTTATCCTAATATTAAATGTGAGCTGTTTGAAGCAAGCATAAATGAACAGACACAGCAAATGCTTAACGGTATTACCGAGCTGGGAATTTTGAGTGTTCCGGTAGAGCATCAGGATAACTTTGAGGTTCTCTTCCGTCGCGATGAAGAGCTTACAGCCGTTTTCCATAAAAACTCTGTTTTTTTGGACGACAGCAAAAAGGTTGTCACCCTTAAGGAATTAGAGGATGTACCTCTGAGCATCAGCTCCGGCTGCTCCGAAATTTTTCTCAAGGCCTGTGCGCAGACATCCATCGTGCCGCGTATCACCTGCACCAGCACAACCCGCAGCACTACATTGGAATGGACACGCGTCAAGGCAGCTGTTTCTATAGTGCCTGTAGAGCCCGGAGAGGACCTTGGTGAAGAATTTATCACCCGTCCTATATCCGACATCAAGGCAGACGTTTACAAAACCGTAGTAAAGGTTAAGGACAGACCGCTTTCCGTCGTTGCCCAGCATTTCCTCAAATTCTATTCCAAGACACGTAATTCACAACAGGTATGCAACCTGGATGAAGTCCTGAAAAACTCCTCGTTATAAAACAAAAACCGCCTCACGGCGGTTTTTTGTTTTATAATACTATGCTTATGCTTTCCTTGCGAAGGCAATAAAAAAGCCGCCTTACCTGGCGGTTTTTTTATTGTTGCATTGCCACACCCCTGTAACAAGCTACACACGATAAAATTGGAGGAGAAGGAGAATTTGAAAAATCTTTACGTAACAGAACAGCAAATTGTCCGATTTGCTTGGTTTGTTCTAATGTTTGGGAAATCAATATTTCGACCCACATTTGATAGTTGAAAAAAACCGTCTTTGCAAGCAAAGACGGTTAATGCGCACAATTAAGATAGCTGCCACTCTCACATAAACAGTATCTTGTCTGTTAACATCTTCTCCTGTCGCTCGCAGGTCAAGCATATGCTTGTACGAAGTGCTTTGCTGACTCCAGGCAAACCTGTTACAGCGGCGGGACCGTGTGGATTTTCACCAATTAGCGCTTCATACGAAATATTGATTTGTTGCTTTTAATTATACTAAGTCCGATTAAGAATGTCAAGGCTTTAGCGAAAAAGTTCTCGAAAAAAATATTGTAAGAACTTATATCACTAAAGAGGCGCTTATTTGTTGACAATAAAAGAATTAGCATCTCTTACTCTTTTTAGGTTAAAAATTATCACGCCCCGCTTTGTTTTACATTGTGTTTTTACACTTTTATATTAATGTTTTGCAGCACCTATAAGCCATTATAAAAAACAAAAAGGCTGTCACCGATGAAGCTTCATCAATGACAGCCTTTAGCTTGCCGGTCAAAAATCACCACTGGGTGCTTTCTTGCCAGACTTTATTTGTTTTGATTGCGATGCCTCATTGAAGCACGATCAATATCAAAGGCATTAATCAGCTCGGTAACAGCCTGACTTGGGGATACCACGCCATTAACAGCTGCTTCCATTACTGCCGGTAAGCGTCCTTTAATCATCGGGTCTTCAAAGAACAGGTTATGTAAATGCTCGTCAATCATGCTGTTAACCCAAGAAATAGTCTGCGATTTACGACGTCTGTCGAAGGAACCGCATTCCTTGGTAACCTTTTCGAACTTGCGCATTACTGCCCAAAGCTCAAGCAGGCCTTCCTTGGTCAAAGCAGAGCATCTGTAGGCGTGAGTTTTCCAGCCTTCGGTAGCAGGGCGGATGAATTCAATCATACGCTCATACTCACCCTGGGTAACAATAGCTTTCGGCAGATTGTCACCATCGGCTTTGTTGACAACGATAGCGTCGGCAACCTCCATGATGCCTTTCTTGATGCCTTGCAGATCATCACCGGCACCGGTCAGTACTACCAGCATAAAGAAGTCAACCATCGAACGGACAGTGATTTCGGACTGGCCTACACCTACGGTTTCTACTAAGATAACGTCACAGCCTGCAGCCTCGCAAAGCAGCATGGTTTCACGGCTTTTACGGGCAACGCCGCCCAAGGTACCCTTTGCAGGGGACGGACGGATAAAGCAATTTGGTTCACGCGAAAGCATCTGCATACGCGTTTTATCACCCAAAATAGAGCCACCGGTAATAGAGCTGGTAGGGTCGACAGCAAGAACTGCGACCTTGTAGCCCTGATGACACAGCATCTGGCCAAAGGACTCGATAAAGGTACTTTTGCCGGCACCCGGTACACCGGAAATGCCGATGCGCAAAGCTTTGCCTGTACGCGGCAGAAGAGCCTGCAGGACACGCTGTGCTTTATCAAAATCCCTCGGTGCATTGCTTTCTATAAGAGTAATAGCTTGAGATAAGGTTTTACGATCGCCTTCACTGACTCCTTTTATTAACTCTTCCGGACTAGGCTTTTTCCTCAAGGGGAATTTCCTAATTTTATCCACAGGGTTATACTTCTCCTCGCTGACAGCGTTTACGGCACTGTCAATCCCGCCCATTACAGAGCAGGCAAAGTTAGGATCTTTTTTCAGGGGTACCCAACTCGGCCTAATATCTTTTTCACCAGTTTCAGGCATTTATATCACCTCAGTCTTCAGCGTGTTCAGCTTTTGCACGGTCAACCAACATTTGCAGTAATTGGATGCAGCACTTAGGAATGTTGGTACCAGGTCCAAAGATGCCTGCTGCACCATGTTCATACAGGTAGTCGTAATCCTGTGCAGGAATTACGCCGCCGATACATACCATGATATCTTCACGGCCACGTTTCTTCAGTTCTTCAACGATTGCCGGCAGCAAGGTTTTATGACCTGCAGCCAGAGAAGAGAAGCCAACCATATCAACGTCGTTATCTACAGCGTCTTGTGCAGATTCTTCCGGAGTCTGGAACAGAGGACCAACGTCGACGGTCCAGCCCATATCAGCGAAGGAGGTTGCCAGAACTTTTTGTCCGCGGTCATGACCGTCTTGGCCCATTTTAGCCAAGAAGATACGAGGACGACGGCCTTCAAGTTTTTCAAACTCATCAGCCAGTTTGGTAGCTTTTTCCATGTCATCGTTGCCGCTGAATTCACTGGAGTATACACCGGATACAGTGTGGATTACAGCATTGAAACGACCGGATACTTTTTCAACTGCGTCAGAAATTTCACCGAGGGAAGCACGGTCGCGAGCAGCTTGTACAGCCATTTCCAGCAGGTTGCCGTTGTCACGGGTTTCTGCTGCGCGGGTAATAGCTTCCAGATCGCGTGCAACAGCGTCGTTGTCGCGTTCTGCTCTCAGTTTTTCCAGACGTTTAATCTGAGCGTTACGTACAGCGGTGTTATCGATGGACAGTACGTTCAGAGGATCTTCCTTAGCCAGACGATATTTGTTCAGGCCAACGATGGTTTCTTTACCGCTATCGATGTTAGCTTGGCGACGAGCTGCGCACTCTTCGATACGCATTTTCGGCAGGCCGGTTGCAATAGCTTTTGCCATACCACCGAGTGCTTCAACTTCCTGGATATGAGCCCAAGCACGGCGAATGATTTCGTTGGTGAGGTATTCAACATAGTAGGAACCGCCCCACGGATCGATAATCTTGCAGACTTTGGTTTCATCCTGGATGTACAGCTGGGTGTTACGAGCAAGACGAGCGGAGAAGTCGGTCGGCAGTGCGATAGCTTCGTCCAGTGCGTTTGTATGCAGGGATTGGGTATGGCCCAGAGCAGCAGACATAGCTTCCATACAAGTACGGGAGATGTTGTTGAACGGATCCTGTTCGGTCAGAGACCAGCCGGAAGTCTGGCTGTGAGTACGCAGTGCCATGGATTTCGGGTTCTTAGCGCCGAAGCTCTTAAGAATCTTAGCCCACAGAACACGAGCAGCACGCATTTTTGCAACTTCCATGAAGTAGTTTTTGCCCATATCCCAGAAGAAGGACAGACGTTTTGCGAATGCGTCTACAGGCAGGCCCGCAGCTTCACCGGTACGGATATATTCCATACCATCGGCCAGAGTGTAGCCTAATTCAAGGTCGCAGGTTGCGCCGCACTCTTGAATATGGTAACCGGAAATGGAAATACTGTTGAATTTAGGCATATATTTGGTGGTATATTCGAAAATATCACCGATGATACGCATGGACATAGCAGGCGGATAAATGTAGGTGTTACGTACCATGAACTCTTTCAGAATATCGTTCTGAATGGTACCGGCCATGATGGATTTATCAACACCTTGTTCTTCACCGGATACGATGAAGAATGCCAGTACAGGCAGTACTGCGCCGTTCATAGTCATGGATACGGACATCTGATCCAGAGGAATACCGGAGAACAGGATGTTCATATCGAGCATGGAGCAAACAGATACGCCTGCTTTACCAACGTCACCAACTACACGCGGGTTATCAGCGTCATAGCCGCGGTGAGTCGGCAAGTCGAACGCGATGGACAGACCTTTTTGGCCTGCAGCCAGGTTACGACGATAGAATGCGTTGGATTCTTCCGCAGTGGAGAAACCTGCATATTGACGTACAGTCCACGGACGGAATACATACATTGTGGAGTAAGGACCACGCAGGAACGGAGGAATACCGCTCATGAAGTCCAAATGGTTACATTTATCATAGATATCCTTGGTGTACAGCGGAGCTTTAGGAATACGTTCCAAGGTAGTATCATAAAGGGCATCATAATTTTCGCCCATTTTTTCTTCCAGATTTTTCTTCCATTCGTCATAAGAACAAGAAGGATGATCAGGAAGGGCTACTTTAGTGAAATCCGGATTAATGCTCATTATTCAATCATCCCTTTCTTCTTTTGCAGCATCTTCAGAGTTTGGAAGCAGTTAGCTTTTACGCTGATGAAATCGTCAACGCCAGCATCTTTGTAAACTTGTTCCATGTCTTTTGGAGCAGCGCCGGCCAGGAACAGAGTAGCGGACGGTTTCATAGCTGCTTTAATCATCGGAGCCAGTTTCGGAACGATTTCCGGATAGGTAGCATCGGTGGAGCAGATAACTGCAACATCGTAGTCGCCTTCTTTGAAAGCTTTGAGGCATTTTTCGTATTGATCGCCATCTTCGCCGTCTTGGAAACCATCGTTCAGATGAACGTTGAATTCACCAACCTGCAGGAAAGAGGTGGAGAAGTCGGCACGAGCTTTATGTTGAGGAATCGGTCCCATGTTGCACAGGAATACTTCAACATTTTTGCCGGTTTTCTTAACATAGTCTTCAGTTTCGAAACGCAGTGCTTCATAGCGCTCGGTCCAGTGATGAGCAGCGATTGCTTCAACGGTTTCCGGAGCTTCAGCCTTGCAGGATGCAGCAGCAACCTGGCCGATAGTAGCACCGTTGCTGAATGCTTCGATTGCGCCTTCAACAGTTTCAACAGCAGCCAGCTTGCCGGCCAGGTAGTTGGTGTCGATGTCAGCAACGTAAGCAGCAACAGCAGCTTCGCGTTCTTTCTTCAGTTTCGGAGTGTCCTCTTCGCGGCGCTCCAGCGGTTCTTCGGTCATGTTCGGGTACATGTTTACGCCAACAGCGCGATCGCTGCGCATTTCCAGAGCTTTGAAGCGCTTAGCCAGAACGTCAGCAACTTGTGCTTGCGGATAGCCGGCTTCCAGAGCTTTAATGATGCCGCCCATTTCCTCAACCTTTTGGAACTCAGCCCAGATTTTTTCGGTAATCTGCTTGGTCAGGGTTTCAATGCCCCAGGAACCGCCCGCAGCATCAATCGGGCTCAGCATACCAAATTCTTCTTGCAGCATTACATGCAGGTTACGAGCGATACGACGGGAGAATACGTCGCCTTTACGGATCAGCTCGTCAAACGGCGGATTGTCATAAGTGCAAACGCCGCCTACAACGCTGGAGAAGGTTTGGGTGCAGTTACGCAACATGTTAACATACGGGTCAACAACGGTTTTAGTGAAGCGAGCGCAACGGCCATGAACTTTAATAGCACGGTCTGCTTCTTCAGCACCGAATGCTTCCATAATAGCTGCCCAGATCATACGCAGGGAACGCAGTTTTGCGATTTCCATGAAGAAGTTAGCACCTTGGTTGAAGCAGAAGTACAGGGAGTTAGCAATATCGTGCAGTTCAACACCGCGTTTTTGCATTTGACGTACATATTCAACTGCAGTAGCAAAGGTGTAAGCAACCTCTTGTACTGCTTCAGCACCGCCATCGGTGTAAGCATCACTGTTGATGAAAACAGTGCGCAGCTCCGGAGTATTAGCTTTAGCAAATTTAATGGTTTCAGCCATTTCATCATACAAAGCATCCAGAGAGGTTTCGGTTTTACCGGTTTTTACCAGCTCGCCGATCGGGTCGCCGCCGATAACGCCGCGCAGGGTTTTTACATCATGACCTGCACCCTTCAGAGCAGCAACAGTCAGAGCCAGCAGGTTTTTAGCGCCGGCACCGGTGTACATCATAATAGGATATTTGTCAAGTTTCAGACCATCCAGCAGAACGCTCATATCTTCAACGGTAGTAACGTTCACGCCAATATCGCCGGGTTTTTCTGCATCTTTAACGTCTACGCCGTTTTTGGTTGCAGTATCCAGTTTGATATTGTAAACAGTGGAGCCCTTGGAAATTTCTTCCTTCAGCAGCTCGTTGTTTTCAGCCGGCAGGGTTTCATCGCAAGCTTGTGCAATGCCCCAAGGCTCGTGTACATAACCGTTAACAGTTGCGCCACGCAGGAAATCGCCCATACCGGGATAATCGTTGGTCGGCAGAATTGCATCAGTGCCTTTACGAGTATAAATCGGGTCAAAGGTAATGCCCTCGTAGTTTTTGGTATACATGATCTTGTCAAAGGGTTTGCCCTTCAACAGTGCATTACATGCCTCCACCCATTCATCCCAGGTGGGTTCGGTAAATTCATCAAAAGTTACCTCCGGGAATTCGGTTACTTTCTCTGACTTACGCAACATGGCTTCCAGTTCTTTGTCTGTCAACGGTCTTTCGCCATCAACGACTGCTGCAGTTTTTTGTTGTTCATCAGCCATTCAAATAATCCTCCTTTAATAATTTAATCATTACTGTGAAAAAGCTCACAGCACCAAGCTGAAACGCATATCACCTCCAGCCAATCTCGTCTGCTGATGCAGCTGCTATCCGACCGCTCTCACCCGGTCATCAGGGGACATGTGCCGCATCCTTGCTTGGATAGATTTTAAGAAGCAAACAGCATTTATATACACGGTCACGGTTGTCCAGGCCGTATATAACAAAATAACAGGCAGTTTAATCTGCCAGGAACTCCTGCAGACGTCCGTAATTAATCTGGACTCTGCGCAGCTCGTTTTCTTCAGGCATAGTATCATTAAGAATCATGTTGCCTAAAGCAGCACCCGGCTCTGCGCCGCGGTTCTGCATAAAACGGGCATAGTATTCAATCTGCGGAACATCTTCGGCAGCCTTGTAAATAACAGCAGCCTGTTCCAAAGGATCTTCTGCGATGATATAGGGATTTACACCTTCATTAAAGTATTTTTTCAAAAGCTCGCAGATATCTGTCTTTTTGGGGTTATATTGCACACGTACGCACTTTACTTCCAGCTCACCGCTGGCTTTAGCACGTCCGGCAACAACTTCTTCAACGCCTTTCATACCTTCAAAGGCTGCTAGCAGTTCAGCAATTTTGCCTGCCAAATATAATTCTTTCATATCAATAACCTCCCTTTAAACAGCAAAAAATAAAGCCACCACATTTGTGATGGCTGGATTGTCAGCACGACAGCGCACCCCTACGCTGTCGTACTTGAGAGGAGAAAGGAAATGTTCTCAGCTAAAAGAAAAATTTGAGAATGGGATTTGAAAAACACGATATGTCCAGTATCGCGGACAAGTATGACAGATAACATCGATGGCCCGGCCACTCTCCAAAAGGTCACAGCCATCACATGACCTTCAATGGCATAAGAAACAGAAAACCGTTTCTCAAAAAGAATCCTTTACCCAATATGGGCAGGACTTTTGAAAAACGGTGAAATATCAAAAGCTACTAGGCGCACAAGCCTATACTACAGCTCTACGACATCTCTCCCCGTCTCTCGCAGGTCAAACGACGATGCATCTTACAGGCAGTTCTTCTGGCTTCGCTTCTTCACGTGTTTCACCTTCCCAGAGGACCCCTCCAGTGGTATAAACAAAACACGCTCCACGTCACAGCGGCGGGACCGTGCCGGACTTTCACCGGCTTCTCTATTGAGCATTCGCACCTGTAATATCAATATCAACTTGTTGACTTAATTATAGCAGTTACTATTTATCTTGTCAACCTTTTTCATTGATTTTTATTTTTGTGTTTTCATTCTATGTATATATCAGTCTTATGTGTAGCTGCATCCATTTCTGATTAACTGTTCTTTGTGTTTAATTTACTCAAACTTCGCAGGTAAAAATCCCCTGCACCCCTTGAAAGTCCAGGCTTTGTAAACAGAAAAATAGCATGAGTCTTGCCAGTTTGGTATAATTATGTTGGCTCAAAAACATACCAAGCACCGGAGGCTCATGCTATGAAAAGTATATCACAAACCACCCAGCAGATGGAATCCATCTCGAAGAAAACTTCGGCGTTCTTCCGTCGTTATCATGTCGGCCAGATTCTGCGCGCGGCCAACGCTTGCAAGCTCAAAGGATTTTCCTCCATTCTCGTTTTCCTCGTGCTCGTAAGCATCATCTTCGAGAACCGCTCGCTCTATATGCAGCGCCGACTTCACGAGGATTCGCTGCCGTTCGGCAAGGACACGGCTTACCGCTTCTTGAACTCCTGCCACACGAACTGGCGCAAGTTCACGCTGCTTCTTGCGGCGCGGATCATCAACGAAACCATCAAGCCGCTGACGGATGCCGGCCGGCGTTGTGCCATCGTCGTCGACGATTCGCTCTTCAGCCGCTCGCGTTCCAAGCGCGTGGAACTCTTGGCGAACGTCTACGACCATGTGAGCCGCCGCTATACGAAGGGCTTCCGCTTGCTCGTCCTCGGCTGGACGGACGGGAACACGTTCCTGCCACTCACGTTCTGCCTTCTTTCAACCTCGAAGGAAAAGAACCGGCTCAATGAGGCCAGCGCATCCGTCGATGCAAGAAGCAACGGCGGAAAGCAGCGCAAGCTCGCGCAGATGGAAGCGCCAGCCGTCGTCCTCAATTTGTTGCAGGAGGTCAAGGCGACAGGAATCCCCGCGCAGTACGTCCTCTTCGACACATGGTTCTGCTCGCCGTCGTCGCTGAAAGCCATCCATGACCTCGGCTATGACGTCACCGCTATGGCAAAGAAGAGCAAGAAGGTGCGCTACCCCTGCGAAGGGAAGATCTCGAACGTCAAGGCCATCTACAAGGAACACAAGAAACGCCGCGGACGCTCGCGTTACCTCCTGTCCGTCGATGCTGTCGCGACGAAACAGGGAGAATCCCTCGTGCCTGTGCGATTGGTCTTCGTGCGGAACCGCAACAAGCGGAAGGATTATCTCGTCCTCGTCACGACAGACCTCTCGCTTTCGGAGGAAGAAGTCATCCAGCTCTACGGGAAGCGCTGGGGCATCGAGGTGTTCTTCAAAGCGTGCAAGTCCTACCTGCGGCTCGGCAAGGATTGTCGTTCCGTCTCCTACGATGCGATGACGGCGCATGTCGCCGTCGTCTGCACACGATATATGCTCCTGGCTGTCGAGGAACGTGAGAACACGGATGGGCGAAGCCTCGGCGAGCTCTTCTATCTGGGGCTTGATGAGCTTCCGGACTTGAAGTACATGGAAGCGCTTCGCCTCGTGTTGCAGGAGTTTGCGGAGCAGCTTCGGGCAGAATATCCGTCAGAAGTCTTGCTGGTCGAATCGCTCTTGGAACGATTCCTGAACGATCTGCCCGCTCTTTGGATGAGTCGTCTGCGTGCACAGAAGTGTGCGTGAATGGCTTTCGACATTCAGTTCAAGCTGATTTATCAAGGCATACGGGATGTTTTCCGTGTGCGAAGTTTGAGTAATTAAGATGTGAAACAAAACATACTAAAGCGGAGGTTCATGCTATGCAAATTATACCACAAACCACCCATCAGATGGAATCCATTTCGAAGAAAACTTCGCTGTTCTTCCACCAATATCGCATCGGCCAGATTTTGCGGTCTGCCAACGCATGCAAACTCAAGGGCTTTTCCGCTATTCTGGTGTTCCTTGTGCTCGTCAGCATCATCTTCGAGAACCGCTCGCTTTACATGCAACGCCGGCTTCACGAGGAATCCCTGCCGTTTGGCAAGGACACGGCCTACCGCTTCTTGAACTCCTGTCACACGAACTGGCGCAGGTTCACGCTGCTCCTTGCGGCGCGGATCATCAACGAAACCATCAAACCGTTGACAGACGCCGGACGTCGTTGCGCTATCATCGTCGACGATTCGCTCTTCAGCCGCTCGCGCTCCAAGCGCGTGGAACTCTTGGCGAACGTCTACGACCATGTGAGCCACCGTTATACGAAGGGCTTCCGCCTGCTCGTCCTTGGCTGGACGGATGGGAACACCTTCCTGCCGCTCACGTTCTGCCTCCTTTCGACATCGAAGGGAAAGAATCGTCTCAACGAGGCCGACGCGTCCGTCGATGCCAGGAGCAACGGCGGAAAGCAGCGCAAGCTCGCGCAGATGGAAGCGCCAGCCGTCGTCCTCAATTTGTTGCAGGAGGTCAAGGCGACAGGAATCCCCGCGCAGTACGTCCTCTTCGACACATGGTTCTGCTCGCCGTCGTCGCTGAAAGCCATCCATGACCTCGGCTATGACGTCACCGCTATGGCAAAGAAGAGCAAGAAGGTGCGCTACCTCTGCGAAGGGAAGATCTCGAACGTCAAGGCCATCTACAAGGAACACAAGAAACGCCGCGGACGCTCGCGTTACCTCCTGTCCGTCGATGCTGTCGCGACGAAACAGGGAGAATCCCTCGTGCCTGTGCGATTGGTCTTCGTGCGGAACCGCAACAAGCGGAAGGATTATCTCGTCCTCGTCACGACAGACCTCTCGCTTTCGGAGGAAGAAGTCATCCAGCTCTACGGGAAGCGCTGGGGCATCGAGGTGTTCTTCAAAGCGTGCAAGTCCTACCTGCGGCTCGGCAAGGATTGTCGTTCCGTCTCCTACGATGCGATGACGGCGCATGTCGCCGTCGTCTGCACACGATATATGCTCCTGGCTGTCGAGGAACGTGAGAACACGGATGGGCGAAGCCTCGGCGAGCTCTTCTATCTGGGGCTTGATGAGCTTCCGGACTTGAAGTACATGGAAGCGCTTCGCCTCGTGTTGCAGGAGTTTGCGGAGCAGCTTCGGGCAGAATATCCGTCAGAAGTCTTGCTGGTCGAATCGCTCTTGGAACGATTCCTGAACGATCTGCCCGCTCTTTGGATGAGTCGTCTGCGTGCACAGAAGTGTGCGTGAATGGCTTTCGACATTCAGTTCAAGCTGATTTATCAAGGCATACGGGATGTTTTCCGTGTGCGAAGTTTGAGTAATTTACATATAATACAATAAAAAATCTATTATATCAGCCGCAACTGGCTTTAAGGCAATAAAAAACGCCTACAGCTCAGCTGCAAGCGTTCTTACGATTTAGCAATCTTCATTTTTATACCACCTGTTAATGGATATAGTAGAAATTCATTTCATATAAAGCTTTGACAAATTTTTCCAGCATTATTCTCACCTCCCGAGATCAGTGAATCATATACCATTTAAAGTTGCACAGAGTTTCAACAAATTTTTCAAAAGTCATTTTTATATCATCCCTTCTGCTTTATTTTAAGGTCTTGCCTTAACATGCATTAAGTATAACACCTTATGACGTTTTTGTCCACTATGGACTTTTTATGTCCCGATAGATGTTTATAATGCTTCAAAGCCTTGCATCATGCTATTTTACAAGGATTTTACATACAAAAGCAAAGAGGACTGCAAGAAAAATTTTTCTTAAATCATGAAAAATTTTTCTGCAATCCTCTAAAATTATGCCTGCTTAGCCTTAAACCACCATGCCAGCAGCGGCGGGATAAAGATATTTATCACCAGCACACGCACCAGCTGATAGGTCAGGATAATCGAAACATTCTCACCCATACTCATACCGGCTAAAGACATTTCGGCTATACCTCCCGGCGCCATCGCCAGAAACGCCGTTACCAGCGAAAAACTGTAGCGTGCGGAAAGCACATTAGCCATACCGATACTCACAACAATGAGTATCGCCGTACCGATAAGAATATAGGGCACCATTTTTTCTGTTTTTACGATGCGGTCCGCATCAAGCTGCATACCCATGAACAGACCGATGCTGGCCTGCGCCGCCGCCATGAGCCAAAAAGGCACAGGCTGCACACCGCCGTCAAAGACGGAAAATGCAGCCGTCGCCAAAATCGGTCCTAACAGTTTCGGCGTCGGCATATGTATTTTTGTTGCTATAAAGCTGCCCAATATAGACAATGGCACTACAACAAGCCAATGCACTCCGCCATGATTGGGCAATGCTACGCTGCTGCCCGTCACCTGCGCGTTCAGCAGCCAGATTACAAGAAACGGCACAGTAATAACTACACCCAGCAGACGCAGAATCTGCATTACCATGACAACATTAGGATTGACCTCCTTGTCGTCCTCGCAAAGCAACATCGTCAGCGTCATGCCGCCGGGAAGCATACCCATAATGCAGCTTTTGAGGTTTTCCCGCGCCAGCTTTGCCGTAACAAAGGCCAAGGCAATACTGGCAGCCAAAATAACTATCGTTGCTTCCGCTACACCAACCAGCTCAGCCAGAAAGTTATTCCAAGTGTCGGCTGTAAAGGTAGAACCGATACCGTAGCCTGCAACCATCAATGCATATTCACGCCATTGCTTAGGCCAGCTTACGTCGCTGCGATGTGTCAGAGTTTTACAAAGCAAAGCAGTCAGCAGGCCGCCCAGCAAAAACGGTATCGGCAGATGCATGCGTACCAGCAGGCTTCCCAGGCAAAGCGCCATGATAAAAAGCAATAAGCGGTTTAAAAACATAGCTTTTACTCCTGCTCTACACCGTTAGCGGATAAAGCATTCATGATGCGCTCAATCAGCTCGCCGCGCATTGTATGCTGTGAGGAGGAATAAGTGATAATCTCATGCTCCTTCAGGCCCATTTCACGCTTGAAGAGTGCCTTTTGGGACATGGCCGCATTTTTAGAAAGCTTGTCGGATTTTGTCAGTACAACCTGTACCTTCAGGCCGCAGCTGCGCAGCCAGTTAAAGCATTCCATATCGCTGTCCATAGGCTTATGGCGGATATCAATCAGCTGGCAGACAACACCGAGGTTTTCACTGCCGGATAAATATTTGCTGATAAACCCGGACCATTGGTCCTTATTATTATGGTTTGTTTTAGCAAAGCCGTAGCCGGGTAAATCTACCAGATAAAAGGATGCCCTTTCATCCTCACCCTCAACTACGCGCTTAGCCTCCAGCTCATAAAAGTTGATGGTCTGCGTTTTTCCCGGAGTAGAGCTTACGCGTGCCAGGCCGTTGCGGCGGCAGAGTGAATTGATAAGCGACGATTTACCGACATTACTGCGGCCGATAAAGGCAGCCTCAATAAGAGCAGGCTGCGGATATTGGTCTGCACGTACTGCAGAGGCCACATATTTAGCACGGATAATATCCCAATTATCTTTACTCATTTTTATCCTCCAATGCCAGCTTCAAAACATCATCAAGATGCTCAACAGGTATAAACTGCATTTCCTTACGAATATTTTCCGGCAGCTCGTCCAGATCCTGCATATTGCGCTTCGGCAGCAGTACTGTCTTTACGCCATAGCGATAAGCCGCCAGCATTTTTTCCTTAATACCGCCGACAGGCCATACCTTGCCGGACAGGGAAATTTCGCCGGTCATCGCCAGCTTGCCTTTAACCTTTTTACCTGTCAGCGCCGATACCATGGCAGTAACCATTGTTACGCCGGCAGACGGTCCGTCTTTGGGCACAGCGCCCTCCGGCAGGTGGATATGGATATCCATCGTTTCACCAAAGTTGGCTGCAATCCCCAGCGCTTCCGCACGGCTGCGGATATAGGTATAACCGGCCTGAGCCGACTCCTTCATTACATCGCCCAGCTGACCTGTAAGCGTGAGGTTGCCCTTGCCCTTAAACGCCAGCACCTCTACCTTCAGCAGCTCGCCGCCGACACTGGTCCATGCCAGGCCATTGGCAACGCCGACACTTGATTTCAGGCTGATATCATCATCAAGGTAAATAACCGGTCCCAGATATTTTTCCAGATTCTTTTCTGTTACCTGAGCGCCCTTACTCTTGCCCTTGACGATTTTGAACGCAACCTTACGGCAAATGCCTGCCAGCTTACGCTCCAGGTTACGCACGCCTGCTTCCCTGGTATAGTCGTGAATTACACGGCGGATAGCCTTTTCGCTGACGCTTACCTTATATTTTTCCAAGCCGTTCAGCTTAAGCTCCTTCGGCAAAAGATGCAATTGAGCAATCTTAACCTTTTCTTCATCAGTATAGCTGCTCAGCTGGATAATCTCCAGACGGTCCAGCAGAGCCGGCGGAATAGTATCTACGGCATTAGCTGTTACAATCCAGAATACATGCGACAAATCAAACGGGAATTCAATAAAGTGGTCACTGAAGCTGTTGTTCTGCTCCGGATCAAGCACCTCCAACAGCGCTGAAGCCGGATCACCGCGAAAATCAGAAGCCATTTTATCAATCTCGTCCAACAGGAATACCGGGTTCATGCAGCCGCAAGCCTGCATACCGTGAATAATGCGTCCCGGCATAGAACCGATATAGGTACGGCGATGACCGCGGATTTCCGCTTCATCACGCACACCGCCCAAAGAAACGCGGGTAAATTTACGCTTAATAGCCTTGGCAATACTGCTTGCCAAACTGGTCTTGCCTACGCCCGGAGGTCCTACCAGACACAGAATAGGTCCGCGTGTGCTTTTGGACAATGCACGTACTGCCAGATACTCCAGAATGCGCTCCTTAACCTTCTTCAGGCCGTAGTGGTCATTATCAAGAACAGCCTGAGCCTTATCCAGGTCAAAATTATCCTTGGTAAATTTGCCCCAAGGCAATGCCAGCAAAGAATCAATATAGGTGCGGATTACCGCTCCCTCCGGCGTCATCGACGGCATTTTCGCCAGACGTCCCAGCTCCTTATTGATTTTTTCCGCAACGTTTTGCGGCATTTCCAGCTTGGACATCTGCTCCTTGTAGTCAGCGATTTCTGCCTGCACGTCTTCGTTTTCGCCAAGCTCCTTGCTAATAGCCTTAATCTGTTCACGCAGATAATATTCCTTCTGATTCTGCTCCACCTGCTGGTGTACCTGCTCGGAAATATTTTTGGCTACATCGGCAATTTCCTGCTCACGCACCAGAATCTCGTATAATTTACGCAGACGCAGCTTCAGCGGCGCCATTTCCAGCAGCTCTTCCTTTTCGGTCAAAGACAGCGGCAGATAGCCGACAATAATATCAGGCACCTTGCTTAAATCAGTACGAGATTTAAGCGACTGCACCGTATCGGGATTAACCTTTTTCGTAAGCAGTACCCATTGCTCAAAGGCATCCAGCAGCAGACGGCGCAGGCCTTCTGCTTCGGCATCGACCGCATCGTCAGCA
The DNA here is from genome assembly GCF_023497905.1 of Phascolarctobacterium succinatutens. Taxonomy (NCBI): domain Bacteria; kingdom Bacillati; phylum Bacillota; class Negativicutes; order Acidaminococcales; family Acidaminococcaceae; genus Phascolarctobacterium; species Phascolarctobacterium succinatutens. The sequence goes on along the minus strand of NZ_CP097284.1, from coordinate 335,019 downwards.
GGCACTACTTCTACCTCACCGACAAAGAAATCCTGCTCATTCTCATGAACCTCTACCGCATTCAGCACATGTACGCGCTCCAGGCCTTCTACCAGCAAGCGCACAGCACCATTAGGCAGCTGCAGCCTTTGCTTGATATTAGCCAGAACCCCCCATTCATATAAATCATCGGCAGCAACATTTTCCTGCTCAGGCTGTTTTTGCCCAACCAGAATAATTTGCTTGTCCGTACCTTCGGCTGCGTCAATAGCAGCTATAGATTTTTCTCGGCCGACATCCAGATTGGCAATCATGCCCGGAAAAATCAAGACGCCCCTCAAAGCAAGAAGGGGCTTTGTAATTATCAAATTAGCCATATAATCCCTCCTTAAGCTCCCAAAACAAGAGAGAAATTTATCGGCAGTACGCACACAGGCATACTTGCCATAGCGATAAAATAAGGGAGAAGGTATAATAATCCTTCCCCCTTAGATATTTTGTTATTTTGTAAGCATTTGCGGCTCGCAATGCTGGCGTATAGTAGCTTCAGTAACAATGCACTTTGTTACATCATCACGGGAAGGAACATCATACATTACGTTACGCATGGTGGATTCAATAATAGATCTCAGGCCACGCGCTCCGGCATTACGTTTCAATGCTTCCTCAGCAATAGCAGTAAGAGCACCCGGTTCAAACTCCAGCTCCACGCCATCCATTTCCAGGAAACGCTGGTATTGCTTAACCAAAGCATTACGCGGCTCAGTCAGTATTTGTACCAGGGCAGCCTCATCCAACGGATTGAGTGTTACTACTACCGGCATACGTCCTGCAAATTCCGGAATAATACCGAACTTCATGATATCCTCAGGCAATACCTTGGCAAATACAGCCTCGTTATCAACCTCTTCCTTACGGCGGATATCAGCACCAAAGCCCAGGTTTTTCTTACCTACGCGGGCATTGATGATATGCTCCAGTCCAGCAAAGGCACCACCGCAGATAAACAGGATATTGGTTGTATCAATATTGATAAACTCCTGATGCGGATGCTTACGTCCTCCCTTAGGCGGAACGCTGGCAACAGTACCTTCAAGGATTTTCAGCAGAGCCTGCTGAACACCTTCACCGGAAACATCACGGGTAATGGAAACGTTTTCGGATTTACGGGCAATTTTATCAATCTCGTCGATATAGATAATGCCGCGTTGAGCAGCTTCAATGTCATAATCGGCATTGCTGATAAGCTTGAGCAGAATGTTTTCAACATCCTCGCCTACATAGCCTGCTTCCGTTAAGGTAGTAGCATCAGCAATAGCAAAGGGAACCTGCAGAATCTTTGCCAGAGTCTGGGCGAGCAGTGTTTTGCCGCTACCGGTAGGACCGAGCATCAGAATATTGGATTTCTGCAGCTCCAGGTCGCGCTTGGACTCCGGATTCTGGATTTCGTAGTTGATTCTCTTGTAATGATTATATACTGCTACGGACAAGGTTTTTTTTGCCTCATCCTGACCAATAACATACTCATCTAAGATTGCCTTGATTTCCTGAGGCTTCGGCAGATCAGCTGCATTCGCCAACTGCTCGGCAGCATCGCTTTCTTTTTCCTCGTCAAGCATGGATTTGCAGAAGTCGACACACTCATCGCAGATAAATACTCCACGACCGGAAATCAATCTTTTTACCTGACCTTCACGCTTGCCGCAAAAGGAACAGCATGGTTTTCCATCATGTCCTTCATCAAAATTCATATTTTAAATCTCCTTATAGTATATCTTACTCTGCAGATTTACTACGGGAAACAACCTCATCAATCAGGCCATATTCCTTAGCTTCTTTACTTGTCAGATAATGATCGCGCTCGGTATCGGCAGCAATTTTTTCCACTGTCTGACCGGTATGCTTTGCCAGAACCTGGTTCATTTCTTCACGGATACGCAGAATTTCACGGGCATGGATTTCAATCTCCGTTGCCTGGCCCTGTGCACCGCCCAAGGGCTGATGAATCATAACACGGGAATACGGCAATGCAAAACGTTTGCCCGGCGCGCCTGCTGCCAGGAGCACGGATGCCATGCTGGCAGCCATGCCCATGCAGATAGTAGAAACGTCAGGCTTAATATACTGCATCGTATCATAAATAGCCATACCGGCGCTTACGCTGCCGCCGGGGCTGTTAATATACAGATGGATGTCTTTGTCCGGATCCTCGGACTCCAGAAACAATAACTGAGCAATGACAACATTTGCCATATTGTCATCAATCGGACCGGTAACGAAAACAATCCTATCCTTCAAAAGACGTGAATAAATATCATAGGAACGTTCTCCACGACTAGATTGTTCAACAACGATAGGCACATAATTCATTTTGTCACACTCCTTTACTGTAAGTATAACCTAAAATTATTTTGCGCTGTCGATAACAACGTGTGCAGCTTTGCGGCGCAGAATGTTAGCCAGCAGCAAGCCCATGGTGCCGTTGCCTTTGATGATTTTCTTAACTTCTTCAGGAGAAGCGCCGTGTTGTGCGGAAATAGCAGCGATTTCTGCATCAACGTCAGCCATGTCAACCTGAATGTCTTCAGCTTTAGCGATAGCGTCCAGAACCAGATCGGTCTTAACGTTTTCTTCAGCAACCGGGCGTTGGTTTTCACGGATTTTAGCCATGTCCAGACCGGTGTATTGCATGTACATATCCAGGCTCATTTTACGGCTTTCCAGGCTCATTTTCATTTCTTCAACCATTTGGCTGATTTTGTCTTCGATCATGATTTCCGGAACGCTGAATTTAGCGTTAGCTACAGCCAGGTCAATCAGTTCATGCTCGTATTCAGCTTTAGCGTTAGCTTCAGCAGCTTTTTGCATACGCTCTTTGTAGTTAGCACGCAGATCTTCTACAGTTTTGAATTCGGTCTTGGAAGCAACATATTCGTCGTTCAGTTCCGGCAGCTCTTTGCGTTTTACGTCTTGGATGTTTACTTTGAAGATAGCTTCTTTGCCAGCCAGGTCTTTAACAAAGTAATCTTCCGGGAAGGTTACTTCTACGTCAGTAGAATCGCCTTTAGACAGGCCAACCAGCTGATCTTCGAAGCCGGGGATGAAGGAGTTGGAACCAACTTCCAGAGGATAGCCTTTGCCTTCACCGCCGCTGAACGGTTCGCCGTCAACAGTACCTGCAAAGTCGATGATAGCGAAGTCACCTTTTTCAATTACAGCGCCTTCTTCAGCAACTACCATTTTAGCGTCGCGGCCCATCATGTCTTTAATTTGAGCGTCAACCTGCTCGTCGGTTACTTCAACTTCTTTTTTCTCTACATGCAGACCTTTGTATTCGCCCAGTTCCGGTTCCGGTTTCAGGGTTACTTTAATGGTCAGTTCCATATCTTTGCCTTCTTCGAAGGTAGATTCTTCAACTTTAGGATCGGATACAGGGATCAGTTTTTCCTGATTCAGAGCTTCGCTGTATGCTTTGTTAGCAACGATTTCAAAAGCTTCTTGTTTTACAGCTTCTTTGCCATAGTGCATTTCAATGATAGCACGCGGAGCTTTGCCTTTACGGAAGCCAGGGATATTTGCCTGGTCAGCAATTTTTTGTACAGCCTTTTTATAGCCTGCGTTTACCTCAGCAGCCGGAGCGGTAATTTTTAAAGTTGCCTCATTTTCTACTCTTTCAACAGTAACGTTCATTAATAAAATCCTCCCTTAAATTTATGTGGGTAAAAAATAATATAATCGGATTAAACTGTCAGCTTTCCTTAGCGAAAATGTGCTGACACAAATCGCTCATAATATCATATCACAATGCTCGCTTCTTGACAATACCAAAAAACCCGACAGAAGCAATCTGTCGGGCAAATTTTTAAGTGGAGCGGAAAACGAGATTCGAACTCGCGACCCCCTCCTTGGCAAGGAGGTGCTCTACCACTGAGCTATTTCCGCGTCGTGTGCATCAGCAACGAATATAAGTATAAGACATCAGGCGACTTTTGTCAACACCTTTTTTGAAAAAAGTTGAGATTTTTTTCAAGTTTTTTTCTCAGCCCTATCCTAACCCATTACAACGCGCCAAATCATCATAGACAAGCGCCGCCAGACGCTGCGTTAATTCCTGGTTTTCCGCACAAAGCTTCGTCTGTGACAGCAATGCTTCCAGCTTAGCCTTGTTGCACATAATGCAGCAGCAAGGCATAATGATTTCGCTGGCCATATAGGCAGCGGCGCGCAAAGACATTTCATCCTGCAGCAGGCTGCCGCTTGCTGCCTTGGATGCGAAAACCGCAAGGCGCATATCCAGCGCCCGCGCCAGCTGTTTTTCTAAAACACCGGCCATAGCTTAACGCATGTTTTCGATAAAGTCTTCAAAGGTGTTAATCAATACAGTGTGACCGGTAACCTTCAAATCGCGCAGATAAGTGCCGTAGGATTCATAAACCTCGTCACTCAGCTCCATTTTCAGGCCTTCCTTAACATATTCATCCATCATTTTCAGAATGAAACGGTTAACTTCATTGGTACCGGGCTTAACATTCAAAGGAATAATGCGGCTTTCAGCCTCATATTTTTCTACAACAACCTTCCAGCCACCGGGAACAGGCGGCAGACGGGTTGCTTTAATGAAATAATTATCAGGAGAAAAGCCTACATAACCATCCATTTTATTATATAATTTTGCTTTTTGTACAGGGAAACCATTTTTATTGCCCCATTTAACGATTTCTTCGCAAACTTCATTATTATGGATTACGCTCGGAAAAGTTGCTTCCGCTAAGATTTCAGACATACTGATACCTCCTCATGGTTTATAGTCATATTTTACTCTAACTTGCAGATTATTTCAACAAAAAAGCATGTATACAATAAGTCTCAAACTTTTAAAAAACCGGCATCAAGCTGATGCCGGTTCAAAAGCAATTCTTTTAAATTTGTCCCAAAGCCTTCAAAATGCACTGAGCGATAATCGCGCTGGCAATATAGGTGCCTACAAAGACAACGATTGCCAGAATAACAATGCGCCAGCCGGTCTTGGCAAAGGCATCAAGGTCCTTGCCTATGGATACACCGGCATAAGCCAGAATCGGGGTACATAAGGCCACAAAGCCGACATTTTTTACATAGCCGTTGATAATATCACTGCCGGGAACGCCGGGGACAGTCAGAATACAGCCCAGTGTTACAACCCATGCCGCAGCCGGAATACCTCCGGGAATATATTTTGACAACAGCATGCCGACAAAAGCAATAACCGCCAAAATCAGCAGGCCGGGAATAGACTGGATAATATCAGCCTTGGTTCCCAATACGTTGGAGAACAAGCTCATGAAGGTTACAATAGCCAAAATGATAATTGTATCTTTAATTTTCATTATGCTTCCTCTCCTTTCTTATCAGCTTCTGGCAGTACGCCATATTTTATCTTATAGAATCTCTTATAGAGCCATTCGGTCATCGGCAAGCCCAGCCATACGGACATATACAAACCGTCAAGACCGGAAAGCATATTACTTGCTGCGCCGAAGGCTGCCAGCTGATCAGCCATATCAGGATACATAGCAACCAAAGAGCCCACTGCAGCCGTCATCATGCTGGCAGAGCCTACGCCGGAGGCCATAGCCAATGCATACGGGTGAATCGGCAGTACGGAAGCAGCAACGCTGGCCATCAGGCCGAAGAAAATAGTACCGAAAACAGTACCGGCAATATAAACGCCCATAACGCCGCGGCCTTCACTGCTGTCCAGACCAAACTTTTCGCCGATAAGCGCAACGTTCGGCTCACGTGCGATAGAATGCGCAGCACCGATGGTTTCACGCTTCAGGCCCAGGTAAACAGCAACAGGTACGCCTAAAAGCACAGTACCGAGGTTACCGAACTCCTGCAGAATCAGCGCCGGAGAAGCTGCCAGAATCTTCGGCAGGGTAGGACCTACCAGCGTACCGTAGCGTGCCATCAAAAGCATCAGCGTTACGCCGACCAGACTGCTGGCATCCAGCATTTCCTTTCTGCCGGACAGGTTCAAAAATTTAGGTGTTGTCAAAATACCCAAAAGCAGAGCGTACAGCATCGGCAACAATACGATACGACCGATACCGAACTTCAGGGTATGAGTGCCAATCAGCTCGGAAACAATGATCAGCGCCAGAATTATGGCATGTAATTTAATGTTCTTCATTACATTCCCTCCCACAAATTATTTCTATTTTACTTATTAAAATAGCTCTCCAATTTCGCAATATACTCTTCCTTGGTCAGAATCGGCTTGAAGTCAGCCAGGATAGCCTTAGCCTCTTTCGCATCATCATACAGCAAATCTATCAGCATCATGGCAAAGGCTTTAGCCGGCAACAGCACAGCAGCATTAAAATCTACCATATGGAAGTCAGGTGTATGCAGCAGGCCGTCCGTACCACCGATAAACGGATGGATAACAGGCATCAGGTGTGATACGTCACCCATATCGGTAGATGCGCTGAAATGACCGGCATCCTTTATCTCTACATCCGGATAAGCAATTTTCGCATTTGCTGCAAACAGTTCATTCATGCGCTTGTTGCAGCTCAGCGGGAACATGCCCGGCAGTGTTTCGATAACGGTCTGTGCGCCGACAGCATCGCCGCCAGCCTTAAGTGCTGCGTCAACGCGCGTATGTGTGGAATCAATAGCATCCATGGTTTTTGCACGCACATACAGCTCCAGGCGTACATCATCAGGCACAGAATTTACAAAGTCACCGCCCTTAGTAATAATCGGGTGCACACGCACTACGTCCTGCTCGCGGAAGGTTTCACGCAAAGCGTTGATACCCATAAGTCCCAGACAAGCAGCATTCAGCGCGTTGACACCTTCATGCGGAGCGTCGGCTGCATGGGCTGTTTTGCCGATATAGCGAACAGTTTTACCTACAAAGCCGTTGCTGCTTTCGCCGATAGAAACCGTAGGCTTCGGCATATTTTTATCAGCATGCATCTGCATAGCCATATCAATATCATCAAAAGCGCCTTCATAAATCAGCTCGCCCTTGCCGCTCATAAAATGCAGCTTGCCAGACTCCACTAATTTTTTGCGGTACGCAATTTCGATATATTCCTCAGCAGGAACACCGAAGAACACCACATCACCGGCCAGCTCCGGTAAAACACCGGATTTTACAATACCGCAGGCAGCTGCCAGCATGGTGGAGATCTGCAGATTATGGCCACAGGCATGCGCAGCGCCTGTTGCCGGGTCCGCCTTCGGACTTGTAGGACAGCCTACTGCATCAAGCTCGCCTAAAACGGCTGCTGTCGGTCCGGGCTTGCCGCCTTTCGCACGTCCCTTAACACCATTGATTGCCAAGCCGGTCTGCGGCTCCAAGCCCAGGTCACGCATAAATTCCGCAACCTTGGCAGCGGTTTTGACTTCCTTGAAGCCTAATTCCGGTTCATCGTTGATGCTGGCACAAATTGCCTTTATCTTGTCCGCATATGCGTCAATTGCCGCACATGCCTTTTCTTTTAAAATTTCTTTTGTCATTTCAGTGCGCCTCCAACGTACCTGTCTATTTGACACGTACATTAATAAAAAAATTTAAGTATTTGACTCAATTATATCATACTTATAGGTAAAGTCAAATAAGAATATCCGCTAAAAAAATTATTACCTTATAATGTGCAATTTGATGCAATATTAGCTATTTTTCAGAATTTTGTCCACTAAATATATGCTCTAAAATGTTTACTCCCTACTTTTTTGCTAAGTTTTACAGTTTTTCTGTTTACCTTTTACCGACATCTGTGCTAAAATATAAAAATGGTATTTGTCGGCAGAAAGAATCCGACTTAAAACAGTTGACTGCTGACAACTACAGCACATGTTGATATAATATAAGGAAAGGAGTCTTGACATGTTTGCTCAGATGAAAAAAGATATTGATGCCATTATGCTGCGCGACCCGGCCGCAAAAACAAGACTGGAGGCCGCACTGTGTTATCCCGGGCTACATGCCATCTGGCTCCATCGTATAGCGCATCACTTTTATCTGAAAGGCTGGGTAGTATTCCCACGCCTACTTAATACATTTTCCCGTTTTCTTACCGGTATTGACATCCATCCCGGTGCTACACTGGGCCCCGGTCTTTTCATTGACCATGGCATGGGACTTGTTATCGGCGAAACCGCTGAGCTTGGCAGCAATGTTACGCTCTATCAGGGAGTTACCCTTGGCGGTACCGGCAAGGAAAAAGGTAAGCGCCATCCCACCATCGGCAACAATGTTGTTGTTTCCAGCGGTGCGAAGGTACTCGGTTCCTTCAAGGTAGGCGACAATTCCAAAATTGGCAGCGGCAGCGTAGTTCTTAAAGAGGTTCCGCCCAATTCCGTCGTTGTTGGTGTACCCGGACGTGTTGTAACACGCAACGGTGTACGTATTGCCTCCAACAATGATGCCGAAAGCATGATTGACCTGAACCATGATAAACTGCCTGATCCGGTAGCAGATTATGAAGAGCTGCTCGCCAAGCACATGGAAGAAATTAACGGCCGCCTCAAGGAACTGGAAAATCTTATTTATGACACTCAAGGTAAGCATTCTGACTAAAAAGAGGTAGAAAAATGAGCAGAACAATGACCACAGCAGAAGCCATTCAGGAAGCACGCCGCTGCCTGAATTGTGCGCGCCCTACGTGCCGCACCGGCTGTCCGATTGAAAACAATATTCCCGGCTTTATCCGTGCCTTAAGCGAAGGTAATATCGGTATGGCTTACGAAATTATTTCCGAACGCAGCAATCTGCCCGCTATCTGCGGACGCGTCTGCCCGCATGAGCGTCAGTGCGAAGCACATTGTGTGCTGACAAAAAAGAAATGCGGTATCGAAATCGGCAGTCTGGAAATGTTCATTGCCGACTTTGCCCACAACAATGATTTAAAGTCCACGCAACCTTCAAGCAAGCTGCGCGGTAAGGTTGCCGTAATCGGCTCCGGCCCGGCAGGTCTTACTGTAGCAGGCGATTTGGCCAAAATGGATTTCGATGTTACTATTTTCGAAGCACAAAGCGAGCCCGGCGGCGTACTGCTTTTCGGCATTCCGGAATTCCGTCTGCAAAAGGATGTTGTCCGCCGTGAAATCAGCGAGCTGCAACATATCGGTGTGGAAATCCGCACCAAGCAGCTTGCCGGCGTAGATTTTACCGTAGATGACCTTTTTGCCCAAGGCTATGATGCAATTTTCATGGGCACAGGTACCTCTCTGCCGCGCACGTTGGATATCCCCGGCAAAGAGCTGTCCGGTATTTTGACCGCAACCTACTTCCTGCGTATGGTTGTATTAGCTGACGGAGGCAAGCTGGATGCCAGCGAAACACTGCTGCACACCGGTGACAACGTTATCGTTGTCGGCGCAGGCAACGTGGCTATGGATGCGGCCCGCACCTCTATCCGCCGCGGTGCCAAAAACGTCACCATCGTCTACCACAAAACGGAGGCTGAAATTTCTGCTTTTCCATCTGAATATGAAGCCGCTGTTGCCGAAGGTGTACAGTTCCGCTTCCTGAAGCAACCTATCGCCTACTTCAACAAGAAGCAGATGCGCGCCTTAAAGAATATCCGCCGACAGGCTACGGCAGCGGACGAAACCGAATTAGCCGGCTTATTGCTGCAAAACATCACCAAAACCGAAACCGGTGAGTTTATCGCAGAAGGCGGTCAGGAGCTTATCCCCTGCGACTGCGTTATCCTCGCAGTAGGCCAGAAACCTGCAGCACGTATTGTTTCTTCCACTAAGGGTATTCAGGTTGATAAACAGGGCTTTGTTATAACCCGTGACCGTCCCTACGGCATGACTACCCGCGCCGGCGTTTTCAGCAGCGGTGATGTGGTACATGGTCCTGCTACCGTCGTTTTGGCAATGAAGGAATCGAAGAAGGTAGCTGCAGGCATTGCGCAATATGTTGATGCCAAAAAGCTGCTGGAAGACTGCACTATGGATTCCACTACTCTGTAATAAGCATTTTTGCATACAAAAAAAACCGTCATTTCCCCAATAGTCTGAGGAAATGACGGTTTTATTTCTTTTATTCGCTATATTTTCTATACGCGGTATGATTGGTGCAGCCGACAATGTTATTGATAGCAAAGCCATGCTTGAGCGCAGCAGTGACAAATTTCTTTGCCTGCAGCACAGCTTCCTTCATGCTAAGGCCGTTTGCCAGACCTGCGGTAATTGCTGCCGAGAAGGTGCAGCCTGCGCCATGGTTGTAGGAAGGATAAATTTTCGGCACAGCCATTTCTGTGAATTCCTTGCCATCGTAAAAAATATCAATAGCGGAATTGTCGCTCAGACGCTCGCCGCCCTTGATAACAACGCTCTTCGCTCCGGCAACAACAATTTTCTCTGCTGCTTCCTTAATCTGCTCTACGGTAGTAACCTCAGGCATATCTGCAAGATAAGCAGCCTCCACGGTATTCGGGGTAATAATATCGCAGCGCAGCATCAGCAGCTTTTTGATAGATTCTGCCGCATCCGGCACCAGAATCAGGTCACAGCCCTTGCAGACCATAACCGGATCAATAACAACGTTCTGCAAATTGTACTTATCAATCGTAGCTGCAACCAGCTCTACCAGCTCGGCACTGCCCAGCATACCGGTTTTCATCGCATTGATGCCAACGCCTTCAATCGCTGTCACAAGCTGTTTTTCTACCAAATCCAACGGCAACGGAAATACGCTGTGCTCCCAAGTAGTAGGATGCATAGTAACAATGCAGGTCAAGGCAGGCATACCATAAACGCCCAGCTCCTCCATAGTTTTAATATCCGCTTCCATACCGGCGCCGCCGCTTGTATCGCTACCGGCAATTGTCAATGCTTTATTCATCAAGGTCATAAGACACACTCCTTCACTTTAATAATGTAATCATTATAACCTATCGACTGGCATCTGAATAAGCTCAATTTATGGATATTTAATATAGTCAGATAAAAAGCTTTGCAAACAAAACGACCTAGAAACATAGCAACCTATTTATGTTTAGAATGTATAAGTATAGGTCACATGCACCATGCGCGGCAGGCAGTAATACTTGGTAGCGGAGCCCGGATTGCTTACGATATCATCCCTGTCGAAGATATTTTCCACGCCAAGCTCTACACTGCTGCTCTTATCGAACTTATAGCCGGCAATAAAGTTTACCGGCAGCAAATCGCCCCAGCCGCTGGCTCTGTCCGTAGTAAACATGCCTGTCAGCGCAGCATTGAACTTAGCATCATGGTATTTAATGCCGGCATTGTATTGCTCGCGTGCAAATTTACGCTCCCATACGCCTTTTTTATTTTTACCCATAGGATTGCAGAAATTAGCGCCCAGAGAATAGCTGTATTTGCTGCCAAAATCCTTCTCATAGGTCATTTCCAGACCTTTGTTTTTAAAGGACATATTACGTGTTACATACGGATTGGAGCTTGTTCCCTTGCCTTCGTACTCAATAGTATCCAAATCCATATAATACAAAGCAGCTTTGAACATGCTTGTATTCGATGTCTTTTTGTAACCGAACTCATAGGTCCAGCCTTCTTCAGGCTCCAGTAAAGGATTAGCCGCAAAGTTGGCACCGCCGCCGCCGTAAATCTGGGTAAATGTAGGCATCTTAAAAGATTTTGCCGCATTTGCATATAAGCTGCTGTTGTTATCCAGCTTCTTCAGCAAAGCAAACTGCGGAGTAAAAGCATTGTAACGCTTATTGGCCTCTACAACAGTTTCACGGGCACCTACTGTAGCAGTATAGCCTGCACCAAGATCCTTGGAAAGCTGTGCAAACACAGCATAATTCGTTCTGAATTCGTTAATCTTCGTACCCGGTTTAATATTTTTGGCTACGGTAATATCATTTTTATAGGAATCACGGGAAACCGTCGTACCAACAATAACATCACCGAATTTACCGGTAATCTGCTTTTGCAGATCAAGGCCTATGGTATCAAAGCGTAAATGATCGGACTTGGTCCATTTAGAGCCCGTAACATTGTAAGTCTGATTTCTGCGGTTGCTGCGGTTATAAAACAAATTGGCACTCACGCTGTCATCCTTATATTGTAAGCGTGAAAAATCATCAATATAGTGGTAATTCGCATCCTCAGTAAGCTTGCTCCAAGTTTTGTCATACTGATCATAGGAATACTTGCTGTCATTGTGCTGATGTGAAAAACTCCAATTATCATCAAACTTATAGCTTGCGGTAAAGGACTTTTTGTTTAAATCATTAATCTGCTTATAATTACTGCTGTATCCCTTCATCGGGTCACTCTGCTCCAGCGCTACTGCAAAGTTCAGCTTATTAGCATTCAATGTCAGTACTGCCTTCTCCCTGCCGTATTCACCCTTAGTCAGAGATAAGGTGTTAGGCATTTTATTTTTCGTGATGATATTGATAACACCGGTAGAAGCCTCGGAACCGTAAAGAGTAGAAGCAGCGCCCTTAACTATTTCTACGCGTGCAATAGATTCTACAGGAATGGAATCCAGATAATATGTTTCATTGATGTTGGCAGGTACACCGTCAATCATTACCACAGTGCCTTTATTCGCACCGCGCATCAGGATTTTTGCGTTCATACCGCCAAGGGACTGGCTGCCGCCATAGGAATAGGTAGTTACGCCGCTTTGCAGGCGCAGGGCATCAAAAAGATTAGAAGCACCGGTTTCCACAAGCTGCTTCTGGGAAACGGTTGTAACGGAAGCAGGCGTATCAACATCACGCTTGCTTTCACGCTGCGCGGTAACAACCATCGTATCAAGATTGTATGTCTGCAGGCTGTCGGCAAAAGCCGGGACTGCAAGGCAAATATTTGCAGCCATAAATGTGGCTACAAAGGAATTGGCAAAACTTTTTCTCATAATATACTCATCCTCTCATGTGCATAAAACATCTACCAAATATAGATTTATAGCACTTTTGACGATGGTTGTCAATATGATTTTGTAAACCTGGTTAAAGACAAAGCTTATTGTTTTGTTGACACCATTGCTTTACTGTAAGATTACTAGCTCGGCATGCGCTAACCCGCTCCGTCCAGAGCTGTATAGTAGCTTCTTTGTTGAGGCTTATAAGTTCTTTAGTCACATCAAACATCCTCCTTGAGTACAAAGACTACGGTAGAGTCTATTATAGTCTACTGGATTCTAATAGAGTCTATGGTAGTCTTTAGTGATAGTTTGATTATGACATGTGTGAATTAAAACAACAAGTCGTCATTATATTTGACGCTTACGATTGACCGAAAATTGAGTAAAAAAGAAGCAGCCACACACCGGAGTGCATGACTGCGAAATAGATTTATTTAGAGATTATTTGATTATTCTTGAAAGTATGAGTTTATTGTACTGAACAAATTTTTCACTTCTGGTTTGTATTGTTCTTTGAGTTCTCCTTTTTGCGTCATAATTCCCTGCTTTTCTGGTTTGTTTATACTTGGTTTATCTCGAATATCTGGCGCAGAAATAATCAAACCACTGTATTCTTGGAAGTCTCTTTGAAACTGTGTTAAATCTTCTGGCTTATCTCCATCAAAAATTGCTACCACTTTTTGGTAACCCAGATCTTTTAAAATAGTTGCTATTTTAGCGATATTAGACGCTCCGCCAGAACCCCAACCGAAGAATGTACCATGCAGTTGCATTTTTACGGATTCTGCAGCCTTGTTATACATGATAACATCCTCCTGTCCTTCAGTAACAATTATTCTGTCTTCTAAAAAGAATATTTCTCTTGCTTCCGTACCTAATGTATGTGGTTGGTTGATGTTCTTTAAAAATCCACCGATATTTTTTTTAGACTGATTGGAAAGAGGAAACACATCAATGTTTCCGGCATTATTTTTGATAGTTCGATAAAGGCAAGCACCATTGACCAATGAATCCATATCTACAAAGTAGGGAGAGTGTGTGTTAATAATGATTTGCCTGTCTTTGGAGTACTCTTTAAACATCTGTATGATTCTCTTTTGATATGCAGGATGGAGTGATAGCTCTGGTTCATCTATAGCAATAACGCTTCCGGCTTCAGAATCATATAAGGCATCACATATTGTAAATACGCTCCAAATCCCGTCGCCAAGGCCCTCACTGCTGTGTGTACACCCATTAACAATTAGTTTCAGGTAGTACATACCATTGTCATTTTGTTCTATTGTCCACTCAAGATCATATCCCAAAACTCGCTTTAAGAGAATATCAAACTGCTCTTTGTTCTTTTGCATCTTGAATAGACGAGCATTAAATTCATAAATAGATGATGTTCTATTATGAATATTCATTTGCTGATTTCGTACATAATCAGATCTTTCCATGAAACTCCGATTGAATTCATATTCGACAAAACGCCTTGATTGGAGAATAAAAATCTTTGGCCCTTCCCAATATTCATTATCAGCTACGCCTATTTTACTTATTGTCGTTGTACTGCCTCCGTTATTGATAGTATCAATTCGATAGTCACCAATATCCGTTGTTTGTAACTTTAGATGAACTTTCCCGTTTTCACACTTCATATTTCTTTTTCGTTCAGAAAATGAAGGTGGATTATCTTTCGTTGAGTTAAAAGAACGCATTGCTTCTAAAATAGTAGTTTTACCAGAATTATTTGCTCCCACTAAAATAGTAAGACCTCCGCCTAATTTATTATTTGGAAGTGCAAATTGGATTGTTCGTTCTTCGCCAAAACCTCTAAGTCCTTGTATTGTTATGCTTTTAATCATTTGATCACCGTTCTTAATCCTTTCGTTGCCTATTATTTGAAAATAATTGATAAGCAAAATATACACCAGTCTGCGCATAGGTTTCCAGTATATCTTGTTTATTTTCTTCAATCATTTCCGGCTCTGATTCAAACACTGTTTCATAAATTGCCAGAGCTTTCTTCAAATGCGTGGTAGCCTGCGGAACATCCCCCATAGTCAGGCAGAATTTACCCATAGCTTCCTGCACGGCACCGTAATCCGCAGTTTTGTCAGATGTAATCTCCCTTATGCCACGAGCCAGCTTCTGCAAAGCAGACAAGCCCAACTGTGGCTGTCCCATATCCCTCAGAAGCATCACATAATTAACAATCTGCGGGATACTGTCGTGGTACGGAACCAGGCCGTATTCTTCAAGCAGGTGGATAGCGGCTTCCATGTGCTGTTTCGCCAGTTCCAGCTTGCCACTTTCCCGGTACATACCGCCCAGGTTGCCACGAAGATTGGAAGCAAGCAGGACGTTGTCTGATGTTATTTCTTTCAAAAGCTCCACTGCTTCCTTCTCATACTTGATTGCTTTCTCCGTTCGCACTTCACAGTTTGCAAGGAAGTCGAGAAGCAACGCACGGTCTGAAACTGTCCCAAAAGATGTATCCTTCAGCAAAGTATTCATTTCCTCAACAATCATTTCCATGCCGGAGCGGTATTTGTATTTTTCCATATACGGGAACACATATTCCAAAAAGCGAAGATATGTAGGTATATCGTCCTTTTCTATCAGCTTCACAATATGGTCGATGGTCTGGAACATCTGCTTATAATAGGAAACATCATCGCCATGACGCAGGCAGGTTTCCTGTAAGCTGTTCAGCAAAATCCGGCAACTCTGAACCGATGGCTTGGTTTCCGAAACAGCCACCTCCTGGATCATCGGATGCAGTGCGACATCACGGAAAGGCTTTTCCTGGACAACGCCATTTTCCACCAAATCGTTGATGGTATTCATGTCCCGGAGTTTCAGCCAGTTCGCAAACACACGGGCGTTAATTCCCGTCTGCGGTACAAAAATCAGATTTCTCATAATATCCTGTTCGTCGCTGTCCAATTCATAAAGAGAGAACAGTGTGCGGATGTGGTCATAATAGGTTGCCTTCCGGCTCTGACCGTCCTTGGTAATGCCAATCTTATCACGTAAGCGTCAAATATAACGCGGATATAAAATCTCAATTCAGTAATATATAATAGGTGCATGGAACATCGTTCCATGCATCTTTTTAGTGTTTAGGAGTGTTGTAAACACTTCTAAACACTTTAATTAAACTGAATTGGAGTGTGTTATGACATGGACAACAGCTTGCAAATTGTCAATACCAATCGTGAAATGCAAGAGTGGTCAAATAAAATCCAGGCCTGTCGCAGCAGCAGCCTTTCTGTACGTGCTTGGTGTCGAGAAAACAATGTTCCCCTATCTTCTTTTTACTATTGGCAAAAGAAGATTTTCAACAGAGTTTCCGGCAGAGAATCTAGTTTTGTCGAGATTCCTGTTTCAGCGAAGAGTAATTACGAAGCTATTGCAAGACTCACAGTCAACGGCATTGCAGTAGAACTTCTATCAGGAATTTCTGCAAAAGAAATAGCAGAAATAATAGCAGGGTTAGGGTTAAAACAATGCTGAAAGATCTGCAGCTAGAGCATGTTTATATAGCATGTGGCTATACTGACCTCAGGTTAGGCATTGACGGTCTTGCTAATCTTGTGAAATTGCATTTCGAACTGGATCCATATAACAATATACTATTCTTATTCTGTGGCCGTAGATGCGACAGAATAAAAGCACTATACTGGGAGGGTGATGGTTTTCTTCTTCTCTACAAACGACTGGAAAAGGGAATTTTTCAATGGCCACGTAGCGGTGCTGATCTGAAACAGCTTACACCTCAGCAATATCGTTGGCTTATGGAAGGTTTGGTATTAGAACCTAAAAGGTCTATTAAAAATGGATAACGTATAATAAGTTGCGCAAATTCAATTCAAAAAGATAGACATAGAGACTACCTTTGCTTACAATTAAGTTACCACACAAAACATGAAAGAAGGTAGAATCTATGTCTGGTAACATTATACAATTAAACGAGCAATTTATCCACAACGAATTGAAAACTATTGTAAAAAATAGTGTGGAAGAAACTCTCAATGCTCTTTTGGATGCTGAGGCTGACAAACTTGTACAAGCTGAACGCTACGCACGTGACCAAGCAAGAAAAGGTTATCGTGCCGGACATTACGAAAGATCATTCTCTACTCAAGCTGGTGACGTTACTTTAAAAGTGCCTAAATTAAAAGGTCTTACCTTTGAGTCTGCTATTATTCAGCGTTACCAAAGACGTGAATGCTCTGTAGAAGAAGCCTTGGTAGAAATGTATCTTGCCGGTGTTTCTATGCGTCGTGTTGAAAGTATTACAGAGATTCTTTGGGGACAGAAGGTTTCTGCAGGAACTATTAGTAACCTGAATCAAAAATGCTTTGCTCAAATTGAAGAATGGCGCTCCAGGAAGCTTACAGAAAAGTATTCCTATGTCTTTGTAGACGGTATTTTTCTAAAAAGATGTTGGGGAGGCTCCTTTGAAAACGCCTCTGTACTAGTTGCTATCGGCGTCACAGAAGATGGATACAGAGAAGTTATAGGTACAGCTGAAGGCCTCAAAGAAGATACTGAGAGCTGGAAAAATTTCTTTGTATGGCTGAAAAGTCGTGGCTTAGACGGCGTAAAACTTATAATTGGCGATAAAAATTTAGGCATGGTAGAAAGCATAGGTGAAGTGTTTCCAAATGCCAGATACCAACGCTGCACGGTGCATATGTACCGTAATATATTCTCTGTAGTCCCACGTAAAACTGTCAAGGAAGTTGCCAAGATGCTCAAAGCAATTCATGCTCAGGAGAATAAAGCAGCAGCTAAAGAAAAGGCAAAATCAGTAATTTCCAGATTACGTGAGATGAAACTTAACAAGGCTGCAGACAAACTAGAAAATGGTTTAGAGGAAACCTTAACCTATATGGATTTTCCGTCAGAGCATTGGCTGCGTATACGTACCAATAACGTTATTGAACGTGTAAACAGAGAAATAAAGCGTCGCACAAGAGTGATTGGCACGTTTCCTGATGGTGAATCAGCATTGATGCTTGTATGTGCAAGATTGCGTTATATAGCCAGCAATGATTGGGGCAAAAAACGTTACTTGAACATGAAACATCTAACAGATATGCTTGCCGAAGAACTGTATTGTGAAGCAAAAATATCTTAAAAACAGCTAACTTAATAAGCAAAGGTATCTAAAGCAGAAGCTAGTTGATATTTAACGGTGAAGTGCACTAACCGTTAAACTTATATAACTAAACTTCTGCTAGGATGTCTGAAGAAATTTGCGCAAAACTATTGACAGTACTCTTACGGAACATTTCTTGCTCTGTCGAGGTTCATCAGTGACGAATAAAACTTCAAAACTTCAAAAAAATCACTCCGTAACCCTTAGTGGAACGGAGTGTGGAAATAAATTACAATTCAGTTGATTTATTTGAATTATTTTTTAGATATTCAATAAACAATGAGCATATACAAATATCATTTTCTTTAAAAGAGAAATACTTGTCTTCTGGATGTAGCTGAGAGATAACTGGTGTTTGCTTTGCATCTAAATCCTGTTGAAAGCATAAAAACGCTTCCGTAAGAGGTCCAAACATTTTAAGTGCATTTTTAAAATAAAACTTTCCTTTTTCTGATAATCCAGTTTTGTCAATTGTACACTCTTCCCTTGGGTTCAGTATTAATAGATTAATCGTCTCCTCTAATTTCCAGATATTTATATCCGTATACTGTTTCCATCTTTTAAATCCACATACAGGTGTGCAAAGAAGCACTGCATCTACTCGTTCATAATTTGATTTTATATAACTGTTAGAAGTAAAAGCGCCATTATCGCCCAAGAGATAGCCATACCATTCATCTAAATCTTGAGTGGTTTCAAGTGTAATGACTAAAATATTGAAATAGTTATCACCAAACGGAAACTTTTTTTGTGAATGTTCTAAGTAATCTTTAAGCTTGTTGTCTAATCTCGGAACGGCTTCTATTCCTGAATATTGACTGTTTTGCAAAGACGGCATCAAAACCTGCGTCAAGTTATTTATTATGCTTTTATAATTAAACTCATCAGGTATACGTTCGGCAAAAGATAGTTTTAATGTGTCATGAGATTCAATTCCCATGCGTTTACACATATTAGGGCATTTTACTTCAATGTTTATGGTTTTTCCGTTATAATCAGATGCACATTCTGGATTATAACCCCCATTATATTTAGGTTCATATTTAAAACTATCTGACAAACAGCATTTTCTCATTACATAATATATGACCGACAATTCACACATACACTGTAGATAAGACTGCTCATCTTGTGAACTACCAGAAAGTATTTTCTTCTCGATATCACTATATTGAGATTTTGATAATTTTGCTTTGAAATAATCCATCATCTCTATAAAATCAGAATAGAAACGATGATTAGTATTATATGCATCCGTCAATGGATAGCCGCTGTTTCCGTTTTTAATGCTGTCAAATAACGATGTCTTCACCCAATCACTCCCTTCCTCTTAAATTTATAATTGCAAACAGCATTAATCCACCAATCCACCTAAAAATCCCAAGACCGCACCTACGGCGGCACCTACTACCGGTCCAATGACAGGAATTAATCTACCAACAGTTGCCCCAGCTACAGCGCCTTTTGCAGCCCCAGCAAGTGCTTTTGACAAGGAACCTTTTATTTCTTGCTGAATTTCAACATTATAGTCTTCGATTTCATCGTTCTTTTTCCAGATCTCTGGGTTTTTATTTAAGCTGTCTGTAAACAAAAAGCGCTTGTTTTCTGGCATTCCTCGCAACATTGTCAGCAACAGCTTAGAAATATTGTAGTGATGCAAAGCAGAGTAATATATTGGTTGTGTAGAAATTCCAGTAGACTCCATAATTCTGTTTTTTACCGAGAGAACCTTTTCATTTAAAAAGGAAACCAATTGTTCTTCCGGTTGTTTTACATCATAATTCCAGTAACGTCCTTTGAGTGCCATATCACATTGATTAATTGCAATAATAATACGCTTGGTATCCCCAATGAACGGTACAATGACATTTTCAATTACTTCATACGCAGTTTTCATATCTCGATTTGAGCCGTCAATAAGAACAACCACCTCATCCACGACCAACTGACCGTTATTATCTTTGGCTTTCAACGCATTTGCAATTTCAACTGCATATCGTTTATCTTTTTCAGGATTGTCTCCCAAACCAGGGGTATCCCATAAAACCATGTTGTCAATTTCAAATTTCTGGATGGTTGCTGTTTCAGGGTCAACACTATACCCAACCTTCGCAACCTCAGTATTAAAAATCGCATTGATCGTTGAACTTTTCCCAACACCAGTTGCTCCAACAAACAAAATATTTAGTTTTTGTTGTTTTAATTGTTCAATATTTTTCAGCAGAATATCTCTATCTGATATTACTTGATTATTATCGGCTTCAATTTCACTTGAGATAGACTCTAAAATACTATTTCTCATGCAATATCCTCCTATTTTATCAATGGTCTTCTTTGAGGTGGCATATGATCAATAATAAAATCAAACACTGCTTGAACATTCCACCCATATTCAGCAGAATAATACACCGGTTTCATAATATTAATTCCTGTAGCTTCTCGTACTCTTTTCTGAATAGACATTGCCTGTTCCTCAAGAAAGGTAATCAATTGTGAATCTGGTGTTCGAGTAGAATGATTCCAATGTCGACCTTTCATAGCCACATCAGCTTGATTAATGATTACGAAAATCCTTTCTTTTTGGATATTGGGAACGACGACTTCATTGAGTAAAGTATATGTTGTACCCATATCCCTATTAGAACCCTCCACAATAACAATAACCATATCAATAAAACCGTATGTTATTCCATCAACAGAATAAGTTTTATACAGTAGCTCTGTCATTTTCTTTTTATGAATTTGGTCTATAGCAACACCATCACCCAATCCAGGTGTATCCCATACTCGAAAAAAATCATTCAATTTGTATGCATCCAGTTCCATAGTTTCAGGGTCGACACCATCGCCAACTTTAGCAACAGTTCTTTGAAAAAATGCGTTTAAAGTGGTTGACTTTCCAGCTCCAGTAACTCCAGTGACCATTACGTCAAGTGGTCGTATCTGCATTTTTCGTAAATTATCATCAATATCGGTTGTTCTATAAGTGCTGAAATTTATTGCCATTTTCTCTGCTCCTCATACAAATACTCCATCATCTCAACATACAAGTCCTTGCATTTTTCATTTTCGCCCACCTCGATGTACCCCAAACATTTTGCAAGATAATTATCATTAAGATGACGATATATTTCTGTACGATTTTTCTGATTGTTTATCAACTCAACAACCGCAGGAGCTGTCTTGTAATACCTATCAATAAGCTCTTTTCCGTCTGGTTGATTAATGAGCCAATTATCTCGGAAACCTCTAAATGCTGTCAGTTCATAACAATCATCAGGTTTTCCGTATTCTTCGCAAATAGCGGTTGTAATGTAGCAACCACCGCCACCACCACTACTTCTACTTCCGCCACCAAAAATTTTACCTACTGCTTTTACCACACCAACAACAGTTCCAACAACACCACCGATAGCACGTCCTGCGGCTTCTCCTGCACCACCAAATATTGAGCCGATGGCTCCTCCGACATCAGCACCTTGAGTCGCACAGTCAGTAACTGTTTCGCCAAGTTCTTCCAAAATTCCCTTGCGATAATCCTTTAAATCGTCATTGTCTTTCCACATTTCCTCACTACGATTAATGTTTTCGACAAAGGACAGTCTCTTCTCCTTTGGAGTAAACTTGATGATATAATACAACAATTTTGAAAGGTTATATGGTCTGCATTGTTCCATACCTTCTTCTTTAAATCCAGCACTGTAATAAATTGGTGTGACATCAATCCCAGTACCTTCTTTAATTCGTTTTTGAACAGATACTACCTTATCTTCAAGGAATTTAATCAACGGAGGCTCGGGTTTATTTTCCTCATAGTTCCAATATCTTCCTTTCATCGCCACATCAGCCTGATTAATAGCAATAAGGATTCTGCCTTCTTTATCTTCACCTAAATTAGGTACAATAACGCTGTTAATCAATTCATACGATGTGCCTAAGTCTCTTGTACTTCCATCCAAAATAACAAGAACTAAGTCAATCAACAGATTTCCATTTTCATCACGCTCATTCAGTTTTTTGATGATATTTTTTGCATTCTAAATTGCAATAAGAAGTTGCACACTTTTTGAAAATTAAGATGCATAGATCTTATCCAACTCAAAGTCAAACAGTTCATCTGGAGTTTTATATCCCAGAATCTTCCTTGGAAGTGAATTACACCAATCAGCGATAAACATAATATCTTCGTAGCTATAATTGTCCATCCTCTTTCCTTTTCGGATGAATCTTCTGAGCAAACCATTATGGCGCTCATTACTGCCTCTTTCCCAAGAACTGTAAGGATGTGCGAAGTATATTTTTATAGAAGTGTCATTCTCTATTTGCGAGAGTTCTGCAAACTCGCTTCCATTATCGCTAGTAATTGTCTTAAACACCTGACTGAATTTAGTACCATAGTATTCCTTTAGGTAAGCAATGCCTTCGTTAACAGCAAAGGATGTTTTACTAGTTATTTTCAGTGCGATATACTTGCGTGTTATACGTTCCACAAGAGTCAACACCACGTTGTCACTCTTGCTTTTACTTCCTATAACAGTATCTATTTCCCAATGACCGAATTCATTGCGTTCATCCACATTAGAATCCCTCTCGTCTATGCTGCGACCCATATGCTTCAGATTTTTCTTTATGCTGCGGGTTGTTCTACGTCTTCTTACCTTTAATGGAAGGTCAATGTTGCGCAATCTAAGCAGCATGGAATCTACATAGTTATAGAGAGTCTTTACGCACACAATTTCTTTGAGAGGAAATAGATGATTGTCTAGGGCATAGCCATGGCAGGCATCCAAAGACCAGTGTTCTTGCAATACTTTTCGAACAGTCCAAGTAACAAAATTACTTGTAAGAAATCTTTTAGACTTGCAAATACTGTTGCTATGGCTAGCAATATAGGCACGTTGAGCACGAGCAGCTCCATATCTACCGGTATGAGGATGAGCACCACGCTTGAGTTCATTCCTGATAGTATTTGGAGCACAGTTAAAATACTTTGCCAGCTGACGAAGAGAATACTGTTTAGAGCTGTCAGACAGAATTCCTTGTAATTCCCTGCGGTCTCCTAAAGAAAAGTGTTTACCTTTTTGATGATTTGTGATATCTTTGGTGTAGTCCATTGTGATTACTCCTTAGTTAGTTTTTGTGTAGCAACTTAATCTTAACACAAAGGTATCACAATGGACTATTTTTTATTCAATTTTTCAGGTGTGCAATTTCATTATACAATGAGCCATATTTTTTGCATGACGATTATCCGCTTCTTTCCCATCACCAAGTCCCGGACTATCCCACAATACCAGATTGTCCAAATCATAACGTGTAATTTCCATAGTTTCAGGATCTACACCCACACCGACTTTAGCAACTTCAGTATTAAATAATGCATTTATAGTTGAACTCTTTCCGCATCCCGTAGCACCAGTAATCATAAGATTGATTTTTTGCTGCTTAAGATGCAGGAAATTTTTCATCAATTTATTCTTTTCTGAATCTGGAATATCTGCATTCATAATGTCAGATTCCATTGCATCTAAAAATTTTTTCTTGTTTTCCATAAGACCCTCTCCTTATACACTTTTACATAATTATATCCTGCAGCAGTGACACATACTGTCATTCCAAGCTATTTTCTTCTTTTTTTCGCCAATTCCTATACTCGCCAGTGGTAATTCTACTGTCTTCTGTTTTTTCCGCATCTGCAGGTATAGCCCAATCACGTCCAAACTTTACTGCTCCCGGAATTTTATCCCGAGAATACATCACTTGAACTCGCCTTGGTGTTATACCCCATTTTTCAGCTATGTTTTTTATTGTGGTATAACCCTCAATCATTTTATCTACCTCGCTTAAAAGCAAAAAAGCACTGCCATATATTTCGGCAATTCTTACTGTCAACGTGCAACTGGCTGCCATTTTACAGGCCCTATAGTTTTGCGTCATGGATTTTCATCCACTTTGCCAAGATATAAACACATTATATACCTTTAGGCGAACTTTATCAATGCAAGTCGAATAATTTCAGCACAGTTCATAGCATTTGAAGGTCAAGATTATATGAGATGACCAATCCATAACTTATGCACTATTATGTTCATTTCTCCGCTCACACATTCTATCACAATTTTTCATCTGTGATGCAGTCGCTACCTTATGCGAATATCGTTTAACATTGTATTACTGTGTCACTTAAATTCAAACACCAACCAAACACCATGACCCTTTGGAAAGTGCCGTATTTACCGCATTTATCGGCATTTTTGCCGTATAGAAGTCTTTCTTTTCATAAGCAGCTAAAGGAAAAGCAGGCGTGCTAACGTTATAACACAAATAAACAAGATTTGCATCCCGTAGCCACTTAATGCTATTTTCAAATTTACGAGCCGTTCCCTTTTTCTCTACAACAGAGAACTGAAATTTTTTGTTTTCTTTAGCCAACTGCTTAGGAATAGAAAAATAGCAATTTTTTACCTTAGGCTTCTCTGTATTGCTGGCATATTTAGAAACGTCCTCCTGATAACTGGCAAGTATTTTCTCCTGTTCTTGCTGTACACAGCAACAAAATTCTGCATTGAAGTAATTAATATCGAACGCTTACGGTTGGAAAGCTTCTTCATAGCATCATCCGCTGCCTGCTTCTTGGCTTCCACAAGCCTGTGAGCTTCTTGCTCCATCGCAAAAGCTTTAGCATAACGCTTTTTTGTCCTGCTATCTATCTGCATTGATTTCTCAGCACCATAAAAGCTACTGCCTAAAGCTGCTGCCCCAAGTATAAGTCCGATCATATCATCTTACCCCCTTCATAATGTCAGCACTGCATCTTTATCATCAAAAAAATTGTTAAACTCTTCCAGCGACTGAAAAGCACATTTTTGCTTAAATACCGCCAGAATATCATTCAGTCCTTGGGTAATCGCTTTATCATCTACTGCGTAAACGCCCTGCATAACATGCTCAAAACCACCATCAAAAACCGCCGTCATATATGCATCTCTTGCTTTATTGTATTCATCAATCCGCTGCTTTTGCTGCGCCAGACTTTGCAATGCAGTATTAATAATATGCTTAAATTCCGCCTGCCGTTTTTTATCCAACCTGCGTTCCATCTGATATTTAGTGACCGCTCTGGTTATTTCTCCCACAACCAGGGAAGTAACCACTGCCGCTACCGGTCCGCCCAAGGCAAAAGCCATGTTCGCTGCCAATACACCTGCAGTGCCGCAAACAATTTGTGCAGAGCATTCTTCGCCGCTGATATTGCCATCTAAATAGTTCGCAACAATGCCACCTATTTCTACAGCCATCGTCAGCTGCATAATCGGCAAATTTTTACCTGCAAGTTTGGCAAAATCCTTCGCCCCGGCTTTTTTCGCTACTGCGACAACACCATCCTGCACTACCGAAATACCGGCAGCACTGCCAAAGCTCCTTACAGTATCCTTCCCGACATTTTTTACAGCCTGCTTAATGTCCTGTTCACCTTTCACCACGCCCACAAGATTGGTCAAGCTGGAAACTGTTGCAGTTACAAAGGCTGCTTCCCTGCCGGCAGCAGTTGCCTTCTTTACCGATGGCGCAACTGCATCCAGCTTAGAACTGATAACTTTGCTGTTTTTTATTTCATTAACCGTATTTTCTATTTTATACTTAGTCGCCTGTGTCCGTATATGCGCCTCTGCCTTCACTTCTTCTTTCAGCATATTAACGCTCGTCACAGCATCCGGGCAGTCAACAGCTTTTTTATTTGTCTTGAAGATTTTCTTGCCAAATAAGGTTTCTGATGCATCGTTAATCTTCGCAGCGCCTGCTTCAGTATATTTTTTTGCTATATACTCATGGTTATTTAACGCACCCTTGGACTTGTTCAGTGAAGCATTGGTATTAGCAAGGTTCGCATCATCATTAGCCATTGTTCTTATCTGCTCCGGCGTCAAATCAGAGCCATAACGCCTGATTTGCTCATCTAACGGAACAATGTGGTCAACGTTTGATTGTTTTTCATTAATATGCTTATTAGCATTATAAAAAATTTTATCGCCGGTATATTCGTCAATTACACTTTTTTTCTTACCAAATGACCTGTTTTTATAGCTGTCAGCCGCATTATTGCGTCTGTTAATGTCATCTACCTGACTACGCTTTATCTTATCACTCATATGCTGCCTCCAAAATTTATAAAGAAGTATCTTCTACTCCTTCCATTAGCTCACTCATCGTAATCCCTAGCTTCTCGGCAATCTATTCCTGTATCAAACTCTTCAATTGCCTGTAAGTAAAGCATCTTGGTGTCTGTTTATTATATCTCGGTGCAAATAATTAGCATTAGCTCCTTTTCCCACTATATTATAGCACATTCTTAATTTCATATTTTTGCACAATTTTTTCACAATTTTACATATAGTTTAATTTCTTGCGCTTTACCTATTAAGCTTAGCAAGGTGCTTACGTAATTTATATTTTCGCCATAATTGCGATAAGAAGTTATGGTGCGTTATTCTCCTAACCTCACGTCAAATCACCCATTTGCCACATAAGCATGAACACATTTAAAGTTCAACATATTAAATAAATTTTTCGCAGGACTGCAAAACGCAGCCCTGCCTGTTACCTTATAGCTGTAAATAATCAATCAATACTAAACCAGCGTTATAGCCGGCCAGCGAAGCAGTTGTCCTATCCATAGGATGCCACGAACCATCATCAGCCTGATATTGAACAAGATAGCCTTTACCAGTAAGCAGACCTACAATACATTGCTGTCGGCTTTGCTTCCCAGTGCTACCTATTACAATCATGTCATATTGCACAATTGTTTGACCATTATTGCGCGACAAAATTTTCGCACTGCGACAATCAACATAACGATGTGCTCCTTGTCGTTGAAATACTTCCGGTATATATTTATCGCCATTCAAAAACGCTTGCGGTTGAAATAAATTATACTTCGGTCCACTGCTATTCACACTGATATTTGCATTGTTATTGTTGTATGTAGTTGCTTTACCATTATTCTCTTCCTGCTGCATGTTTAAAATGCCTTGCACATTATATTTATAGGCACCTGTATTGATGAGCAGCTTGCCTTTACCATTATCTAATTCCAACTGAGTCCAGTGTAAATTAAAGTCCTTGTATTTACTCTCTAAGAAATATTGGCACTCTACTGTCAAAACTTGCTTAGAATTCAATTTGAAGCCTTTTAAATCATTACGATCGCCAAAAGTAATAACATTAAATTTTTTAGGCGTTAGCAAATCATTGCCAATTCTCAGGTTAACAGAAAGCTTATCAAGGTCTATTGTTTCATTTTTGCTCATATTAGTAAAAGCTATCGTTACACTATAAACCCAATCATCAATCTTGCGTCGTTCAAGCACGGCAAAGCCTAGCTTGGTATCGCCAATTTGTTGAACTCGATACGAAGCGTCACTGCAATCTAAATAAGCGGCTCCCTTATGAAATTCACCATCATTAGCCATGCCATACCAGTTTAAATCGTGCTGCAAAACAGCATTTTGGAATTCTACCTTTTCAAAGGCTTCCATTTCCATTGGTCCATTATCGCCAGAATATTGTTCCATATTAGAGCAGACTCTCTTAAGATAAACATTGTAAGCCTGCAGATAATCCTTCACGCTTTTAGCGTAATTAGCTATTTGGTAGCGTTTGATGGCTTTCTCCCCATCTTTTTTAGAAGGACCATTATCCTTGCTTTCCATCATTTTCTTGCTGAAATCCCTAACGCTCTCATTGGCCTTCGCTTCATCATATTTTTCATCACTCAGCTTGGTGATATTCTTTTCATTTTCTTCAATTAAACTCTTAATCTGCTTGAGCATTTTCTGTTTATCAATATTGCGATTTTCCAGCATGGCCTGAGCCTGCTCTGTTTCCATCTCAGCAACCTTCGTACTGTTGTTAAGATACATGGAATGTATTTTTTGCTCTTCGGACTTACCACAACCGGTAAGCACCACTGTTAAGATAAGCATTGCATAAAAAAACAGCTTTTTCACACTATGACCTCCCTATATAACTTTTCCAGTTAAATGTTTTATAAAAAAGTACTATTGCAAAGGATCTGCTCCGTAGCGATTCTCACCTACCGTACCAGGCGCAAACAGTAAATACAACTCAAAAAAGCCATTGAGAAGTGGCACAAAGGTTAATAATACTAATAAGCCATCTTTATCCAAATCGTGCAAGCGACGAACAGATATAGCACTATTTATCCAAACCAAAAGAGCAAAAGCTATTAAGCCTATGAAGCAAGCCAGATAATCAATTGCTTCCATATAGTAATCATCTACAAACTCGTCGATGATGCAGGCGATAATAAAAAACACCAAACAACTACTCATGCTCTTGAGGAAATAATCCAATCTATTGATGCGTCCCTCAAAGCTCAAAAATTGCTCTTTAAAAATCTCTTTATTCAAAGCAGGTTTACGTTCGGGATTATTACCAAAAAGTCTGCTGAAGATTTCTTTGAAATCCTTGGGATTATCATTGCTATGAGCTTTTCCCAACTGAAAACCACATTTTGTGCAAAATTTGACACCAATAGGATAAGTTGTACCGCACTTAGGGCAAATTACATTTGTCGGCTCAATCTTCGGTAACTGATCTGTCCCGCATACCGGACAAAACCTTCCCTGGTCGTCAATTTCGGCTCCACACTTAATACAATACTTTGACATAATATCTGCCTCCCTCTAATATTTTTTATTGCCGCTGCTTCTTAATTTCTCTCCTGCAGAAGCCGTACAGGATCAACCCCCAAGGCCTGGGCCAGCAAAAATATAGATTCCATATTAAACGGTCCCTTACCGCATTCTATATCCGAGACGCGCGCCCTTGACATTTTGGCTTTCTCCGCCAGCTCGCTCTGTGTCAGACTCAATGCCCTGCGATAATACATAATGTTTAAGCCAATAATTTTATATTTTTCTTCAAACAAACTACCACTCCTTATCTCTCCCCTCTATTATGCACTAAAAAAGTACCTCTTGCTGTGCTTTAAATTTTATATATGTGGAATATATTTGACACCAGCTACGCAGGCTTACTTGACCACCGCCTACATTTAGTATAAGATGAAGCAAGAAACAATAATACCATTATAAAATTTCTTTTTTGTGATATTATAATGACGAAAAAGCAGATGCCGACAAAACATCAGCATCTGCTAGCAACATAAGATTTTAGATTTTTGCGAGGTTATACCTATGACGACAATGCAACGCGCCTTTCCGGCGCCAGTGATTCCCAAATTTTTCACCAATAATGTCTGCGGCAATTATCAGCTTCGCCGCTTTTTTAACGGTCAGGACGACTTTATCTGCGCCCAAGGCCCCTTTCATACGCAAACTATCGCTTCACAAAGTGAGGAAGGTGCGGCAGCTTCTTCCCTGACTATAGCCTTCGCCAATATTGACGAAAACGATAAAAAGCAGGTGCTTGCCTTCTGCAATGCCTACGGCCTGCCCTATTCTTCGCAGCGCTGCCTTGAGAAACGTGCACACCTTGACGACGAAAATCACTCTATGCTCATCAACGATTTCAGCTTTATCGACGACACCCTGTATCTGGGAGATATACTTGCAGAAAAAGACTATGCTGCCAATGACGCCGAGGTTACCTTGAATTACACACTGTTCGAAGTAGACGAAATAGACATTATGAGCCTGCGTCTTTTTGCCCGCTGCGTCAAAATCGTCCGCAGCCTGCTTATTGTCCAAAGCTATCTCATCAGACATGAAGGGACGCAGGCAAGCGTTATCTATGCGCTTGCCTACCTGCTGCATTACAGCGCACGTGGCCTTCACTACCTGCTGCCGCGCATCAAAACACCTACGCTCAAGGCAGCAGAATACTTTGCTACGCACAAGCGAATTTCGCACACGCAGCTGCTCAAGAATATCCGTAAAACAGATGCAGACTACGCCTGCAGGCTGCAAAACTTTCTCACCATTGTAGACAAGCATATGCTGCACACGCTTGATGATTATGACAAGGACCTGCTGACGAAGAAACAGCTTACTGCTATAATTCTCGCTGAAGATATTCCAAGCATAAGCCTTGACCACACTTTTGCCAGAAGCGTCCTGCTCGACATCATCAACGATAATATCTATACCGCCAGACCGCAAATGGACCTGGCGCAAGAAAAATTTACCAGTCTTTGGCAATGCAGCTATCTTATGCAGGCAATTTATCTTGATTTGTATCAGCTGCTGCTCAATCCGGGCGAATACCATCGCTGCGCCAATCCTGAATGCAGCAATTATTTTCTCATCAGCGGACGCCGCGCAGACAAACGCTACTGCTCCAATCGCTGTGCTTCCAAAATGGGTAAGCAAGGCAAAACATATAGACCGCATAAAGAGAAATGAGAAACAAATTCAAGCAACAAAAAAGCTCTCAGATTTCTCTGAGAGCCGATTGCCATAGTTGGCGGAGCGGGTTGGGGTGGCAAACCCTGTGCGGGGTAAACCGCTGTAACATTTCGCAAGAAGCAAAATTTAAAAACAAAAAAGCTCTCGGATTTCTCCGAGAGCCGATTGCCATAGTTGGCGGAGTGGGTGGGATTCGAACCCACGCACGGGGTAAACCGTCTAACGATTTAGCAAACCGTCCTCTTCAGCCAGCTTGAGTACCACTCCATTAGACTACTTGTTTATTATAACAGATTCTTATCTAAATTGCAAGACCCTATTATAATTTTTTAATGGCGGAAAGGGTGGGATTCGAACCCACGGAAGGCTTGCACCTTCGCTAGTTTTCAAGACTAGAGCCTTCAACCACTCGGCCACCTTTCCATTAGAATTTTATTATACTTTAAAAACACGCTTACGTCAAGTACTTACAAAGCACCAAGCAATAAAGCCTTATTGCAACGCTTTATCCGTTACTGCAAGCAAACGTGTTTCCAACGCTTCGGCATCTGCCAAAAGCTTCTTCAGGTCTGCTGCAGCCTGCGCGTTCCACACCTCATCCTTGGTCAGTCCCAGGTTAATGCGCACGTTGTACTCCGCACAGCGCAGTGCCGCACGCGCCAGCAAACCGCTGCAGGCACCATCCGTAATCACGCCCGGGTTTCCTGCCACTACCAACCTGTCTGCCAGCTTCAGTACAGCAAAGGAGCTGCGGGCAATATTCAGCGGTACAGTCGCTGCCTGCTTTGCAGCGGCACGTATTGCCGCTGTACGCGCAGCCTTTTCTTCATCAGTAGTCTTAGGCAGCTTATAACAACTCATAAAGCTGTTGAATACAGCCGCATCCTCATCTACAAGCGTCAAAAGACGTACGCGTTCTGCTTCCGCCTGCTTCAGCAGCTCTTTGACCTCAGGTTCGCATTCGGCGAACTTTTCCTTGCCAATCGTCAGATTAGCAACCATAGAAGCAAGCGCCGCCGCCAAAGCTCCGGCCATTGCAGCGCCGCCGCCGCCACCGGGGGCGGGCGCAGCGCTTGCAAGCTCAGTTAAAAATTCGTTACAGCTTAAATCGCCAAGCTTATTCATTAATCCATTTCCTCATGTTTCTCTAACCATCTGCGCACCTGCACAACAGCAGCATATGCATCGAGCGGCTCCGGCGGCACCAAAAGACCTAGCGGCACCAGCTTACGCCAGCCCTTAGGAGGATTTTCCTGCCAATACAGGCTACGAGCTTCTTCCGTACTGTATGCTTCACCGACAAGCTCCGGTACCAAATCCGGATAAAGCTCACGCAAAACTGCGCCTATAGCCTTATTATTTGTGCCGTTGCCCATAATAATTCCCTGCAGCTTAGCTGAACCGACAAACTGTCGCAGCTCTGCAGCCAGATTATCCGTCATCGCAATATGCAGGCTCAGGATTTTGCCATCAGCGGCAACTAATGCCAATCCTGTTTTGCTGCGCCCCGGATCTACGCCAAGATAATTACTCATTGACCGGAACCACCTCCAGCCTTACCCTTACAGGTCCGGCTGTCGTAATATCGCCTTTAGCATAAGCACGCAGAATAAAGCTGCCTCTGGTGCGACGCATTGAATTAGCTGCTTCAATCATAGTAGCAGCATCCATACTGCCAACCTTACCCGTCATCGGATCAGGCAGCACACCGGCCTTTACCGCATTATGGTTAATCTGCGTCAAGAATTCCATAAGCACGCTTTCATAGCTCGGGCCGTTATTACCAAGATTATACTGCTCACTGAAAATCAAGGTTCCGTCAGGATAAATGAGCTGATTATCTACCATTTCAATATCGCATACTGCCAGCTCGCCAACTATGATATTAGCAACAGCGCGGATACGGAAAAGCATATTACCCTTGCTTTTATCCAGTCTTTCTACAGCATTATCGACAACGTTTTTACCAATCCAGATAGCCTGCAGAGGCTTTTGTTCATCGTGGATAACACCCAAGCGCTGCAATGCTGCTTCATTTGCATTTTGCAGCAGCCAGTTCATCTGAATTATATTTTCTTTATGCTTCAGACCGCCACGCATAACACCGGCAAAAACAACTTCACCGGCGCGGTAATAAACCTGGCCTTCACGCATATTGATGATACCCTTACGCAGAGCCTCGGTAGTTTTTTCCAGCTCGTCAATTTCATTCGTCAGCTGCAGCTTGGAATGTGTAAGCGAATTTACCTCATTCTGTGCCTGGCTGTACATGTCATTAACCTGGGCCAGCTTGATTTCCATTGCATCATTTTCGGCAACTGCTTCCTGGATTTTAGCATCAAGCTCACTGATTTTTTTGTTCTGCTCGTTAACCTTGCCTTTAGCCTGTTCAAGTGCAGCAGTTGTATCTGCCTTTTCTTGGTTTAAAAGCTTAAGCTCCTGCTGAATTTTTTCCATGCCGAACAAAGCTGTGCGCGCACTCTGTGATGCTATTGCCATAACACTGATAGTCAGAACAGCAATAATAGTACCGCCGAGTACCGTAAGTAATATGGACGTATGCTTTGGACGCAAGCCAAATACCGACATTCTTTTTTTGCCTATTTTACTGCCCATTTTATCGGCCAGATAGGCAATCAGGCCACCTACAATGGCCATAATGATAATTAATCTTATACCTACCAAGTACTCACCTCCATGACTTACTCATCCAAGTCTTTTAGGCATTTTTCTTTTTCATCAGATAAACGCCGACACCCAAGCAAAGAATGTTAGGCAATGCGCAGGCCAGCAGCGGCGGCATTGCACCACCCTTGCCCAAACCGGTGGTGAAGGTCATTATTGCATAATAAATAAATATTACGATGATACTGATGCCCAGACCGATAGAAGAGCTGGTACGCTGCTTCTGAGTGCCCAGACAAGCACCGATCATTGCAAAGAAGAAGCTTGCCAGCGGAATATTGATTCTCATAAAGATTTCGCACCACTGACGTGCTGCCGAGGTATGCTGTTCTTCCAGCATGCTGATATATTCGCGTAATTCGCGGATAGTCATTTCCTCAGGCTCCTTTTGCTCCCAGGAAATCTGCTTCGGCGAGAAATTCAAAGGAATAATCTGTTCCTTGAATTTGGCACTGCTTTGTACGCCGTCCTTATCGTCCAGCGCAAAAACATTACCGTCTACGATACGCCAGCTGCCGTTTTCCCAATAGCCTTCCTTGGCGGTCTGAATACGGGCAATTTTGCCTTTATTAAACTCTTCGATAGTGATATCGGTCATCTTGCCAAGCTTTTCATCAAACTTATTAGCATAGGTAACACGTTGGGTATCACCGCTGATAGTTTTGATGATAATATGATTCTGAGTTGTGGGGCGCGTATTGTGGCGGATTTCCTCATTCAGGATTATCGACGCCTTCGCTTTGGAGGTGGGCACTACCTTTTCTGCCCACACCATGGAAAACATGCTGACAAAGAAGCCAACAACCAGCACCGGCGCAACAATACGGTAGTAGCTGACACCGCCGGCCTTCATTGCCGTAATCTCACTGGAGCCGGAAAGCTTGCCAAAAGCCATCAGCGCTGCCAGCAGCATAGACATCGGGAAGGTATAGTTGATAACCTCCGGCAGATTATACATAAACAAACGGGCTACAGTCTCCAACGGAGCACCGTATTTAGTCATGTATTGCGTAATTTTAAACAGCATCGTGCTGGCAATAAAAATACTGGAGAAAGCAGCAATGCCGAAAACGAAGGGGTATAAAAGCTCCTTCAGTACATAACGGTCTAATAATCGTAAGCGCACTTTTCTTCCTCCTGTTACATGCTAAAGTTATCGCCAAGGTAATATTTACGGGCAACAGGGTCATTAGCGATTGTTTCGCTGTCGCCATGCAGTAAAATATGACCTTCGGCCAAAATATAGGCCTTATCAACAATGCTCAGTGTTTCACGGACGTTATGGTCTGTAATCAGCACACCTATGCCGCGTTGCGCCAGATGCGCAATCATGCCCTGGATATCCGCTACGGCAATAGGATCGATGCCGGCAAACGGTTCGTCCAGCAGAATGAAGGCCGGGTCTGTAGCCAGCGCACGGGCAATCTCTACGCGGCGGCGTTCGCCGCCGGAAAGCGCCTTGCCCTCGCTCTTGCGCACATGATTCAGACGGAACTCATCCAGCAGAGCGTTCATCTTCGCTTCTCGCTCGGATGCATTCAGATCAGTTGTTTCCAGAATCGCCATGATATTGTCTTCTACCGTCATTTTGCTGAAAATAGAAGCCTCCTGCGGCAGGTAGCCGATACCGGCACGCGCTCTTTCATACATGGGCATTGCGGAAATATCCTTGCCGTCGAGCATCACGGTACCAGCATCAGGCTTTTCAATACCGACAATCATATAGAAGGTTGTCGTCTTGCCGGCACCGTTAGGACCGAGCAGGCCTACTACGCTGCCCTGCTCTACGCTGATGCTTACTCCGTCAACAACGTGACGGGTATTATAAATTTTTACCAGATTATCTGTTGTTATAACCAAAACTTTGCCCTCCGCTTCTTAGGCTAAAGCTTTATCATCTGCGCCCTGTTTTTCTTTACCGGGCAGCGCAGGCTGCTTTTCCGGAATATAGATAATATCTACATTACCGTCGGCAATAGCCACGTTGGTATTGGTAAGGCGCAGTTTATCGCCGGCAACGCTGTTGCCGTTCTGAGTTGCTTTGGCATTGCCGATAAGCTCTACATAACCGCTGTTATCGGTTTTGTAGACTGCACTGTCAGCAGAAGCAGTCAGGCTGCGTGCATCACTGCGGATATCAACACCACCGTATGCATTGGCAACTCCCTGTGCCATATTATAATCAATCTTTGCCGCATTCAGCACACTGCCGTCGCTGTCGGTAAGACGTGCCCAGCCGCCGATTGTTTCGGCAAATTCGCGCGCCTTGTAATAATCAACTCTGTCAGAGCTCAGGCTTTTGCCGCCCTTGGTAATCATGGCACCGCCTACGGCAGACAAATCATTTTCATTATGCACTATAAACTCATTGCACACAATATGTGCATCATCACGGTCGGCAATAACATTGCCGGTTAAAACACCGCTCTTGCTTTTGCTGTTGAATTTGGCATAATCGGCAGTAGCTCTGCCGCCATCCTGCATCAGTACAACATTTCCTTTTGCTACAGCTTCACCGCTGCCCAGGTCATACTCCAGCTCATCAGCCTGAACGCTGAAATTGCCGGGAGCTGCAAAAGCAGTTGCTGTTATGCCTGCTGCCAGCATGGCTGCAGCCATTGTCAGCAGTAATCTATTTTTGTAAGCCATCTTATTCGCCGCCTTTCTCCACTTTAGCATTACCCTTAAGCTTAATATGCTTAAAAGCACTGGTAGTTACAGCACTATCCGCAGTTGCGGTATAGGCATCCTTATGCATTTTAAAATGTCCTGTTGCCGTAATAAGCTCTTTTTCCTGATTCCAGCTTATTTTATCGGCATAAAGCTCGCCGCCGGTATTCAGTACAGCCTTAATATTACCCTCCAGGAAAAAGTCATTGCTCTTCATGCCGGCACTGCCTTTATCGGCAGAAATATCGATAAAGCTTCCGTCCGCACGATAAACTTTGCCTTTGATGCCCTTCAGATAGGCTGTGTTTTTATCCTTATCGTTAACAACCTCTTCTACTGTAAACTCCCACAGCTTTTTGCCATCCTTTTCCCTTTTAACCATACTGTTTTTTAAGGAAGCATTAATCTGCGCTGTAACACCATCACCCGGTTTTACAGTTATAGGTTTATCGCCGCTCAGCATCAGCCAGGCAATAATTGCACCGGCAATTACAATGCCTGCCAATACTGACAGAATTACTTTCTTATTTTTCATCTGGCTGCTTTTCCTCCTCCTGTGGGGTGTATGGTGTATTCCAGCGATGCTGGAACCACAACCAGTTATCAGGATATTCCTTGATTATTTTTTCAACTTCCTGAGTCATTTTCAGGGTAACATTATAATCATCCAGCTTTTGGTCGCCGGTGAATTCATAATGGATAGGGTCGCGTACAATCGCTTTATGGCCATAGCCGTCAGGCTTACGTACTATAAAAATCGGCACAATAGGTGCTTTGAATTTACGGGAAAAATATGCCGGTCCGTTAGGCGTTGATGCCATCTTGCCCAAAAAAGGAACGAAGATGCCATCATAGCCGCCGTCCTGGTCAGCTATCAGACCCAGCATACGGCCCTTCTTCATAGCACGCGCACAGCCGAGGATTTCACTTGTACCACGCGAAAAAATTTCTTGGCCTACGCCCTTGCGCAGCTCATTCATAAAATCGCTGTAAACACGGTTAGGCTGCGGTTTTTCTACCGCACTCAGCGGGAAGCCGTTCAGCGCCAGTGCAGCGCCCAGCCATTCCCAGTTATCCATATGGCAGGCCAGCATGACAACACCATGCTTCTCCTTTAGTGCATCCCACAGAACCTCCGGACGGTCAAAGGTTACCAGACCGCGGATATTGTCCTTGTTCAACGCCGGCATGTACATAATTTCCATAAAGGTTATGCCCAGCTTCACAAACAGCGATTTGATTGTAGCCTCGGCCTGCTCCTGACTATAACCTAAACGCTCTCGGATAGTTTCCTCAGCACGCACACGCTGCTTTTTGGCAATTTTATGATAGAGGTGGCCCATACCCTTACCGATAACCACAACTGCCTTATAGGGCAGCCAGGAAATTACGGTACTCATTGTTTTTAATAAATAATAAAGCCACATTATTGTCTATCTCCTTGTCCAGCTTGCTCATATGAAGCAACAATTTTTTCCCATTTATCCTGAGCAGCTAAAATATACTCTATTGCTTCGCGGACAGCACCTCTGCCGCCAGGATTATCCAAACCGATATCAGCTGCATCATACACATCTTCTGCAGCATCATTGGGAGCAAATGTCAGACCACTCTCGGCAAAGGCCGGCAAATCATTGAGGTCATCGCCTACATAAGCAACCTCTTCTACCGACAGTCCGCGCAGCCTTCTCAAGGAACGCAGCGCTTCACGCTTATCCTTCGCGCCTTCGATAATGGTTGTTATGCCCAGTTCCTCGGCTCTGCGGTGGATAATCTCGCTTTTGCGTCCGGTAATAATTGCTACATCAAGACCATTGTGCAGGGCACAGCTGATGCCCATGCCATCCTTTGCGTTAAAGCCCTTAAAGCATTCTCCGTCTGCCGCAATATAGATAGTTCCGTCGGTCAGCACACCGTCAACATCCAATGCCAGCAGTCTGATTGCTTTAGCTGCTTCTATAAATTCGTCATCCTCATCCTGTGCATCATCTAACCAGCTTACCATTATACTACTCCTTGCCTTACAAGGTCGGTCATATGCAGCAGACCGATAACCTTATTATCTTTGTCAATAACAGGCAGCACGGTAATCGGTTTCGGCTTGTTGCTTTCCATAAGATGCAGAGCCTGTGCTGCCAGCTTGTCTTCGGTAATAGTTTTCGGAGCCTTTGTCATCAGCTCGCAAACAGGACGCTGCAGGAAATCAACACCCTTACTCAGACCGCGGCGGATATCGCCGTCGGTAAGCACACCCTGCATAACACCGTCCGCATCAACAACGGATACAGCACCCAGACCTTTGTCGGTAATAACAAACAAAGCATCCTGTACCTTGGTATCTGCCAGCACAGTCGGGTTCTCCTCGCCTTTATGCATAATGCTGCCTACGGTCAGAAGCAGCTTGCGTCCCAGGCTGCCGCCCGGATGGAAGATAGCAAACTGACTTGCTGTAAAGTTATGCTTTTTGAGCAGCGCCAAAGCCAGCGCATCGCCATACGCCAACGCTGCGGTCGTGCTGCTTGTCGGAGCAAGACCAAGCGGGCAGGCCTCCTTGCTGACACCTACATTAAGTACAACGTCGGCATTCTTGCCAAGTGTTGAATCAGGCTTGCCAACCATAGCGATAATCTTGGCACCGATGCGGCGCAAGGACGGCAGGATATTCAAAACCTCGCCTGTTTCACCGCTGTTGGAGAGAGCAATAACAACATCGCTTTCCGTAACCATGCCCAGGTCACCGTGAATACCCTCTGCAGGATGCAGATAAAAGGACGGTGTGCCGGTGCTGGCAAAGGTTGCAGCCATTTTGCGGCCGATCAGGCCGGATTTACCCATACCAGTAATAACGGTACGGCCCTGACAATCTAAAATCAATTTTACTGCCGCAGCAAAATTTTCATCTACACGCGGCACCAGCTCTAAAATTGCTTCTGCCTCCATGCGCAGAACATCCTGTGCATGCTTTAGCATTGCTTCCATGTTATCACCCTACCTTTAGCCACGTACAATCTTGTCGATTGCCAGCACGTCGGTCAATAATTTTTCCAGATTGTCCAGCTTAACCATATTCGGGCCGTCACTTAGTGCTTCTGCCGGATTATCATGCACCTCTAAGAACAGTGCATCAATGCCTACAGCCGCAGCAGCACGTGCCATATGCGGAACATACTGGCTCTGACCGCCGCTGGAGGTGCCTTGGCCGCCGGGAATCTGTACGCTGTGAGTAGCATCCATAACTACGGGATAACCAAGCTCACGCATAATGGCCAGACCGCGCATATCGGTTACCAGTGTGTTGTAGCCGAAGCTTGCACCACGCTCGGTCAGCATAATGTTATGATTGCCTGCTTCCTCAACCTTTTTGATAACATTTTTCATGTCCCAAGGTGCCAGGAACTGACCTTTTTTTACATTAATAGTCTTGCCGGTTTTGGCAGCTGCATAAACCAAATCGGTCTGACGGCACAGGAAAGCCGGGATTTGCAGAATATCTACAACCTCGGCAGCCTTTTCAGCCTGCCAGGGCTCGTGGATATCGGTTACAACAGGAACACCAAGATCTTTTTTAATCTGTGCCAGAAGCTTTAAGCCCTCTTCAATGCCGGGTCCGCGGAAGGAAGCATAAGAGGAACGGTTAGCCTTATCAAAGGAAGCCTTAAATACATAGGGAATGCCCAGCTTGTCGCAGATTGCTTTTGTACGCTGACCAATCATCAGGCTGCGCTCATAGCCTTCGAGCACGCAGGGACCGGCCATCAGCATCAGGGGATGGCCCTGACCTACTTCATAATTACCAACTTTAACGATTTGCATAAGTATCCTCCAGCTTATTTATTCATTTTAGCAAACAGCTCATTGACTGCTGCCAAATCCTCGGGAGTATCAACACCGATGCCCTGGAAATCGCTTTCCAGAACTTTAATCTTATAACCATTTTCCAGTGCACGCAGCTGCTCCAGGCTTTCCGCTCTTTCCAGCGGTGTCGGCTGCAGTGCTGCATATTTTAGCAGGAAGCTGCGGCGGTAAGCATAAATGCCTACATGCTTGTAAACCTTGTACCCCTCCGGCTTATTGCGCGGATACGGCATCAGGCTGCGGGAGAAGTACAGTGCATAGCCGTTAAGGTCGGTTACAACCTTTACGGCAGCAGGATTGTTGTAATCCTCCTCGTTCATAGCAACCTTCAATGTTGCCATCTGCAGCTCGCTGTCACCGGTAAAGCATTCAGCCAGGCGGTCAATAACCTCAGGCGGAATCATCGGCTCATCACCCTGTACGTTAACGATAACGTCAACATCGGGATAGTTCAAAGCTACCTCAGCCAGACGGTCGGTACCGCTCGGATGGTCGGGAGAGGTCATCATAGCTTTGCCGCCAAAGCCGTCTACAGCCTTTTTGACAAGCTCATTATCGGTAGCTACAACTACCTCGTCCGGCAGCTTAGCCTGACAGGCACGCTCATAAACGTGCTGAATCATCGGCTTACCTGCAATCAGGGAAAGCGGTTTGCCCGGAAGACGGGTAGAAGCATAACGTGCGGGAATTACGCATAAAACTTTCATTTTTTATCAAGCTCCTTTTTAATGGCATGATCAATATATTCTTTGAACTTATCCATGCCCTCGGTAATGCAGATATCCATATTCAGGATATACAAAGGAATTTCGCGGGCAGAATAAATAAATTCAGTCGGTATCTTAACAGCATCCTTCGCTGTAGTAACCATTGCTACAGCCTTTAGGCTGCTGGCACGCTCGTTGATGTACTGCATTTCCAGCATACCGTAATCGTGATGGTCTGGATAGCGTACAGCCTCCATGATATTCAAACCGATACTGGAGAGAGTCTGTTCGAAGGATGACGGGTTGCCGATTGCAGAAAAAACCATAACATCCTTGCCGCGCAGCTCTTCCAGATCCTTGATATTTTCGGAAATACCCTTGTACCAGTCGGCAATTTCCACAAAGTTTTTCGGATGGTGAATACTTTCTACTATCGGTGCCTTGTCATTATATTTGGCAATAGTATGACGCAGCTGAATGCGGCTCAGCTTGCTGCTCTGGTCGGTTTTGGTCAGCAGGAACAAATCGCCGCGGCTCAGGTTTTCGAGCGGCTCACGCAGAGTACCGCGCGGCAGCACACAGCCGTTGCCGAACATATTCAGCGTATCTACCAAGACGACATCCAGGTCGCGCTCCAGCTGCCAGTGCTGATAGCCATCGTCCATAATGATAACCTCGGCATTCAGCTTTTCAACGGCATAACGGCCGGTAACGGCACGGTTTTTGCCGATGATTACCGGAATACCCGGCAAAGTCTTAGCCATCAGGTAAGCTTCGTCACCTGCTTCATAGGCAGTCATGAAAATCTTATTGCCGTCGGAAACTACGCCCAGCTCCTTGCCCCAATGCGAACGGTAGCCGCGGTTCAGGATAACAACGCGATAGCCCATAGACTTGATAATTGCCGCCATCTTCTGGGCGGTAGGAGTTTTACCGGTGCCACCGACGGTAATATTACCGATAGAGATAACGCAGCAGTTCAGCTTTTCTCTGTGCAGCAGGCCGCAATTATACATAGACAGCTTGCAGCAAACGCCGAATTCGTATAAATAAGACATGCCACGCAGAACTGCCAGCAACAGCCAGCCGAAGAACGGAGTTTCCGGACCATAGGCAACCTGCATAACATATTGGATAATCGCATCACCGTGACGCAGGCGTCCGCCGCCTTCATCCGTCAGGTTACGCGTATTAATCGGATAGCTTTTGTATTCACGGGCAGGCACAGCAGTTAAATCAAGCAGTTCCTTGAGATAATGGATGCTGCGCACATCCGCTCCGCGGTTCTCTTTGATAACCTGCAGGGAAGCTGCACCCATCTGCGTGCGACGCTCGTCATTGCCCAGAATATCCAGCATTTCCTTCGTCAGTTCATCATTATTGTTAACCATCTTACAGGCCTTAACCTTGCTCAACAGTGCATAGGAATCCTTAAAGTTCTGCATGCTCGGGCCGACGAGAATCGGTTTGGCATGGGCAGCAGGCTCCAGTACGTTATGACCGCCGGTATTGCTGAAGGAACCGCCGACGAACACAACATCGCCGACAGCATAAATACGTCCCAGCTCACCGATGGTATCGATAATCAGCAAAGGATATTCCTTGCGCTCACCGCTTTTCTCCAGCATCTTGGAGCGGAAGCCTGTTTCATAGCCGTAATGGCTTGCCAGCTTGGCAATTTCATCTGCTCTGGCAGTTTTACGCGGTGCGATAATCAGACGTGCATGCGGATATTTTTTACGGATGCACTTGAAGGATTCAAACAGCACCTTTTCTTCGCCGGGATGCGTAGAGCCGGCAACGATAATAGGATAATCCTCTTTCAATCCCAGCTCAAAGCGGTATTTCGCCAAATCCTCCGGCGTAACCTCCGCATAGGTCTGGTCAAATTTTGTATTACCGGTAACAAAGATTTTGCTGCGGTCGGCACCGAGATGCGCAATATAATCGGCATCAATGCTGGACTGCATGCAAAAACGGGTTACAGTATTTAGCATATCATCCCAGATACCATAAAGATATTTGTAATTTTTTACGGATTTTTCGGAGATACGGCCATTTACCATCATTACAGGTATATGACGTTCGCGGATAGCGCGCAGGAAATTAGGCCACAGCTCTGTTTCTACCGGCATAAAGACACCGGGGTGAATACGCTTGACCAGAGATTCCGCAACAAACGGTAAATCCAGCGGGAAGTAGATAATAGCATCTGCTTCGGGAATAATCTGCTTGGCCATGTTATAACCGCCTACGGTAAAGGCAGATACCAATACCGGGCGCTCGGGCATTTCCTTGCGGATTTGTTTAACAAGCGGGCTGGTGGCAACAATTTCGCCTACGGATGCACCATGAATCCATACGCAGTCCTTGCCGGCAACCTTGGCAATATCCTCTTCATCTACACAACCGAGGCTCTGCTTAAAGCGCAAGGCGAAGCCTTTTTCTGTAAACAGGCGGTAAGTGTAATAGGGGACAATAAAAATTACCAGCACTATTAAAATAAGAATATTGTAGAGTATATACATTTACTAACCTCTTTTCGCCTTACTTGACTTCCTTGCTGCGATACTGAATCTTATACAGATGCGCGTACAGCCCGTCCATAGCCATCAGCTCATCATGGTTACCCTGCTCGATAAGCTGGCCATTTTCCAAAACCATAATCTTATCAGCATTTTTAATCGTCGAAAGACGATGCGCAATAACAAAGGACGTTCTGCCTACCATCAGGCGGTCCAGAGCCTCCTGTACCACGCGCTCGCTTTCCGTATCGAGTG
Source organism: Phascolarctobacterium succinatutens (assembly GCF_023497905.1). Taxonomy (NCBI): domain Bacteria; kingdom Bacillati; phylum Bacillota; class Negativicutes; order Acidaminococcales; family Acidaminococcaceae; genus Phascolarctobacterium; species Phascolarctobacterium succinatutens. The sequence continues at coordinate 291,919 of NZ_CP097284.1, read as the reverse complement.
CAGAGGTTGCCTCGTCGAGAATCAGAATCTGCGGGTTCTTCAATATTGCCCGGGCAATAGAAATGCGCTGACGCTGACCACCGGAAATATTCATACCGCGGTCACCCAGCATTGTTTCATAGCCGTTAGGCAATTGCATAATAAAGTCATGGGCATTCGCAGCCTTCGCTGCAGCCTCTACCTCTTCACGTGTCGCATCAAGACGTCCGTAAAGAATGTTATCATAAACAGAACCGTTGAACAGCACTGTTTCCTGCGGTACAATACCAACCTGCTCACGCAGGGAATCCAGCGTAACCTTACGGATATCCTGCCCATCAATCGTAATACTGCCGTTAGTCGCATCGTAGAAACGCGGCAACAGGCTGGCTACTGTAGACTTACCAGCACCGGAAGGACCGACAAAGGCAATCATTTCGCCGGGCTTAACCTCGAAGGAAACATGGCTGAGCACTTCTTCGTTTTCGTTATAAGCAAAGCTTACATCATTAAAGCGTACATCGCCTTTTACCTTCGGCAGAGCCTTGGCATCAGGTGCATTTTTTATAACCTCAGGCAAATCCAATACGTCGAAAACACGCTGCGCTGCAGCCAATGCCTTCTGAATATTGCCGATAACACGGCTTAAACGTTTAATCGGGTTAGAAATATTAACAGCATAGGTCAGGAAGGCTACCAGAGAGCCTGCGGTAATGCTGCCGTTGATAACGCTGTTGCCGCCGTACCAGAGAATAATGGAAACGCCGACAGCCGCAACAAATTCAATCGTCGGGGTGAGCGTTGAAGAAAGCTGCGCATACTTCATATTGGCGCGGAAGTTGTTCATGTTTTCCTTGTCGAAGCGCTCTACCTCATAGCCTTCGCGCACAAAGGATTTGATAACACGCGGAGAGGAAGCAACCTCCTGCAGTACAGAAGTAATGTCAGCAGCAGCCTCCTGAATACGGCTGCCGGATTTACGGATGCGCTTACCGAAGCTGTCAATGAAGAACAGTACAACCGGGAAGGTTGCAAAGGTTACGAGGAACAGCTTCCAGTCCAGATACAGCATCATAGCGATAGATACGATAAGAATAACGCTTTCGGTAAACATTTCCACAACGTTTTCTACCATCGCGGACTGCAACGCATTAACGTCGTTAGTAACATAACTCATAATGGTACCGGTTTTATGCTTGTCATAAAAGCTCATACTTAAACGCTGCAGCTTTTCAAAAACATCCCTGCGGATATCAATAATCACACGCTGACCGACATAGTTCATCAGATAGCTTTGTCCGTAATAGGAAACACCGCGGATAATAAAAACAACCACAATGCTGATTACAATATAGTTCAGCATGGATGTATCCTTATCTCGCAGAACCTGGTCTACCATATCCTTGATAACCCAAGGCAGATAAGCAGTACAGCCGGAGGCAATGCCGGTGCAGATAAGCGCTGCCAGCGCACGCATCCAATAGGCTTTTACATATTTCAATGCTCGAAGGTATAAATTCATTTTCTCTCCTCAGTTATTTTTAAGATTAATTGAGCAACGCGGTTTACCGCACCGGGTTCACCAAGTCTGTGCTTCATATATGCCAAATCGCTTTGCAGCTGTGCCTGACGCTCAGGCTGCAAAAGCTCTACTGCAGTTTTCGCTAATTTTTCCGGGGTGAAGTCCTCCTGCAGCAGCTCCGGCATAATCGTTTTGCCCGCAACAATATTCGGCAAGCCGATATTGGGGATATTGATTACCAAACGCGCGATAAAAGCATTCAGTGCGGAAGTACGGTAAACAATAACACTCGGCAGTCCGCACAAAGCAGCCTCCAGCGTTACCGTACCGCTGGTAGCCAGCGCCAAATCCGCTACACTGAACAAATCATAGTTATGGCCTTCGGTAATTTTTACCTCAATGCCATACGCCGCAATTTTTTCCTGCAGCATAGCAAGCGGAATTGTGTTAGCGCGCGGCATAACAAACTGCACATCAGGCAACTGCTGCTTTAAAAGCTTTGCACCTGCCAGCAGCGTCGGCAGCATTTTTTCAATTTCCATCAGACGGCTGCCGGGCATCAGCAATATCAGTTTTTTGCCGGGCTGCTTGCCGGCCCAGGCTTCAGCCTCAGCCTTGGTCATCGTAGGATGTACAATATCCAGCAGCGGATGACCTACAAACTCTACGGGAGCACCTGCTTCCTTGTACACATCGTATTCAAAAGGAAAGATGCAGGCAACCTTATCCACTATTTTCGCAACCTTTTTGGCACGGCCCTTGTTCCAGGCCCATGCCGACGGAGCAATATATGATACAACGGGAATTCCTTTATCGTGAGCCAGCTTAGCCAGCTTCATATTAAAACCGGGGTAATCGACAACTACCAGACAGTCCGGCTTGCGTTCGTCCATAATGCGCGCAAAATCACTGCGCAGACGGAATAAATCAGGCAGTTTGCGGATAACCTCCACAAAACCCATTACGCCGTGGTCCTTAATGTCCCACAGCACCTCGCCGCCGGACTTGCGCAGAGCGTCGCCGCCCATACCAAAAACCTCGGCCTTGCTATCAAGTTTTTTTATAGCAGCAGTCACAGCAGCTGCATGGATATCGCCAGAGGCTTCTCCGGCAGATATTAATATTTTCGCCATGATGTCTCCTTGCATTTACCTATATATATTCAGTATATATTATAACACAAAAAGCGGCTGACATAAGCTATCAGCCGCTAAGAAATACGAAATTTTTCCGATATTTATTTTACAAGAATGGTAATATTATGCTCATCTGCCAGCGCTATCACCTTTTCGCGCTCCGGAATGATAGTATTACCTGCTTCAATAACAGCTCCTGTAGCACCGGCGTGAATCATTGATTCAATCGTCGTCGTACCGAAACCGGGAATATCAAAGCGTTGGTCCTGCTTCGGCTTGGCAGCCTTGGCTACGATAACGCCGCCCTTGCCTAAAAAACCGCCGCGCAGAATGCAGGCATCAGTGCCTTCAATCGCTTCTACCGCCATAACGGCACGATTTTTTACAACAACGGTCTGACCGATATCCAATCCGCCGATGGCTTTGGCCATCTCAAAACCGAATTCCATATCCGCAAGCTCTGCCTCCGTAGGCTTACGCTTGGTCAGAACACCGGGCGGCGGCAGCAGCGGTTTAATCAATAAGGTCTGATCCATAACCTCAATGCCTTCGTCCTCCAGCTCCTTGACAATCGCATTCATGATAGTATCATCCTTGCGGTCCGGAATGGTGGCCAAAATTTTTATCGCCCGCAGATCAGGAACAATCCTGCCTGCTTTGTACAAAACTTCCTTTGTTACCTTGCCGATCATTGTGACCTTGGTAACCTTATTTTTTTTCAGCGTAGAAATAATCTTGCCGATTTTGCCGATGTTGATATCGTAATAAACATCAACACTGCCGGGCAGCTCCTCGTCAATACCGGGAACAACACCTACAGCGACAACATGGTAACCCAGCTCTTTCGCTGAGCGTGCTACCTCTACCGGCAGATGTCCGACACCTGAAAGTACGCCCAGCACCTCCATAGCCTTAGCCTCTGCGTGTACGGATGATGCCGCGTTCTACATTACGCAGGAAACGCATCAGATGTTCCATAGGCTCAGAGCTTGTCAGCTCCTGCTCCATAGTGCTGATTGCTTCCTGCAGCGGCAGACCGCTGCGATAAAGAATGCGGAAAGCCTTTTTCAGCTCGCTGCGTTCTTCAACCGGCATACCTGCACGAGAAAGACCTACGCTGTTCAGACCGGAAACAAAAGCGGGGTCACCGGCGCAGATCATGAACGGAGGAACATCCTGGGTTACACGTGCCATACCGCCGATCATTGCGTTACGGCCAATCTTGCAGGACTGGTGTACTGCAGACAAGCCGCCGATAACAGCACGGTCCTCAACGATAACGTGACCTGCAATTGTTGCAACGTTAGACATAATAACATTATTGCCCACGATGCAGTTATGTGCTACATGGGTGTAGGCCATCATCAGGATGTTATTGCCGATACGGGTTTCGTTGCCTTCACCGCATGCACGGTGAACAGTGCAGCATTCACGGAAGCTGCCGCCGTCACCGATAATGGTATAGCTTTTTTCACCTACAAATTTTAAATCCTGCGGTACTGCGCCAATAGAGCAGCCCGGGAAAAAGTGGCAATTCTTGCCGATTTTAGTATATGGATGGATAGTCACATGTGCGCCAATCACGCAGCCGTCGCCAATCTCCGTATCTTCGTCGATAACAGCATAAGGACCTACGCTTACGTCCTTGCCGATTTTAGCAGACGGATGAATGATTGCAGTTTCATGGATACCATTGGTTGGCATAATAACCGAACTCATTATTTTCACTCCCCAAACAAGATGTTAATCAAGCAATTAAATACAAATATAATACTATAATCACAGGCATCCACGATTTTTAACATTACAAAAACCACAGTTAAATGAATTTAGCATTAATTTTAGCTGTATTGCTCGCTTATACTATCAATTACAGCCTTTTTTATATTTTGCTGATTAATTTTCTTTCGGGTCCATAATAGCAAAGGTGCAGTCGCATTCGCAGGCAACCTTGCCGTCAACCTTACCCTCGCAATGAATGATACCCATGCTGCCGCGCATAATTTTAGTTACCTCAGCGGTGGTTACAACCTGGTCGCCGGGCACAACCTGCTTGCGGAAGCGTACATTGTCTATTTTAGCGAAAACAGCAATCTTGCCGCGGTTTTCTTCCGGATACAGCATAGCAACGCCGCCAACCTGAGCCATAGCCTCAATCAGCAGAACACCGGGCATAATCGGTTCATTAGGAAAATGACCTAAGAACTGCATTTCATTAGCGGTAATGTTTTTAATACCTACTGCGCGTTTCATAGGTTCAACTTCCAGAATGCGGTCAACCAAAAGCATCGGATAACGATGCGGCAGGATCTTTTTAATTTCGTTAATATCTAATACTGTCATTTATTACTCCCCCTTTGTTCTGTAAGCCTGAATTTGTTTAGCGATTTGCGAGTTAAACGCATGTCCGGTTTTTACGGCAATAACATGCGCTTTAATCGGTCCCAGCAGATACAAATCGCCAATGGCATCAAGAATCTTGTGTCTGATCAGTTCATCGTCAAAACGCGGAACCGAAAGAATTTTTTCATCATCAAAAACAACTACATTCTCTAACGAACCGCCAAGGCCCAGGCCCATCTTACGCAGCATTTCCAGCTCGGAAGTAAAAGCAACTGTTCTGGCAGCCATAATATCCTTTTTAAAGCTCTCCTTATCGAGCAGGATATCGAAATACTGGGTTCCCAGCATCGGATGACTGTTAATGGATGTAAAAGAAATTCTGTAGCCGTCATAAGGTAAAATAACGATATAACGGTCATTGTCATAAACGGAAAATGCTTTGTCAACGGCATATATATGACGCTCTGCCTCCTGCTGCATCGGTTCTGCTTTTTCAATCAGCTCGCAGAAAACCTTGGCACTGCCGTCGGTTACCGGCGGCTCCGGGGAAGACATTTCAATACGGATATTGTCAATCGCCATCATAGACAGCGCACCCATAAGATGCTCAACCGTAAAAACCTCAGCACCGTTTGCACTAAGTGTTGTTGCCTTTACCGTGGAGCTTACATTCTCCGGCAAAGCTTTTATTTCCGGTCTGCCCGGTAAATCGGTACGGACGAAGACAATACCTGTGTCAGCCTCAGCCGGCTTCAGTGTCATCAGCACATCCTTGCCGGAATGCAGACCAATGCCGGAATAGGATACCTCTTTAGCAATTGTATGCTGGTATTCCTTTTTTTGCTCGGTCATTTTGCTCCTCCTTTATCAAATTTATTTTTTTCTGCCAAAACGTTGGCGTCCGTCTTTCCAACGGTCATGCACCCAGAACCACATTTCCGGATGCGCAATAATCTCATGCTCCAGTATTGTCACCAGCTCACGGGTTACCGCATAAAAATCCTGCTCCTTGTTTTTTGTTTTCGGGGTGTACAAGGGAGGATAGATTTTAGCCGTACAGGTGCCATCTGTATTATTGTGCAAAAAGATTGGTAAAATCGGCGAACCGTAAATACGCGAAAGCGCCGCCGGTCCCATAGGGATAACAGAATCCTTGCCGAACAGGTCGATACGTACGCCATCGTCGTTCGTATCCTGGTCATAAAGGATGCCCAGAAGATTTTTTTCGCGCAGCATACGGCTGATAGCCAGCAGGCCATGCTCGCCACGGTTATAGGTAACCTTCTGTCCCACCATCTGGCGGAATTCATTGATAAGCTTATCCATATGACCGTTGTTCTGCTTACGGGTAATAGAAAGCATCGGATAACCGTGCAGCGCTACGGTAGCGCCCAAAAGCTCCCAGTTGCCGTAGTGACCTGTAGCCATAATGACGCCCTTGCCCTGAGCATAAGCAGCCTCCAGATATTCCAGGCCCTCTACCTTTACCTTCTTGTCAATATTATCCTTATTCAGCAGCGGGAAGCGCATAACCTCAACGACCATGCGGCCGAAGCGATGCAGACTGTCTGCAGCGATTTCCGCAGCTCTTGCTTCGTCAACCCCCAGGCATTCGCGGATATTGGCCTCTGCCATCTGCATACGCCAGCGCGGTACAACCGCCACTGCTACGCTGCCCAGGAATTTTGCCACCAGCTTGCGCAGCAACATGGGGGAGATGCACATAAATTTACTAAAAAGCTTGACTATATAATAACCTAACAAGCTTTCACCACCCTATTATTTTTTCAGCTCTGCCAATTCCTTTTCCAGAGCTTTGACGCGCTTGAGCATATCGCCCACCTTGCGCAGATTTGCTTCCTGACGCAGCCATTCCTTCATAGGCATTGCAGGGAAGCCGCCCATAACGGAATTGTCAGGAACGTTATTGGTAATACCGGTTTTGCCGCCAAAGACGCAGTTGCTGCCGATGGTAATATGACCGACAGTACCAACCTGACCAGCAAAGGTAACATTGTTGCCTACGGTTACACTGCCGGAAATACCTACATGAGCAACAACCAGGCAGTTTTCACCTAAGATATCGTTGTGGCCGAGATGTACCAGGTTATCGATCTTGGTGCCCTTGCCAACGATAGTGCTGTCAACTGTAGCACGGTCGATACAGGTGTTATTGCCGATTTCTACATCATCCTGCAGCACTACATTACCGGTCTGCAGCACCTTGCTGTGCTTGCCGTTTTGGGTAATATAGCCAAAGCCGTCGCCACCGATTACAGAACCGGACTGCAGAATAACTCTGTCACCCAGTACACAGTCCTCACGGATAGTGGTATTAGGATAAATGGTACAATCCTTGCCCATTTTTACGCGCTTGCCGACATAAGCATGCGGATAGATTACGCAGCCGTCGCCGATTTCGGCATCATCCTCAACAACAGCAAAGGGCTGAATAGCAACATTGCTGCCAATCTTTGCCTTCTTGGATACATAAGCATAAGGACTGATAACACGCTCAACCTCTTCCTGCGGACGGAACAGCTCCAGCAGTGCGGCAAAGGCTGCACGCGGGTTGGCAACTCTGATAACAGGGCGTCCGTCAAGCTCCGGGTCTTCGGAACTGAGAACCATTACGCCGGCCTTGCTGAGATGACAGTGCTCTACATGCGGCGGCACCGCAAAGGAAATATCCTTCGGTCCTGCCTCAACCAGTCCGTTAACGCCGGTAATGCGCAATTCGGGGTTATCATGCTCTACCGTGCCTTTTAAAAATTCTGCTAATTCTTGTACACTCTTCTCCATTTCATACCTCCACCATAAAGCCGCTTACGCAAAAAGCGGACGGACTATCCGCCCGCTTCAGGGTGCTGCTTATTTCATTTTTGCAATTACGTCACCGGTAACATCGGTACCGCCCTGAGGAACGGCACGCTTGTCTAAAATAGCGCCCAGCTTTTTCTCGTCGGAAACCTGCTTCAGAGCAGTATCCAAGCTGGCCTTCAGCTTATTTTGTGCTTCGCTTTGAATCAGCTTAGCTTTTGCACCGTAATCTTCGGCAACCTTTTTGGCATCATCGCCGGTTTTGCCTTCCATGTCCTTATCCATCTGGGTTTTCAGGTCGGTCATTTTTTTAGTTACATCTTCCTGAGTTGTTTTTACGATAGGAGCTTCTGCTTCAATCTTGCTCATATCAACAGTACCAAAATCAGCATTACGTCCGCTGCAGCCGAAAGTAAACATAGACGCTGCAATCATCAGACCGGCAATAATTTTTTTCATAATTTTTAACCTCACTTAATTATAGCTCATATCAGGCCCGGGCACTTAACAATATCATGCCTTTTTCAGGGCCTTTATTATAGCAGCGGTAATATCCTCTGCCTTCATATTAACTCTAAACTTATTGAAAACAATAGTATAGCCGCGCTCATGCGCCAGCTTCACAGCCTGGCTTTCGATATCCTGATTGATTTGCTTCTTCAGGCTATCGTTCTTTTCCTGCTGCTTATCAATTTCTCTGTCTATAATACTCAGTGCATTATTGAAGGCCTTCGGTGCTGCGTCAAGCATTTCCTTGTCGCGTTCCTCCGGCGATTTAAGCTGCTGTATAGCCTGAGCATGCTGCTGCTGCGCCATATCACGTATCCGCTGCTCGGCTTCTGCCTTATACGGCAGTACCTTAGCATCAACCAGACGGCGTTTTTCCGCCTGCAGCTCGGCAATCTGCGCACCGCGCTCTTTCTGCAGCTCCTGCAGCTGTTTTTCAACGGCCTGACGTTCATCAGGCTTCATTTTAACAGCCTCCAGAAGAGCCCGCAGATTAAATAATTTCAGCTTATAGGCATCTTCGACATCTTTTTTGCGTGCAGCCAGCTGATTGTCAGCATCTGCCTCAGCCTGTGCCACAAACTTCTGGAGCTTGGCATTTTCAATCTCCCTCTGTTCTACCATACGGGTATTGAAATCCGCCTCCATAAAGCTTTGCTGGCTGAGCTGCCGCAAACTGCGCAGCTTATTCAGGCTGCTTAGCTGCGCCTTGGCCAGCTCTTCCTGACCTTTACGCTTATTAAGCAAATCCTGCAGAATTTTTTCACCCTGCTCCAGCTTAGCATACTGAGGATGGGCGCTTACCGCCTGCTCCCAGTTGATAACAGCAATTTTTTCCTGCGGTCCCCGGACATTGGTACTGCATGCCGAAATCAGCAGAGCAGCTGCAATAATAGCACTTATTTTTACCAGCTTGTTCTTCTTCATGCCTGCCTCCAATAACATTGCTGTCCATCCGTAAATACCGCGATTAAATTGCCATTACACAAGGCAAGCTGCCAACTTCAGAGCAGCAGCGCTGCAGAAGCTGTTATTTGCCTGCCTGCATAGCCTTGGCAACCTCGTCGGTAATATCTACACCGCCGAAAACAACAGTGTTCTTATCTACTACAACTGCCAGACCTTTTTTGTCAGCAATCTTTTTGATGCTGGCTTCAATCTTCTTCAGTACAGGGTCCATCAGCTCTTTTTGTTTGTTAGCCAGACGTTCCTGAGTCTGAGTATAATACTTTCTCTTTTCTGCCTCATTCATGGTTTTGCTTTTCTCATTGAAATCCTTTTGGGCAGCTTCGATTTCTTTGTTCATGGCTGTATTAACGTCGTTCAGATCCGGGCTTTGTGCTACCAGCATCTGATAGTTAACTACACCGATAGCGGATTCGCTGGAAGCGGCAAAAGCACTCTTGCCTACACCGCTCTGCGTTACGGAAAGCGCAAAGCAGCCCAGTACGAAAATCGCTGCTACAAACAAGGAGATCAGCTTTACATTTTTAGGGTTACGCAATTTCTGCATCATAATCTAAATCCCTACCTTCTTTTCCTCATACAAAAATTCAGAAGCTACAACAGCAGAAAACAACAGCAAGCTGCCGTCATCCGTTTTTGTACTGTCTGTTGCAATAATATATCTTATTATATCAGCCTGCGCTAATTCTTTCAAGAATTGCTAGAGATTTCCTATCAGACGCAGGTAAAAATCCTTACCGCCGTAAACATATTCCGCGCTAAGGAATTCATGAATGCGGTAGCGCACCGCAAATTCATTACGGTTATCACCGGAAAAATGCTCGACACGCAAACGCCATTTAGGACTCATGCTGTACTCCAGACGATAATTATTGTCGCCTATCGGTATGCGCCGTACGTAGCTCCAGCCGCTCTTGCCCCAATAATGCGTATATCCTGTGCCGAAACGCCATTGTACGTTATTCAGGATAACCTCCGCCTCACCGAAAATCTCATCGTGCGGCGAAATCATTTTACCAAGATGCGCCTTGCCGGAAAGATTTTCCTTATCACGGCCGATGTCGCCATAGCCCTCAAACCAGATTTTATAATCATCCGATTCAATCATAATATTTACGCCGAGATCAGCACCGGGAGTAATTTTAATCTCCGGGCGCAGCTGATAATTTTTTACCTCCGGCTCAGTCATGAGCTTTTCTAAAAGCTGCTGCTCCAGCTCCTGACGGTGCCTTTGCACATAAGCAACAGGCAAACCGCGCAGCTTGTCGCATTCGCCGGCATATTTATACTTCAGCTTCATCAAAAGCACATTGGGAATAGCCTCACTGCGTAATTCATAGCGGATATTACGCACCAGTTGTCCTACGGGATAGATAACGACCTGCACTACCGTGCGTCCGTTTTCCTGCAACACATCCACCGCCGGCTTAAATTCCGGCAGCTGTGCCTGCACCTCGCTGCGTACCAGCTTGCGCAGTACGCCGCCGGCCCAGTCACCCGCATCCACCGATGCACCGCTGATGGCCTGCTCCAGCTGAGCATGCAGCGCAGGAATACGCCGCTCCAGCAGCGCCGCCGTCTGCGGCTCTACTCCGGAAAACTGCAAATCGATAAACGGTTTTTCGATAACCTTGTTCCAGGGACGTGCATACAGCTTCACCTGTGTAGTTTCGCCTACATCCAGCTTAACATCAGTAAGCTCGTAGCCGGTGAATACCCTGTCGCCGATTTCCGTCAGCAGGCGGGCATAGTCCTCCCCGGCCGCGGTAATCATCGCCGTATCCTTATCAATAAACAGCTGGTCCGCCACCACCTGCATGCTGCCGCTCATCTTTTGCAGCAGCAGTTGGCTGGTGCCGCCGTTAGTATCTATAACTTGTACTTCTACACTGTTAACCGGTGCAGAAAAAGCATGCTGCAATGGCAAGATGCTTGTCATTGCAGCACAGAACAGAATCTTATTCAGCTTCATAGCCTAAATATTCTCCGCAAAATCAGAACTGTCCACCAAAGCTAAAGTGGAACTTGCCACCATCCTCGCCGTAGCCATAGTCCAGTTTTACCGGTCCCAGCGGAGAGTTGATACGCAGGCCAACGCCGTAGCTGTTCTTGAGCAGGCCCATATCAAATTCATCCTCATGTCGTTTATCCCATGCATAACCGTTATCGGTAAAGAGTACGCCCTGAACCTTCTTGACAATCGGGAAGCGGTATTCCAGAGTTGCCTTCAGCATGCTGTTGCCGCGGAACTGGTCATCCTCATAGCCACGCAGGGTGTCACTGCCGCCCATGGTGAAGCGTTGAGACAACGGCATATCGCCGCTTGCATAGCCTGCGCCCAAATTCAATGCCCAAACGCTTTCGCCGCCTGCACGGAAGTAGTAGCGCCAGTCAGCGGTCCATTTGGTGAAGTCAAAGTCACCGCCCATGCCGCCGGCCCATTCTACGCTGTAGCCGATGCGCTTGCCTTCATGCGGATCATAGACGTTGTCGCGGGAATCATATACGCGGCCGAAGGTAATGCTGCGGGTAACACCAAAGTTTTCCTTACGGCGCTCTGCAGCAGTCTTAGGCATCCAGGATTCATATTTACTACTTTGATTGAATTTATCCTCGTAGTATTGATTCTCATCGCCTTCGTAGCCGTCAGCTTCGCCCTTATAAATATCATCACGGTTTTTAATCGTAATGTAGTTGCTGATAAATTCATTATGGGTTCTGCGGCTGAAGGTAATTTCCTGACCGCGACGTTTTTTGTCGTAGCGGGCAATTTCGTCACCGTAGATATTGTAATCGGCATATTCGTTGGTGATATCGTAAAGGTTAATGGTAGCACTGGTTTCTTTATCATCCAGCCAGGGGCGGGTATAGCTGAAGTCATAGTTCTTGTTATCCTCGCCGCCGAACTCCCAGCGCAGGTTAATCTTGTCACCAATACCACGGAAGTTCTTATCGCCGATGGAAACCATGCCTACAAAGCCGTCGGCATTGCTGTAGCCTGCGCCGATACCGAAGGTGCCGGTATTCATTTCAACTACGGAAATTTCTACTTCAACACCGTTAGGCTCACGGCCCGGATTCAGCTTAATGTTAACGTCTTCAAAATAGCCCAGGTTATATACGCGCTGCATACTGCGGCGGGCAGCCTTGGCATTGAACGGCTCACCTTTTTTCAGCTTCATTTCACGGGTAACAACATAATCCTTGGTTTTTACGTTGCCCTTAACCTTGAAGCCTTCAACAACGCCTTCGTTGACAGCAACCTTCAGAGTACCGTCCTTTTCCATATGCACGTCGGTAACACGCGCCAGGATGTAACCGTTGGAACGGTATTCCTCTTCCAGCTTCTGTACGCATTTATTGATATTCTTCAGATTAGCGATTTTGCCCTGCTCCAGGTCAAAGAAGCTTGCAACTCTTTGCTTGTTCAGTACAGTGTTGCCTTCAACTTCAGTCTTTTGGTATACAGGGTTTTCCATAACATGGTAAATTACCTGTACGCCTTCCGGTACCGTCTTGAATTCCGGACGCAGGTCATAGAACCATCCCAAATCATAAATAGCACTCAAATCCTCGCTCAGGCCTGCTTCGGTAAATTGCATTCCCGGTTTGGTTTTCAAAGCAGCGGCAATTTCAGCCTCAGGCACAGCAACATTACCCTCAATAATCTGCTTGGTAATGATCTTACCGATATAGGGAGCCAGCTTGTTTTCCTCCTGATGTTGTGACTGTGCAGTCTGCGTTACAGAGGTATCAGCACCTATAGCAGGTGTCTGAATTTCTTCGGCATAGACAGGTGAGGCCAGCATCATTGCTGTCAGGCCCACTGTCAAAGGCCGCCATAATTTTTGTTTCTTCAATTGATATTCCTCCTCATATTTCATTTAGAGTTACTCAACTCAACTCGCGCTGACTGCACTAATTTGTGCATATCGGCTTTAGATATAGTAACACGGTCGGGAGTGCCTTGTTTCTCCTGTACCGGTGTATCCTTAGCTTGCTGTTTCTGTATAGCTGCAGTCTTGGGCACCACAGCCTGCACCGGTATTTTCTGCTCCAGCTTGACCACAGGTGCTGCCACAGGCGGCGGCAACGCAGCCTGCGCCTTCACACGGTAATGGTTTCTGGCAAAGCACCAGCCGCCAAAACCGGCAACTATCAGCAAAACAGCTGCACATCCTGCCAGAACCTGCCGGTTCCAGCTCCAGGGGCGGTCCTTCTTCCGACGCAGATTTTTCAGCTCAGCCTCCGCCAGCATCAAATCAAGCTCGCCCCGTATATCCTTATTATCCATAAAGCTTTGCTCCGCCTTATCCAGACTGCTCTTTATACAGCGGATGCGTTGAAACAATGTACGGCTTGACTGCGTCATGCTTTTACCCCTTTCTGTGCATAATTGTTTTTAATAACTATGTCTTATATAATCGTCTGCTACCTTGAGTTTTCACAAGTCATTTCAGATGATTACAACAGATTTAGTAAAGCTAACTTGCGTTTTCGCTTTTTTTCGTTATTTATCAGCCTAAATACTATTCCTTATTAAATTCATGTATAAAGCGGGAAAGCATGCCGCGGATACGGCGCACACCCTGCTTCTGCAGACGGTAAACATGACCGAGGCTTACATCAATAGCATCGGCAACTGCCTGCGCCGGCCTGTCCTCCAAGTACATTCCCTGCAGCACCTGCTGCTCCTTCAGCGGCAGGCGGTCCATCGCCTGCGCCACCTTTTCGCAGAGCAGATGCTGTTCCGTCACCTCGCTGGGAGATGCCAGCTCCGACGGCAGAGCATCACTTAAGGTAAAGCCCTTGGACAGCTCACTGTCAAGATAAAGCATGCCCTTATCCGTGCTGTGCCGCAGATAATCTACCATGCTTCCTCTGATACGGTATGAGGCAAACAGGCTGAAGGCTACCTGCCGCTTATAATCATAGCTTTCCGCCGCTTCCAGCAGTCCCACCATGCCTTCCTGAATCAGCTCCATTGTATCGGCCTCAGGCAGCCTGAAGCTCGACGCAATTTTGAAAACCAACGGCTGGTAAGCTGTCATCAGGCGCTGATGCGCTGCTTCGTCACCGGCAGCGTCACGCCGCCAAAGCTCCAGCTCTTCTTCCGGCTCCAGCAGCGAAGTCTTGCGCAACTCTTCCAGATATCCTTGCAGCATCTGTTCACCTCCTCTCGTAAAATATTCTTTGCTTAGAACGAAATCTTATATTCCAAGCCATACCAGTCCTTCGGATCCTTCGACATATCGTAACTGCGTGAATAAGTGATATTCATGTGCTTACTGATATCGTACTGTCCGAAAATGCTTCTGTCAACAGCATCAAAGCTTGTTGTATAACCAAGCATAAAATTATCATTAAGATATTTGCTTACTAAAACATTATACTGGTTTTTCTCATCTGCCGTCAACTCTTTATTCCGGTCGTAAGCGCTTTCAAAGCCGATACCGGAGCGTGTTTTGCCGGTGTAGATACGGAACTGGTCAAGTCCCAATGTCTGTTTGACAAACATCTCCACGTCACCCAGCACTGTCATCTGCAGGCCGACAGTCATCAGATTTGCCATATCATCACCGGTAACCTCGTTACTGCCTGCACTTTCGCGCTGCAGCGTCAGCATACGTACAATCGTATTTTGTGTCAGCGGCGGATCACTGGTAAGCTGCAAATCCATTTCGCTTACAGGACCGTTAATCTTCATAAAAATGTTATAACGGCTGAAGCGCGCTGTGCTGTCCAGATTTACGTTCGGCAGGAAGCTGCCGGGATCAACCCATACCAGACCGGCCTGATTCAGCTTAAAGTCTGTACGCAGATATTTTACTGTACCCTTATCGGCCTTAATCGTACCATCAATCATCGGGAAGCGTGTGCTGCCCTTGATATCAATGCCGCCCTTCAGCCAGATATCATACAGATAGCTGTTATACAAATGTACCTTCGGGCCCAGTACCAGCTTCATATCGAGGCCTATGTTGCTGTCGCCCTCACCCAGCTCGGGCACTGTCGGCATATTAATAAGAACATCATCCAGACGCAAACTGCCGCTGATACGCGGGCGGAAGGCCATCGGCGGTGCAGCATTGCCCTTACGGTTTTTCATATCCGGATATTGCTCCGGCTGCAAGGTTACATCACTCGTAATCGTACCGGTGAAAATCTTGGAGGCCAGCTGTACCTTATCCGCCTTGATATGCAGGCTGTAGGCTGTATCAGCATCGGTATGCAGTGCATAGCTGCCTTCAGCACTGAGCGTGCCCTTGCCTAATTTAGCAGAAAGATTCTTCAGCTGTACAGTATTGCCGTTAAACAGCACATCCAGATTAATATCATCAAAGACTGTGTTGATATACTTAGCCTTAACACTGCCGCCGGCTATTTTAACAGAACCGAAAAGCAACGGCTCCTCCAGCGTACCGGCCAGACGGATTTTGCCCTGTGTATCGCCTACACCCCATTCAACCATTTTGGTAAGCGCCGGCAAAATTCCCAGGCGCGCCTTATCCAGATCCATCACAATATTCATCTGTGCATCAGGATTACGGCGCTGCTTTTTATCGCGGAACAAATCCAGCGGAATATCACCCGCTGCGCTGACGCCGTAAGCATCCTTAGTGGCAATCAGCTGCTGCAGCTTAATATTGTCGTCAGCCAGCGCCAGCATTGCGGTAAGCTCGTCCACACTTACGCCGGCAACAGAACCGTTGGCAATTTCCAGCGAAACTGTTCCCTGAGGATTGTCAAAGCTGCCATGCACCTGCACCAGCATATCCGTTTCGCCTTTAATTTCCGGCGGGTCCTTCATGACTGCGGTAACGATTGCCGGATTAGCCTTAACTGCGGCCACCTCTACATCCAGCAGCTTTTTCTTAAAGTCAACAGAACCGCCGACGGCAATAATTCCCTTATCGCTTACGCCGTCCTGCTCCTGCAGTCTGACATTGTCAAAATGCAGCACGCCGCCCTTATCCACGCGTCCTTCAAAACGCATGTGGGCATAATTAAGATCATGAATTTTTACATTATCGGCTGCAGCTGTAATCTTTACGCCTTCACCACGGCCGTTGTAGCTGAACAGCAGTTGTCCCTGCATCAGGCCGTTGATATCGTAATCCAGGCGCGCCATGCGCAGCAGGCCGCCGATATCACCCCAAATATTTTCCACCTTGCCCTCAATATAATGCTGCACAAGGTTGAGATTGAGGTCTGCACTGTATAAGCCGTAATTGACAGGGTCGTCACGATAAGGCTGCTTAAAAGAAGCATTCAGCTTATTCTTATCACGTCCGTTGCTGGCAAGCGTTCCTTCCAGCTCCGTTAAAGCTTCACCATTGACAGTTATCTTTTCACTGCTGACTTCGCCGTCAAAGAAGGGAGCTGTGAGGGTACCGCTCAAATGTCCCTTAGCATTAACCTTGCCGCCCAAATCGACTGTATCATCACTTATCGGCAAATGCTCCAGATCAACATTCTTGGCATCCATAACAAAGTTCAGTCTTTGGTCTGCCGTCATAGTGCCATCCAAGGTCAGGCTGCCGTAAAAGGCATTGACTACAAAATCCTGCAATCTCAGCAGACCGTCCTCATAAGCATAATGACCGCTGATATTATTAAACAGCTGCTTGGCGGCACTGCCATCGGCAGCATGCACCTCGCCATGAATATAAGGATGGCTGAGGCTGCCTTTTACCTGCATCACATTATCAAGATTACCGGTAACTATATCGGGCTTGCCCACAAGCACCATCAGCGGCTCAATGCGCACGTTCTTCGTTGTCAGCGTAAGGTCCGCCACAGGCTCTGTGCCCTGCAGATTAATCGTACCATTAAGAATATGCTGTCCCTGATCCATATGCGCGGCAAACTCCTTAAAGCCCAGGATATTATCCTTCATGCTGATAATGCCATGTGCTTCGTTAAGCTTCTGCGACATAAATTCAGCCTGCGTCAGCTGTACCATACCGGAAAACTCCGGAGCATCAAGCGTGCCGCCAACATCAAAGCCGGTGGAGCACAGTCCGCGTCCATCCTGACCAGCCGCAGCCAGCACGGAATCAATCGGGAAATCTGCCATACGTCCATGCACAGCTAAAGCGCCATCCTTGGCAACACGTCCTTTGGCAGCCAAGGTACCGCCGCCGTCGGCAAAAAAGCTGAGATCATCAATAACTAAGCCCTTACTGTCATAGCTGCCGTCAAAGGCCAATCGGTTAAGCTTCAGGCTGCGCCAGCTGATATCCATTGTATCGGCAGCAGCGTGCAGCGTAAGCTTATCCTGCACCAGCTTGGCCAGAACAGCAAGCTTGCCGTTAATATGCACCTGCTCCTGCTGTTTGCCGGGCAAACTCTGCGTAACCTGCTGCAGCTGTGCGTCTGCCGTCAGCACCTGCTCCTTAAGGTCATACGTACCGTTAGCGGTAATCGTACCGCCGCCGTATTGCGCACTCACATCATGCAGCTGCACAACGTCCTTAGATACATCAAACGGCACACGCAGCTTTTCTGCCTTATATCCTTTATAGGCCAAGGCATCACTGCTCAGCACGCCAAAGCCTGAAGGAGAATCGGTGTTGCGCAAATCGGCTTCACCCTCCAGGTGCAGCTTCTGCCCGTCAACCAGAGCGTCAAGACTGCTGACGCTCACCAGATTTTCATCCGCGCGTACCAAGCCGTCAAGCTGCAGACTGTGCTGCTCGCCTGCCAGGCTCAGCTTACCGCTGAGTGCTGCCAGCTTCACTTCACCGCTAAAGCGCTGCTTGCCGTTCTTATTCACATAAATCAGAGCGAGCTTGCCTAAGCCGCCCTGCAGCTCATCGACATTACCGTATTGCTTGGCCAAAGCAGCATAGGGTGCCAGCGCCAGCTTATCGCCGGTCAGCTTCATGCGGCCTTCGCCCTTGGTAGTCATCGTGCCGGTCAGCTTCAGCTTATCGGCACCGCTTGTCACAGACAAATCCACGGCAAAATCAGGATTGGCACCGCCGTTGATATTGCCTTCCACGCCAAACTGCCACTTGCCCTGCGGCATAGTTACCACCAGCTCGCCCTTGTCTACCGCCAGCGTACCGTAAAAAGGCGTTTCCTCAGAATCCGACGGCTTCAGCAGATTCTGCATATTCCATTTATTTTTGTCATTCATTGTGAGATATATTTTCGGGCGCATCACATCAATCCTGCTCAGCGCACGCTCAGGCTTCTGCATTGCCAGCCATGGGCGCAGCGTAAGCACAGTACGCGGCAGCTCGGCCACCTTCTCACCCTTGGCATCCTTTACGACAACATCCGTCAGCTCGGCTGTCAGGCCGCCTTCCCATTTCAGGCCGCCGATAGAAACACTGCCGTTGATGTATTCCGCTGCCAGCTGCTGCATTTGCGGTATCGCCTCCTTAATGTATTTAGGCATCACCGTATGAACTAAAAAGATATAGCCTGCCGCAAGCAGTATGATTAATGCTCCAACAAATTGTAGATATTTTTTCATGACACTTCACCATTCAATAGTTTAACAAAATTCTATGACAAAAATATGACAAGACTGTTTTTTATATACTTCGACTTTTATTTATTCGACATTAGCAGAAAACATCCTCTTATTGAGAAGAAATTTCTTTTATCCGCTGAAATCTCGGCTAAAGCCGCATAAAAAAGCCGGTGAGATTTATGCCCCACCGGCCTGATTGTGTCACTGTTTATTAAATTTACGCCTTAATTATTTGGCAGCCTCTTCGGTTTTTTCTTCGGCTGCTTTAACAGCTTTTGCAGTTTTGGCAGCCTGTACCTTTACGGCAGTAGCAGGATTGCTCATCGGTACTCCGATAGAGGTTTCCAATGCTGTCTTGGAGGTATTGTAATCATACAGAGCCTTAGTATAGTTGGTCTTAGCCTGAGTCAGCGCAACCTGAGCATCGAGTACGTCAGTGTTGGTACCCACGCCGGACATATAACGCAGCTGAGCGATACGGTAATCCTCATCAGCCTGCTCTACAGCCAGCTTAGTGGTGCTGATACGTTTTTCTGCTTCGCGCAGTCCCAGATAATTGCTGCGAACATCAAGGTTTACAGCATTCACGGTATCGCGATATGTTGCTTCAGCCTTTTTCAAATCAGCCTCAGCGCCGTGAATCTTGGACAGGGTTACGCCGGTATCAAAAACGTTCAGGCTGACATTTACACCAACGCCCCATTTGCCATCTTCATCACCGGGCCAGTTGCTGTCACTCCATTGCTGAGTAGCACTTGCAGCAACCTGCGGCATATGACCGCTACGGGCAACCATCAAAGCACCCTTGGCAGCGTCCACGCCATATTTAGCCTGCATCAGTTCCGGGCGGTGCTCGGCAGCATAAGCAAGGCAATCATCCATGTTTTTATCATATGCATTATAAACCAGCAGATTATCAAGCTTTAAGGTTGTATCCATCGGCAGGCCGACGATTTTGTTCATGTTCGCTTCAGCAACCTGATAGGTATTTTCTGCCTGAATCAGTGTCTGCTTAGCATTGGCCAGCTCAACCTGAGAGCGCAACACGTCAACCTTGGCTACCACGCCAACGTCATACTGTGCCTGAACATTTTTCAGATGGTCCTCCAGGCGGGTAACGGATTCCGCACTGAGCTTTTGGATATTATCTGCCTGCAACATATTAAAATAACCGTCGGTAACGGTAGAACGCATTTCGTTATAGGTGCGCTGTACGCCAACCTCATTGTATTGATAGTTAGCCTTTGCCTGCTTAATAGTACCGCTTAATTTACCGCCGGTAAAAATAGGCAGAGAAGCGCTCAGGCTGTTGGCATGGTTATTGCCGATACCCTTAGTCCAAAGACCGGTAATATCTTGATGAAGATCATCATAACCGCCGCGCTGAGTAGTATGATTAGCGCTAATGCTGATACCGCGGCTCTGGCGGGCAGCGTTGTAGCTGGCACGTGCACTGTCAAGCTCGTATTGAGCAATGCTTACAGTCGGGTTGGTCTGGAACGCACGCAGCATAGCGTCGTCCAGGTTTAAAGCAACGGTTTCGCCGGCAAAAGCACTTTGGCTCAGTGCCATGGTCAGCGCTGCAGATAAAAGCAAGAAACGTTTTGTTAATTTATTTCTATTCATCCGAAAAACCTCCATTTTCTAAAACTGACTAACCAGTCAGTAGTAAAATTATATATTTATTTAGGGCTGTTTGTCAAATATTTTTTAGAAATAAGTACGCACACCCATATAAGTATTAGCTTTATTACCGCGCACATCCATGGTTTCGCCGTAAAGCGACAGGTTATCATGCAAGCGGAATTCGCCGCCCAGACGCACCTTGAGATCATCAAAATCGTATAACTGGGAATACAATCTGAAATCCCTGCCTAAATCATAGCTGGCGCCGACGCCGAAGTCACCCTGCATGGCACCCATACTGAAAGCAGCGTTGCCATACTGACGGCCTACGAGAAAATCGAATTTATTGGCATTGCCGATGTCATAACCGCCCATATAAAGGAAGGTATCATCCGCAGGATGCAGCGTTACGCCCAAGCTGCCGCGCCAGTCACCGCCCTTGGCGGCAAAGCCGGCGTCAGTCGAAACCTTCGCCTCGGTGATGGTTCCCAAAATTCTGTTGGCACGCTCGCTCGTTTCCTTGACGTTGACCAGCGTTTCCTTCAGCGATTTCTGTGTTACCGGATCCTTGGCTACAGTTTCCAGCACCTCGACAATATTTTCCATACGCTGGCTGGTGTCCGCCATATTTTGAGCAATCGCAGCCACATTCTGGCCTGTCTTGCCGTTATTGTCCACACCGGCCATAATGCTTTCGATATGTGCCGCCGTGCCGTTCATACGTTGGCTCAGCTCATTAATCTGATGAATCATCGAAGTAATATCCTGCTGGTTGGCTACTGCCACATCAGCCATGACCTTCGTGAAGGTATTCATGTTCTCGGCGATGTCATTCATATTCTTAAAGCCGGATTTCATGGCCTGCTGTACTTCCTTGTCCCCAAAAACATTTTCAAAGGCATTGGCTATATTTTCCATACGCTTCACCAAATCACCGGAGGAAGCAAAAAACTCATCCATACCGCCGCCGGGAACACCGTTAATCGTGCTGCCTTCAGCTACATAGCCGTTACCCTGCTTAGCAGGAGGAATGACACTGACAAATTTTTCGCCCATAATACCGTCGGAAGAAATCGTAAAGGTTGCTCCCTGCGGTATTTTGATATCATCGTTGATTTCTGTGATAACCTCTACCTTATCGTGTGCCACATTAATTTTTTTAACCGTGCCTACCTGCACGCCTGCATAGCGCACAACATGCCCAGGCATCAGTCCGCTTACCTGAGGATAGTTAATGCGCAGCTCATAGCCTTTTTTGCCAAAGCTGAAAGCACCCATAAAGGTAATAATGCCGGCCAGCACCACTGCGCCGCCTAATGCAAAGGCACCTACCTTAACCTCACTGCTGCTCATCCTTCTCCTCCTCTTTCAATTCAGTACCGTTAATAAATGCTTTAACGATAGGATTAGTGCTGTTTTTTATCTCCGCAACCGTGCCTATCTGCACAATGCGTCCATTATATAGCATAGCGATACGGTCTGCGGCGTAATAGGCCGATTCCATATCGTGTGTTACCAAAACCGATGTTACTCCCAGCGTCTGCTGAGTTTTGCGTATTAGCCTGCTGATGGTCATCGTCATTACCGGGTCCAGACCTGAGGTGGGCTCGTCATAAAAAACCATCTGCGGCTGCATAGCCAGCGCCCGCGCCAAACCGACGCGCTTTTTCATACCGCCGGAAAGCTCTGCCGGCAGCATGTGCTGCGTATTCGGCATGCCTACCATCTCCAGCAGCTTGCCGACACGCTCCTGTATTTCATCCTCCGGCAGCTTAAAATGCCGCCGCAGGCCAAAGGCTACATTCTCGCCTACGCTCAAAAAATCGAACAAAGCTGAATACTGAAAAACTACGCCCATATGCTGGCGTAGGCCATCCCATTCATCCTCGGTGAAGGCGCTTACCTCCTGACCGTCGATAACAATGCTGCCGGAAGTAGGTGGCAGCAGTCCTGTCAGCAGCTTGATGATGGTACTCTTGCCGGTACCGGAAGGACCGATAACCGCCAGCGTTTCACCCTGACGTACATCCAAATCAAGATTATCAAGAATTACCTTGCTGCCGAAGGCCATTTTAAGTTGTCGGAGCTGAATCATTGCTTCGTTGGACATATTTCCGGCTCCTTACACATACAAAACGATAGAAAGAAAATAGTTGGTGATAAACACCAGAATAATCGAAAGCACTACCGAGGCCGTGGTCGCCAGACCAACGCCCTCAGCGCCGTTCGGCGCGTTCAGGCCCTTATAGCAGCCCACGATAGCAATTATCGCACCAAAGACACAGCTTTTGACCATGCCGCCAAATACGTCATAGAACTCTGCCAGTGTCCTGATAGAATTTTCATAAGTAAAGCTGCCGATGCCGGCGTAATAATGCGCCACAACCCAGCCGCCAATATTACCGATAAAGTTGGCAAAAACAACCAGCACTGGCATCATCAGCACCAGCGCGATAAAGCGCGGCACCACCAGATAGCTCACCGGATTGGCAGCCATAACACGCAGCGCGTCAATCTGCTCGGTAACCTTCATCGTGCCAAGCTCCGCCGCAATCGCCGCGCCTATACGGCCGGCAACAACAACGCCTGTCAGCACCGGCACCAGCTCACGCGCCATAGCGATAGCTACAATGCCGCCTACGGAAGAGGACGCACCCAGACGCACGAACTCCTTGGCCGTCTGTACGGAAAATACCATACCGGTACAGAGAATCGTCATCATCACAATCGGCAGCGAATCCGCTCCCAACAGTGCCATCTGACGCACAACCTCCTTAGCGTTGGCATCCTTCAGATGTCGCAGCGTTGCCAACAGCAGCAGCGTCAGCCTGCCGCTGGCGGCACAGAAGTCCAATATTCTGTTGCCCATTGCTTCACAGAGAGATTTCAGCATCTTTACATCCTTATCTTCAGCTTTTTTTACATAATTATTATACCGCCAAATTATGGCGAATGTATGACACAAAACAGCCATACCGATACAGTAACGGGAAAAATTTTGTTAAGCGAAAGAAAATATCACTCTGTAGATTTACTTGTCAACAGTAAGCACGATTTCGCTCTCGCCGTCAATAATAAAATCAAAGGGATACTTCTGCTTGAACGGAGAGCCCTGCAGCATACCCGCAAGGCCGGCATCGTTAGCCGCAGCCTCCGGATTTGGCGGCTGCATTTGTCCCATCGCCACATCAATAATCAGCTCATTATTCTTGTCGGCCGTATTCACGCTCTTGATATAATCGCTGAGCTTGTGGCGTGTTTCCTTTTTCTTGGCAGCGGGAACACCCTCGGACTGCTGCTTGCGCAGCAATTCGATAACCCAGGCCATGCTGATGCCACCGCGCACGTTCAGCGCCAGCTTGCCGCCCGGATGATCCTTAGGCACCTTGAAATAAACTGTCTTGGTAAATTCTTCGCCGCGGTAAGGCTTCATAGTAACATCAACAGCTACCTTATCACCGGGCTTAACCTTGGCATTCTTGGTGCGCACGTTAAGAATTTCCGCTACCTGCACCGCATTGCTGACCTCTGCCTCTACGTTGATACCGTAAATCTGCACAGGCTCGAACTTGTTCTGCATCAGAATTGTTACAGCCTCCGTCAGCTCCGCATCCAGATTTTTCAGCAGCGCGTCATTGGAATAATACATATTTTCGCGGTCAATAGTCAGTATTTCCTTTTTGCTGTCCACGCCGGTAATGGTAAAATGCAGCTTGGCCGTACCGCCGCCGTTGCGGTCCACAGTCTTGCTCACTGTATTTACTACAGCCGCATCCACCATCGAAGGCACCAGTTGCTCGTCGTCAATCAGACGCATGCGCATGCTGTTTGCCTGTCCGCGGCTGCTGTCGTTGACCGTAACAAACATCGGAATAGAATCGGGCTGCTTGCCTACTACACCGCCGATACCGCTGGAACGGTCCTGTGTAATGCTGCCGATAGCCTCGCCCAGATTGCCTACCTTATAGCTGCTCTGCAGGTTAGGAACTACGCCCAGCACCCACACCTTATTCATAAAGAAATTGCTGCTGCCACGCTGCATAAAGGGATGGCCGAAGGCCAGAATCTTACCGCTGTCATCGGTCCAGGTAACAGTGCCGAGAGCGCCAAGAGTCATATCACCCTGCATCAGAGCAACACCGACACTGCTGCCGGGCTCCAACGGCTTATCGCTGGAAGCGCCCGTGCCGCCGCTGTTGACAGCAGTCAGGCCGAAGGGCTGCAGCTTCTCCTGCAGATATTCCATGCCGTATTCTGTAAAACCGCCTGCCATCAGCGCCGTTCCCTTAGGAATCCAGTCTGCCGGCAGCTCTCTCGGTTCGTCCAGCAGCGGCAGCATTTTGCCGATCGGTGTCAGGAAGCAGTAATGCGGGTCGTTGAAGGTCTTGCCGAAGGCCACAGCACCGACAAGTCTGCCGTCTACATAAACAGGACTGCCACTCATGCCCTGAGCAACACCGCCTGTCTTTTCAATCAAATCGCCGTAAAGGCGCACAAAAATATTATATCCCATAGCTTCACTGCCGTTGACACCTAAAATTTCTACATTGAAGGTTTCAATAGTATCACCGCTGATAACGGTTTTGCCTATGCCCTGCATACCTGCGCGCAGGTCACGCACCGGCATCAGAGGAACATTGGCGGCAGCTGCCGTCAGCAGCTGGCAGCAAAACAATAATGCTAATAAAAATACTCTCATACTCGCTCCTAAAAATAAAATATTTACCGGTCCGCTTCCGGTATTTTGCTCTATAATACTACAAAAACCGGCGGCTAAGAAGCTCGCCGGTTTTCTTTACCGTTATTCACTAACCTTAGCTACAACCTGCTGTGCCTCAATCTTATCACCCGGTTTAACCAGTACCTGGCTAACCTTACCTGCAGTTGTAGCACGCGCAGCAGCAATACTGCCGCCAGCTATAGATTTTACCTTTACCAGAATGTCACCCTGCTTAACCTGGGTGCCCTCCTGTGCCAGTCCATCGGCAACTACAATACCGCTGACAGCGGCGCGCTGGTCAGTCACAGCAGCACAGCCAACGGCAGCAAGTGTAAAGATGCCTAAAGCGGCAATAGTCAAAATCACTATTAACTTTTTACCCATGTGACTCACCTCATTTCAGATATATTTCTCTAACATAAATTATACAGCCTCAGCAATATTTTGACAAGTGAACAGACTGTAAACCGCTCTTAAATAAAACATTATGAAAATCATCTGCAGTTAAAAAATTACCGGCACATAATTTTTTACGCTTTTTTTGCCTATCCTACCCGAAATCACCCTTTGGGGTAGGGTGCAAAAGCGTTTTTTTGGCTATAATATAAGCATCAAAGATTAGAATTTCCACATCTGGAAAGGAGATGTTGTTATGAAAATCAAAAATTTTGCTATCGGAGCACTGGCAGCAGCAATGCTCTTCACCGGCACATCTGTTATGGAGGCGGCAGTATATAATACATCCGCAAGCAGGCTCCCTACTGATATTGACTCCCGCTGCGGCAGAACAGAAGCCTTTCTGCTGAAAAATACCCGCTTTGATGTGAAGCATACCATGACCGAAAAATATGCCGAGGAATATGTTGCTCCCTGCTTCAGCCGCAAGGGCATCTACATAAGCGATATGGAGGCCAAAGCTATTGCCTTTGCCGCCTTGCAGATGTATGATGTGCAGCAAAACAGTAACGGCGCCACAGTAAGCTTCAGCGCCAAGGGCGAAGCCGATTCCGGTGACGGTGATTACTGGCTGACTACTATTTATGACAACAAAAAATATATCAATGCCTTTATCAGTACCTACGATGAGCTCCGCTCCGAAAATGCACACTCTATCCCTGCCAGCAAAAGCTATGCTCAATACGGAGACAACATGTCTGCCGAAAGTTTGCAATACTCCAATCAAAGAATATCCAACCTCTACAGCAAATTTGAAAACATGGAAAGCTATTGGGCTCCCGGCGTAAAACTGGTTTTAACCGGCGACTATGTAAACTTCCGCACCGCCCCCTCCACGGACAGCAATGTAATTGATTCGCTGATGTCCGGCGAAGAAATAGCACCGTTAAAAGGCGCATTCGAAGCCGAGGGACGCCAATGGTGGAAGGCTATTAACGCTCAAGGTGAGGTTGGCTATGTAAGTGCAGATTTTGTACGCGTGGCCTGCTAAATAAGCATTAAGGAAGTATCACCAATGCTCAAAAAACTTTTAGGCTTAATATTTAGCGTCTGCCTGCTGCTAAGCTGCAGCTTGGCAGCTGCGGCGCCTGCGTCCGCGCTGTTCGGCAACGCCAGATATCTCATCTGCATCCATAAGCAAAGCTACCGCCTTGACGTCTATCAGCAGGGCGTAGAGCAAGCAGTCTGCAGCTATCCTATCGCTGTTGCCAAAAATCCCGGTGACAAGCAGTACACCGGCGACAACCGCACCCCCACCTCCTGGGGCAGTGCAGCAGCTATTCCCTCCTACTACACAGGTGCGGCAGTAGGCGTACCTTCGGCGCAGGTTCCCTTCCGCATCGAAGAGATTTGCCCGGCGCATTACTGGACGCACGATTTCAGTGACGGCAAGGGCGTAATCGAAGGTGCCTACGGCCCCTGGTTCCTTTCGCTGGACACCGGCTGGATCGGCATCGGCATTCATGGTACGCATGACCCAGCCTCTATCGGCACCATGGCCTCCGAAGGCTGTATCCGCCTGCGCAATGCGGATATCCAAACCCTTAAGGAGCTTGTCTGCAGTGATAACGGCGGCATAGGCACCGGCGTTATCATCACCGAGGATTAAGCTATAACCCGCAACAACAAAACAAGGAGCTGTCACAGCTAACGCGTGACCGCCCCTTGTTTTTTATTTTGCCTATACAACCAGCTTATTTGATGAACAATCCCAGACCGATGCTCACCAAACGCTCGCGCCCGTCCGAAGGCTTGTTGACGATTTTGCCGTTGATGACCATTTCGCTGCTGCCTCCGCCATCATAATTGACAGCGCTCACCGCACCCAGCTTCACAAAATACTGCGCCAGCTCCGCAAGTGTCATGCCTGCGGAAGCACTGCTTCTGCCGTCAACAACAAGCATTAAAAGCGTGCCGTCCTGCTTCAGTCCGATTGCAGTACGCGGTGCTCTGCCACGCGCAATATCGGGAGCCATCTGCTCCTCCGCAGTACGCACATTCACCCTGCCGTTTTCTACCAGCAGTGGACCGCCGCTGACAACAGTCGTTGCCGCATCCGCAATGCTGCTGCCAAGGCTCTGCGTGAGTATTACATGGTCGCCCAGGCGCAGGCCTGCCAGAGCAGCCGCATTTGTGCCATGACCGGAAAGCACTACGCAACCCGGCTCCAAAGACATATTGCCTGCTGTGGAAACAGCAACAACGCGACCGTTTTTGATTTTCACCTCACGCCCGTACTGATTCGTTTTGGTCGACGTAGCGTAATAGGAATTAAACAGCACCAAATCATTGGCAATGCGCGCACGGTTCATGCCCTTCAGCTGCAGCGCTCTGCCGTCAGGAAGTGTTACGCTGCCGGTGTAAGCAATGTCGCGCACAATCTTCTGCTCGTTGCCCTGCACTACATAACCGCTGCGCGGCGTAGCATCCATAGCGACAAAATTGCCCTTATCCTTAACGTTGCCGATAACCCAGCCGTCGGTATCAAAATACGACGCATTGATGGCAGCCACAAGACCTCTTTCCGCCGCCTGCTTAGCCAGGCTGCCGCGTCCGTTATACATACCTGCGGCAGAAAACGGCCTCAGCTCCAGGCGCGCCGAAGGCGCAACGCTCACCAGATAGCTTACCAGCGGTCTGCCGTTTAGCTCCTCCTGCGCATAGGTATAGGTAACGCCGCCGGAAAGCTGCATCGTTGTTTTGCTGATAGGAATGCGGTAAATATCCAGCACCAGACGGTCAGGATTCTTCAGCGGATAAAGCTTATACTGGCAATCCTTAGTTAAATCTATAACCACCTGTGCCTTTTTCTTCTTTTTGGCAGGAACAGTGATGCTTTTAATCACCGCATCCTGCTTAAAGACAGGCTTCTGCGTCAGCGCCGTACCCTCAGGCAACGTAACCACCAGCTGCAAGCCGTTTTTTTCGGCAGTATATTTAACAGGCTCCCTGCTGTCGAACACCAGACGTACACGAGCAGGACTAACGCTGCTGCGCACCGCTGTGACGGGAGCGGCGCTCGCCGCAAGCGGAGCGGCACACAGCGCAGCCAGCATAAAAACAGAACATATAAGTTTTTTGAAATTCATATCTAGGACCTCTTAAGAGAAAAACGAAGGTAGAAGGAAGAAGAGTGTATTAGAGCGTCGTGTGTATACGCCCCCTTCCGCCTCGCTACGCTCGGCACCTTCCCCAAAGGGGCAGGCAAGAAAGTTAGCAGAACGCTCTAACGAGCAATTAATATATCGCAACACAACCCTCAGTCATCGCCTTCGGCGATGCCAGCTCCCTTTCAGGGAGCATATAAAAGTTCGACGAACTTGCGACAGTCAGCATTTGACAAGCACTTTATATCTCCCCTGAAAGGGGAGGTTGCTGCGAGCTTTTGCGAGCAGACGGAAGGGTTGCAATATATTAATTGCGACACCATACGCCCTTCTTCTTCACATCTACACAAAAGGAGCTGCCAAAGGCAGCTCCTCCCCAAAATCAATAATCAACAATCAATACCCAAACATCAATCAGCCAGATTAGACGCAGTATAAACAGTGCCAGGATGCAGCTTATCCAGATTCTCCAGCGCCTTGCCGGTGCCAAGAGCAACACACTCCAGCGGATCATCGGCAATATGCGTAGTAATACCGGTTTCACGCTGCATAATCTCAGCCAGGCCGTCAAGCAGCGCGCCGCCGCCGGTCAGATAAATACCGTTATCAACAATATCAGCAGCCAGCTCCGGCGGGCATTTTTCCAGAACACCGCGCACAGTAGCAATCAGAGAAGCAACAGCATCCTCCAATGCCACACGGCAATCCTCGGAGCTTACGCTAAAGGTAGTCGGCAGGCCGGTAACCATATCACGGCCGCGTACAGTAATAGACTCATTGCGTCCGTCGGCAATAACAGTAGCAACATTCATTTTGATTTCTTCAGCCGTGCGCTCACCGATAAGCACATTATGTACCTTCTTCACATGACGCACAATAGCCTCATCAAAATGGTCGCCGCCGATACGGATAGAAGAATCAACAACAATACCGCCAAGGCTCAGCACAGCGATATCGGTAGTACCGCCGCCTATATCAACAACCATATTGCCGCGCGGTACGGAAATATCAATACCGGCACCAAGAGCCGCTGCCAGCGGTTCCTCAATCAGATAGGTTTTGGAAGCACCGCCCTGGGTAGTAGCCTCCATAACAGCACGCTTTTCTACTGAAGTAATGCCGATAGGAACACAGGTCATAACACGCGGTTTGAAAAACAGGCTCTTGCCCGCAACCTTCTCAATAACGTAAGCAAGTAGCTTCTGCGTTACGGTATAGTTCGCAATAACGCCTTCCTTCAGCGGACGGATAGCAACGATACTGCCGGGAGCACGTCCCAGCATTTCTCTGGCATCATCGCCCACAGCCAATACCTTGTTGCGTACCTTATCAATAGCCACAACAGAAGGCTCCTTCAGGACAACGCCCTTGCCCTTGACATAAACAAGAATGTTAGCGGTACCCAAATCAATACCGATATCCATACTTTTAAACATTAGTCATATCTCCTTAATCTACATCTACGCGTTCAATATCTGCACCCAGATTTTTCAGCTTAGCAACAATGTTCTCATAGCCACGGTCAATATGGTGCAAATCGCCGATACGTGTCGTACCTTCGGCCACAAGGCCTGCCAGAATCATAGCTGCACCGGCACGCAAATCGGTTGCACGCACATCACAGCCTGTCAGCTTGCAGGGACCGTCGATAACGGCACTGCGGCCTTCGGTAGAAATCTGCGCACCCATGCGGTTCAGCTCAACCACATGCATGAAACGATTCTCAAAAACAGTTTCCGTAACCTTGCTGCGCCCCTCGGCAATAACCATCATCGCCATCATCTGAGCCTGCATATCAGTCGGGAAGCCTGGATAAGGCAGAGTTTTGATAGATACGGCCTTCAGCGGATTCTTGCCGATAACACGTACCTTATCAATATCCTCCTCAACCACGGCACCTGCCTCACGCAGCTTGGCAATCAGCGGCTTCTGGTGCTCCGGCAGAACATTTTCCACAACAATATCACCGCCGGTCATGGCAGCAGCAATCATATAAGTGCCTGCCTCAATACGATCCGGAATAATGGTATAGTCTGCGCCATGCAGCTTCTCTACACCCTCAATGCGAATAGTATCGGTACCGGCACCGCGGATTTTGGCACCCATCTTATTCAGATAGTTGGCCAAATCTACAATCTCCGGTTCCTCGGCAGCATTTTCCAAAATAGTAGTACCCTCAGCAAGAGAAGCTGCCATCATAATATTTTCGGTAGCACCTACGCTCGGAAAATCAAAATAAATGCTGGTACCCTTCAGTCCCTCGGGAGCACTTGCTTCAATATAGCCATGACCCTGTTCGATTTTTACACCCAGAGCCTCAAAGCCCTTGAGATGAATATCAATCGGACGGGCACCGATAGCGCAACCGCCGGGCATGGAAATACGCGCTTTACCGATACGCGCCAGCAGAGGTCCCATTACCAGAAAGGACGCACGCATGGTACGCACCAGCTCATACGGTGCTTCATACGAGGTTATCTCAGTGCTGTCGATATCCAGCACATTCTTTTCCGGACTGCATTCTACAGCCAGTCCCAGACATTTTAAAACTTCACTTATAGTATGCACATCTTCCAGCATCGGAACTTCATCAAGATGACTTGGGGTAGTTCCCAGGATAGAAGCTGCAATAATCGGCAGTACAGCGTTTTTCGCACCGCTGGTTTTAACTGCACCAACGAGGCGGTTTCCGCCCTTCACAATTAGTTTTTCCAAAATAACCCTCCTGCATATGCGAAGTCGGAAAAATTTTTCCGTAACAAATATTTTATCATCAAACACAGGCTCTTTTCAAGACTTAATAAAAATCCGGAAAATTTTGCCACAGGCATATTTCACCCGACCTTATAAGAAAAAGCCGGCACTGCTTCCGGCTCAGAAATTCACCCGCTGGCGGTCTGCTAAAATATTATAATAGGTTTCCTTCTCCATTAATTCCCTGCGGATAGCCTTTTTAGCATCCTCATCAGCACATTCCGCCAGACGCTTGCGCAAAAAAGCTATATCCTGCTTCAGCATCAGCATTTTGTTTCCTGCCAGACTTTCTACGATATCAGCCATCTTACAGTCACCGTCCTTACTTATATATCTTGTGCTTCTTCTCAAGAAACTTAGCGGCCTTGCCTAGTTCTACATATTATAGTCTACTATAAGCAAGTTTAATATGCAAGGAAAAATCTGTGACAAAACGCAAAAACCGCCCGACAGGAGCATCCCGCCGGACGGCTTAACTTTACAGCCTGATAATTTCGGCTTTACCAGCAAACATTTCCGCTAACGCAGCAAGCTGCGCATCCTGCGCCACATCACCCACAAGCACCGTATCCGGTGCCAGCAGACTGATGCTGATGTCGCTGAACATCTGCCGCAGCTCGTTAATCATCCTGGCGTCACCGTCATTAATTATGCCCGGAGTACGCTCTGCCAGATGCCAGTAAAGCTGCTTTAAAATATAGCTTTCATTTTTGTTGTACTCTTTGATGTTGTCAATAATGTTATAGGGATAAACATCCTTCTCCCTCCAGGTAGCCTTAAAAATATCCAGCACCTTATTTTCATAAGCAGCCTTATATTCATTCCAGCCCTCACGGTCGTCAAATTTCAGCATATCCTCCAGCTTGTCACGGCAGCTGATAACCTTACGGCAACGCACAAGCATCGCATAAATCAGCGCCCGCTCCGCTTCCGTAGCCTGCGGCTCCTCGCGCGTAACTGTCATTACCTGCAGCCTGCCGGCCTTGCCAAGCATGCGCTCGGCAGCAAATTTTGCGCTTGCCAGATGCTGCATCGATAAGCTGCTGTCAACAGTATTTACAGGAAGTCCCAAATCAGCCAGTTCTGCCACTTCTTTCTCAGAAGCCAGAACAAGTGCGCGCACAGGCTCCTTGCCTGCAAGCAAAGCTGTTACAGCTGCTGTATTCATTTGTCGCTCTCCAGGAAAGCAGCGAATGCTTTATAGGTGTAATAAACATCCAGCTTAGAGCTCAGCTCGAACGGAGAATGCATGCACAGAATAGGCACACCAAGATCGACTACGTCCATATCCATAGAAGCAACATACAATGCAACGGTACCGCCGCCGCCTTCGTCTACAGCGCCCAGCTCGCCGATTTGCCAGAAAACATCAGCCTCATCCATAATGCTGATAACCTTGGCCATCGTTTCAGCGCTGGCATCATTGGAGCCGGATTTGCCGCGCGCACCGGTATATTTGGTCAGTACAGGACCTTTGTTCACGAAGCAGCTGTTGCGCTCTTCATATACGGAAGCAAAGCTCGGATCGTAGGCACCGTTAACATCGGAGGAAAGTGCGGTGGTATTGCGCAGCAGCTTGCGGATGTTGGCACCCTGAGTTGCTGCCAGATCCTCCAGATAGTGCAGCACGAAATCGGAATTCAGGCCGGTGTTGCCGTAGGAACCGATTTCTTCTTTATCTGCCAAAACCGTAACAGTGGTGTAGTACGGTGCTTTTGTATCAATTTCCGCAGTCAGTGCGGTATAAGCGCAAACCTTATCATCCTGGCCGTAGGCACCGATCAGGCTGCGGTCCAGGCCTACATCCTGTGCCTTGGTTGCGGGAACAAATTCAATTTCCGCACGCATAAAATCATGCTCGGTAATACCGTACATTTCGTTGAGCAAAGCCAGTGCGTTCAGCTTAACGGCATCTTTTACACCTTCCTCTTCGCTTTCGTCAACAAAAGGCAGGCTGCCGATAACAATGTTCAGCTCCTCGCCCTTAATGCCTTCGCTCAGCTTGCGCTCGTTCTGTTTAGCGCCAAGATGCGGCAGCAAATCGGTTACGCAGAATACGGGGTCACCGGCATTTTCGCCCACGCAGACCTTCACCAGCTCGCCGTTCTTTTTGATGATAACGCCATGCATTGCCAGAGGCACGGTCACCCATTGGTATTTGCGGATACCGCCGTAATAATGCGTTTTGAAGTAGGCCATCTCATGGTTTTCGTATACCGGGTTCGGTTTTAAATCCAGACGCGGAGAATCGATATGCGCAGCGTTCAGGCGCACGCCTGCCTCCAACGGTGCGGTGCCGAAGGTGGACATAGCCATAGATTTGCCGCGGTTTACGAAATAAACCTTGTCGCCGGGTTTATATGCCTTGCCTTCTTCGAAGGGAACATAGCCTGCAGCAGCCAGCTTTTCTACAGCCTTAGCGGTAAATTCACGCTCTGTTTTTGCTGTATTCAAAAATTCCTTGTAGCCTTCGCAGTACGCAAACGCTGCTTCCTTGGCAGCAGTGTTCTTCTTAGCGATATGGGAGAATTCCCATGTCAAATTCTTTTGCAATTCCTTTGCAGTTGTCATAATCTATCACTCCTTGTATAAGCTTTAGTAAGCAGTGCCAAACGACACTATGTAAATCATACCACAAATAGCACCTTTTGGGGAGAGGAAGGGAAATGTATACAATACAAAAACCCCCGCCCTGACGGACGGGGGGGTAATTTTTTTGGCATTGTCGCAATGCTTATTACAGCTTGTGAGTAGTACGCAAGCGGGCAACAGCTCTCTTCAGCGCGTTTTCGGCACGAACAGTATCAATGTCTTCGCTCTTGGAAGCAAGACGTTGCTCTGCACGTTCTTTAGCTGCTGCTGCACGAGCGGTATCAATATCTGCATCAGCTTCGGCAATAGTTGCCAAAACGGTGCATTTATTGTCTTTCATTTCCAGAAAGCCGCCGCAAACAGCAAATTCTTTAACGCTGCCGTCAGTGAACTCCAGCTTCATCGGCGCAATATCCATGGTCGCAATGATAGGCATATGTCTAGCTTTGAGGCCCAGATTACCGGACAAAGCACGGAAACCCACATAAGTTACTTCTTCAGAAGTGAACAGCATCTTATCCGGCGTGACAATTTCAAAAGAAAACGGAGTAGCCATCTATTAATCCTTCATAGTTGCAGCCTTGGCAACAGCGTCATCAATGGTACCAACCATGTAGAAAGCACCTTCCGGCAGGTCATCATGCTTGCCTTCGAGGATTTCTTTGAAGCCGCGGATGGTTTCCTTCAGAGGAACATATTGACCGGGGGTACCGGTGAACTGTTCAGCAACGAAGAATGCCTGGCTGAGGAACTTCTGAATCTTACGAGCACGAGCAACAGTTACTTTGTCTTCCTCGCTCAATTCTTCCATACCCAGAATTGCGATGATATCTTGCAATTCTTTGTAACGTTGCAGGATAGCCTGTACGCCACGAGCAACATGATAATGCTCTTCGCCGATTACCAGCGGATCGAGGATACGGCTGGTGGAGTCGAGCGGGTCAACTGCCGGATAAATACCAAGCTCTGCGATTTGACGAGACAATACGGTGGTTGCATCCAAGTGAGCGAAGGTGCCTGCCGGAGCCGGGTCAGTCAAGTCATCCGCAGGTACATATACAGCCTGTACGGATGTGATAGAACCGGTCTTGGTGGAGGTAATACGCTCTTGCAGTGCGCCGATATCGTTTGCCAAAGTAGGTTGGTAACCTACTGCGGAAGGCATACGGCCGAGCAATGCGGATACTTCGGAACCAGCCTGAATGAAACGGAAAATGTTATCGATAAAGAGCAGTACGTCCTGGCCGCCAACATCACGGAAGTATTCTGCCATGGTCAGGCCGGTCAGACCAACACGCATACGTGCTCCAGGAGGCTCGTTCATCTGGCCGTATACAAGAGCAGTCTTGTTGATAACGCCAGACTCTTTCATTTCGCCCCACAGGTCGTTGCCTTCACGAGTACGTTCGCCAACGCCTGCGAATACGGAATAGCCGCCGTGTGCAGTAGCAATGTTATGGATAAGCTCCATAATAATAACGGTTTTACCTACGCCAGCACCGCCGAACAGACCGATTTTACCGCCCATTGCATACGGAGCGATAAGGTCAACGACTTTAATGCCGGTTTCCAAAATTTTAGTAGCTGTAGCCTGTTGGTCAAAGCTCGGAGCCGGTCTATGAATAGGCCAGTGATCAGCTGCTTCAACCGGAGTGTCATCATGGTCTACAGTTTCACCTAAAACGTTGAAGATACGGCCCAGTACACCAGGACCTACCGGAACGCTGATAGGAGCGCCGGTATCTACAACTTCCATGCCACGAACCAGACCGTCGGTGGAGCTCATAGCAACAGCGCGGACAATGTTATTGCCGATATGTTGCATAACTTCTGCGGTCAGGTGGATTTTTACTTTACCCTCATCGGTGGTGCCGTCAATGTGCAATGCGTTGAGGATAGCAGGCATGCTTTTAGGAGGAAACTCTACGTCGATAACAGGGCCTACAACTTGTACGATTCTACCTGTATTCAAGGTTTTAGCCTCCCTACGAAATATCTAATTAGTTTTGTGCCTGTTTCAGAGCTTCTACGCCGCCAACGATTTCGTTCAGCTCGCGGGTAATGGATGCCTGACGAGCCTTGTTATAGGACAGCTCCAGGTTTTGTACCAGCTTGCCTGCGTTATCGGTAGCAGAGCTCATAGCAGTCATACGAGAGCCCAACTCACTGGCAGCAGATTGTACCAGTGCAGCGTAAACTACGGTTTCCAGATACTTAGGTGCAAGTACCTGCAGAGTTTCGTCTTCACTAGGCTCGAAAATAAAGCTTGCGCTAGCTTTGCCTTTCTCCTTTACAGGAGGCTCTACCGGCAGAATCTTGTCGCTGGTAGGAATTTGGGACAAAGCGGTTTTGAATAGTGTAAACACAACATGCAGCTCGTCGAAATGCTCGTCAGCAAATTGTTTGATTGCATCCTGAGCAATTTCTACCGCATTTGCGTAAGACGGTCTGTCGGAGTAGCCGAAGTGGCTACTTAGCACTTTATAGCCGCGACGTTGGAAGAAATCTCTAGCCTTACGGCCGCTGGTGATAATGACTACGTCATGCTCACATTCGGAAATCTCCGCAACTGCTTTTTTCAAAGCGTTGGAACTATATGCGCCTGCCAGACCTTTATCAGAGGCGAGCACCAGATAACCAACTTTTTTAACATCACGATGTTGAAGCAGCGGGTGTTTTTTGGCACTTAAGCCTGCAAGGATGCTCGGATCGCTCACAACGTTGGATAACACTTCTTTGATCTTGATAGCATAAGGACGGCTTGCTGCAGCTTTTTCCTGCGCTCTTCTGAGGCGGGCAGCAGCAACCATTTTCATAGCCTTCGTGATCTTGCCAATGTTACCTACGCTTTTCATGTGGCGATGAATCTCGCGTGCAGTAGCCATTAGTTAATCACCTACCTTCACTAACAAAGGTTTCCTTGAACTCGGCGATAGCTTTCTTCAGAGCTTCTTCGTTCTCATCAGTGATTTTCTTGGTTTTGATGATGTCTCCGCCAACTTCCGGATGGTTAGCTTCCATGAAGTCCAGGAATTCTTTTTCGCAGCGAGTTACATCTTTAACTGCTACGTCATCCAGATAGCCTTTGGTGCCAAGGTAAATAGCCATAACCTGTTTTTCAACAGACAACGGGCTGTATTGGCCTTGTTTCAGAACCTCGGTCAGACGTTGACCACGGTCCAGCTGTGCTTTGGTAGCTTTATCAAGGTCAGAAGCAAACTGAGCAAATGCTGCCAGCTCGCGGAACTGAGCCAGATCCAGACGTAAAGTACCTGCAACCTGCTTCATAGCTTTAATCTGAGCAGCACCACCTACACGGGATACAGACAGGCCGGAGTTGATAGCCGGACGGATACCGGAGTAGAACAGCTCGGATTCAAGGAAGATCTGACCGTCGGTAATAGAAATTACGTTGGTCGGAATGAAGCCGCCTACGTCACCTGCCAGGGTTTCGATGATCGGCAGTGCGGTGATGGAACCGCCCTTCAGTTCATCGTTCAGCTTAGCAGCGCGTTCCAGCAGACGGGAATGCAAATAGAATACGTCGCCAGGGTATGCTTCACGTCCTGGAGGACGACGGAGCAGCAGGGACATTGCACGGTATGCAACAGCGTGTTTAGACAGGTCGTCGTATACGCACAGAACGTCTTTGCCCTGATCCATGAAGTATTCAGCCATGGTTACGCCAGCGTACGGAGCCAGGTATTGCAGCGGAGCGGAGTCAGCAGCAGTAGCAGCAACGATGATGGTGTATTCCATAGCG
The DNA here is from genome assembly GCF_023497905.1 of Phascolarctobacterium succinatutens. NCBI lineage: Bacteria > Bacillati > Bacillota > Negativicutes > Acidaminococcales > Acidaminococcaceae > Phascolarctobacterium > Phascolarctobacterium succinatutens. The sequence goes on along the minus strand of NZ_CP097284.1, from coordinate 254,141 downwards.
CCGTGTTGTTCCAGAGTACGAACAATACGAGCGATGTTAGAAGCCTTTTGGCCGATAGCTACATAAATGCAGATAACGCCCAGACCTTTTTGGTTGATAATGGTGTCGATTGCAACTGCAGTCTTACCGGTACCACGGTCGCCGATGATAAGTTCGCGCTGACCACGTCCGATAGGAACAAGTGCGTCGATACATTTAATACCGGTTTGCAGCGGGGTATCAACGGATTTACGATCTGCGATACCATGTGCAGGAGATTCAACCGGACGACGTTCAGCAGCAGCGATTTCGCCTTTGCCGTCGATCGGGTCGCCGATAGCGCTAACTACACGGCCCAGCAGGTTTTCACCAACAGGAACCTCCATGATGCGGCCGGTACGGCGAACTACGTCGCCTTCTTTGATTTTGGTCTCGCCGCCCATCAGTACGATACCAACGCTGTCCGGGTTCAGGTTCAGAACCATGCCGGATACGTTGTGGGGCAGTTCAACTAATTCGCCAGCCATAGCGTTTTTCATACCGATAACGGTTGCGATGCCGTCACCGATTTTTTCTACGATACCAACTTCTTCCAGATCAGCATCCACATTGTAATTCTCCAGTTTGTTGCTGAGAGCATCACCCAGGGCTTCCGGTTTGGTGTACTCGTGAACGTCAATGCCGTTCAGAGCAACTTCCATTTTCTTCAGCTTGCGCAGTGCGGAAGCGTCGAATACCTTATCGCCAACTTGTACGATGATGCCGCCGAGGATGGACGGGTCAACTTTCTTGTTCAGGAAAATCTCACGGCCCAGTTTCTCGGTCAGGATTACAGAAATGGATTGATACTCTGCTGCAGATAATCTCTTGGCAGTAGTTACGTTTACATCTAACAGCTCTTTAATGGAGCCCAGATCAATTTTGAAGTCGGACAATTGTTGCTTAATTAAAGCAATATTTTCTTCTGTCTTCATGTTGTACCAATCACCTCCGAATACCGGCTTTTAGCCTGCTGCTTCGCATTACAGCGGCATATATCCGGCTTATTAGGAAAAGCAGCAAAATTATTTCATGATAGAATCAACGATTTTGCTAGCCATTTGTTTGTCTTCTTCAGAACCTAACTTTTGTTCTACGATCTTGCTAGCAGCAATCATGGACAGGTTGATAACTTGTGCACGAACTTCGTCCATAGCTTTCTTCTGTTCCAGTGCGATTGCTTCTTTAGCGGTTGCAATAACCTGATCTTGTTCAGCTTTAGTGTCAGCCATGATCTTGTCATGTGCAGCCTGAGCAGTTTTGCGAGCAGCATCAACAATAGCTTGAGCTTCTTGTTTAGCTTCAGCCAGCTTTGCAGCGTATTCAGCTTTAACTGCTTCTGCGTCAGTCTTAGCCTTTTCAGCAGACTCCAGGTCGCTTGCAATTTTATTCTTACGTTCATCCATAATGTTGCATAAGGGTTTGTAAGCAAATTTTGCAAGAACAATAACTAAAACCAAAAAGTTCAGGATCTGCGCGATAAGTGTTGCGTTGAAGTTAACCAATTATAGCACGCTCCTTTTGTAATATCTTGCAAAATAAAATTATTTAATGAACGGGTTAGCGAATACCAGAACGATAGCGATTACATAGCACAGAATAGGCATGGATTCGATCAAGCCTACGCAAACCAGCATGTTGGTGAAGATTTTACCAGACTCTTCCGGTTGACGAGCCATGGATTCGATAGATTTGCCGCACATGTTGCCGTTACCAAAGCCAGCACCCATAGCAGCGCCCAGGCAAACGAGACCTGCACCGATTACGGATGCAGCAGTAATGATTGCATTTTCAGACATTTGTTTCATCCTTTCAGAATATAAAATTTTTGTGTTAAAGAGTTATTCTTCGTGGCCGGCAAAAGCCAGAGCATAAGAGCCCAAAGCCAAGATAGTAAAGATAAAGGCCTGTACAAAGCCGATGAACAGGGAGAACATTACCCACAGTTCAGGGACAACCCACGGAGCCAGCTGATACAAAACGATCAGCAGGATTTCGCCTGCCAGGATGTTACCAAAGAGACGAAGGGCCATAGTCAGCGGTTTAGTCACTGCATCCAAAAGGTGCAACGGCAGGAAAGCCGGACTGGGGCTGACAAAATGTTTGAAATGGCCGATACCTTGTTGCATAACGCCAACAAGATATGCACTGAAAGCTACTAACAAGGACAAACCAAAGCAGGTATTGATATCGTTAGTAGGAGAAGTCCAGTGAACACCGACCTGAGGAAGCATGCCAATTTCATTGGATACAAGGATAAACATAAAGAGAGTAATAATGAAAGGTGCCATATATTTGCGGCCTTTCACACCACCAAGATTGTCTTCCATTAAACCATTCAGAAAATCGACAAAGAACTCCATGACATTCTGCAATCCGGAAGGTACTAACTTCGGATTTCTGGAAGCAGCAAAAAACAAAACAAATACGATAGCCATTGCAATCCAGGTCATATACATAGTTTGCATATTAACCTCACCCAAAAAGGTGTTGGTTGCAAGATAATGGATTATCTCTTTGGATTGTTCAGCCTCTTGCGCCATAGCAGCAGCTTCATTTCCCATCTTTCACACTCCTTTCTTCACGTTCCTCTTCTTTTTGGAGTTGGCACGCGATAAATATTAAATTTAAAATATAGAATATATGTGTAAGAAGAAAGCCCACGGCCACATAAAACACATGGTATTTCATCTTCAACATCGCAACAAAAAGGCTGCCTGCCGCAAAAATCCGGTAGTAGCGATAACGCTTTAAAAGCTTCACGCCGCGCTCAGGATCATCTTTAAATACCAGAGCCTTACGCGCACCGCTGCACATAATAACCATGTCCAGCGCACCCACGACCATGCCGCGGAACAACCCGGTAGAGATTTCATCAAGACCTGCAAGCCTTGTTATAACCGCCAAAACCAGTACACACAGCGCAGTACGTATAATCACAGGCGTACCGCCCTGTCTGACCAATGGCGTTAAGTCAAAATTATTTTTCATCCTGCTTTTTCTTTTTTCCGGCATCATTTCTTGAATAGATGCTTCTTTGAATAAGATTATAGTAGGTCATAATCAGTGATATTACTGCCAGAGCAATGCAGATACCCCGCATTGTATGGTCACCGGTTTCCAGATGACGGTCGAGCCAGTCACCGCCAAAATAAGCCAGCATAAAATCAATCACAGCCATAAAAGCCAGCGAAGAAACTGTAGCCAGAGCTTCCAACATTCTGATATGTTCCTGATCGGGCTTATATTGTTGCATGATTCCACACCCTAGCATAAATTCACAAATTAATCATATTTACTCTTTTAATTTTAATATTTTTCACAGTGTTTGTCTACGCTTTAGACGCGAATTCCGGCAAAATTTCTACATCAAAGCCATTTTTTCTTAAAATCGCATGAATAATGCGTTCACAGGCCTTGCCGTCGCCGTAAGGATTAGCAGCCTCCGCCATAGAGCGATAATGCTCGGCATCATCTAAAAGCAGATTTGTTTCGCGCAGCACATCATCATAAGCTGTGCCTACGAGCTTAACCGTACCGGCTTCAACAGCCTCCGGACGCTCAGTGGTATCACGCAGAACCAGAACCGGCTTGCCTAAGGCAGGAGCCTCCTCCTGAATTCCGCCGCTGTCTGTGAGCACGATATCAACCTTAGCCATCAGATTGGCAAACGGTTCATATTCCATAGGCTCAATCAGATGCACTCTGTCTAAATGTCCCAGCTCCTCGCGCACGATTTCACGCACCTTGGGGTTTTTGTGTACCGGGAAGATTGCTTCCACATCGGGATGCGCTTCCAGCACGCTCTTCAAAGCGCGGTAAACATGACGCATAGGCTCGCCCAGGTTTTCACGGCGGTGGGTAGTCATCAGAATCAGACGATGACCGCTGGCAAATACCTTATTGAACTCCTCGTCCTCAAAGCGGTAGCCTTCCTTCACCGTAGTCTGCAGAGCATCGATAACAGTGTTGCCTGTTACCAGAATCTGCTCGGGGCAGATGTTTTCCTTCAGCAGGTTAGCCTTGCTGGTAGAGGTAGGCGCAAAATGCATATCGGCAATCGCACCGGTCAGCTTGCGGTTCATTTCCTCCGGGTAAGGAGAATATTTATTACCAGTACGCAGGCCTGCTTCCACATGGCCTACAGGAATCTGCGCATAAAAGGCAGCCAGAGCACCGGCAAAGGTAGTCGAGGTGTCACCATGCACCAGCACCATATCGGGCTTTGCTTCCTCCATAACGGATTTCAGGCCCATCAGCGCGCGGGTAGTAACATCATACAGGGTTTGACCTGCCGACATAATGTTCAAATCATAATCAGGCGTAATGCCAAACAAATCCAGTACCTGATCAAGCATCTCGCGATGCTGTGCGGTAACTGCCACAATCGGCTGAATATATTTGGGATATTTACGCATTGCCAGCACCAGCGGGCACATTTTGATAGCCTCCGGACGAGTGCCGAAAACTGTCATTAACTTTATCTTCTCCACGGTTCTTCCTCCCCCTTATCTGTCGTTCAGAATACCGATTTTCTTAGCACCAACGGCAACTGCCGTAATAATAACCGCTATAATAAGTGCGGCGTAAAAGCCGTCAAACTCTGCCCACAGCACAGCTGCGATACCGAGCACGGCTGTAATAGCATACATCAGCAGAACTGCCTGCTTCTGGTTCATGCCCATCGCCAACAGGCGGTGATGCAAGTGTCCCTTATCGGGCTGGAAAATTGGACGGCCGTTGCTGTAGCGGCGCATAATCGCAAAGGCTGTATCCATAATCGGCAGGCCCAGTGCAATCGCCGGTACAATCAGCGCTACGGTAGCAGCAGTCTTGACTGCGCCATAAACCGAAATAGCTGCCAGCATATAGCCGATGAACATACTGCCTGTATCGCCCATGAAAATAGTAGCGGGATTAAAATTATAGCGGATAAAACCGATAATGCCGCCGGCCAGAGCCGCAGTCATTACAGCTATATGGTAATAACCCATCTGAACCGCAACCAGAATGACTGTCATCGAAGCGATAGCGGATACGCCTGCTGCCAGGCCGTCCAGACCGTCAATCAGGTTGACAACGTTCGTAAAGCTGATAACCCAGAAAATTGTCAGCGGTATAGAAATAAACCATTCGTTAAGATAAAAATAGCCGCCGAAGGGATTGTTCAGCCATTCGATACGGATATCAAAGGCCACAAGTACGCAGGCAGCAAAAATCTGCCCCAGCAGCTTGACCTTTGCCGGCAGCTGATATTTGTCATCCAGTACGCCTACGATGGCAATCACGCTGCCGCCAAGCAGAATGCCGACAATATCCTTCGTCAGCTCCAAGCTTGCCACTGCGGCAATCATAAAGGCAATATAAATAGCCAAACCGCCAAGACGCGGCATAATCTTCTTATGCACCTTGCGGTTATCGGGCTTGTCAATCGCGCCGATTTTAAAGGCTAATGTTTTAATATAAGGGGTCAATATATAGCTTACCAAAGCGGCAAGCAGAAAGGGAAAACCGTAAGCACTTAACATTTATTTCTTTCTCCACCGAAACCTGATTCCTTGCACACGAAAAACACTAAACTATTCGTTCCTTATATAGTATAACATTTTTGACACTTGCGTCAATTACTTTTATTACAAAAATGCTGTAATAAACCTTTTTTTCCGCAAAATTATACCAAATTATTCCCATTTATTATAGCATAATATCATCAAGGGAATATATCCTTTTGGCATAACTTATATGTTGTTTGGGTTCTCCGGATGTTGCCTTTTAAAAATTCTTACGGATTTATCTCATATCGCAGACTTTTTACAGATGATTTTTCCGAAATAATCACCGTTAAGGCTTTTTTAACTTCACTTTGCTCCTGTCTGCTGTAAATCTGCTCTAAAAAAAGTCAAGTAAACTCCTCTATCGTAACAAAGCGAAAATTTATGTTAAATTTATAGTTTTTTTGTCCATTTTCTGCTAAAATTAAATTTAAGAAAGGGAGGGATGAGAATGCTGTCCAAGAGCTCATTTTTCACAACAATTCTGCTGCTTCTGCCTGCTATGGCAAGCGCACAGACAGCAGATGATGATCTGCAGCTGGAGCTGCGTTATTATGCACCTAAACTGAAATTTACATCTCACGGAATTGTGCCTGCTGCTTACAGTAATTTCCGCGATACGCTCAACATTAAAAACGGTAATGCACCCGAATACAGGCTAAGCGGCAAAAACTGGTATGTAGATTACATCGCTATCCACGAAAAAGGCTATGCTTCGCACCACATACCGGCACCAGGCAGCCTGATTCCGGCGGACAGCCGCACCAAGCTGAATCTGGACTATGCTTCCTTTAACTATCTTTCTCCCATCAAAACAACTGAAAACGGCACCGCCTACTGGCTCGCAGGCCTGCGCTGTTACCGCTTCGATACTGCGTTGCAGTTCAGCAGTCCCGTACTTAATAAAAAGTGTGCTAAGCAGCTGAACCAGTTCGCCCCTGCCTTCGGCATCGGCGGCAAGCATTACCTTGATGAGGCACACCGGCTGCAGCTTTACAGCGAGCTTTCCGGCTTGCCCTTAGGCGGCCGCGGGCACACCTACGACCTTGATATCGGCGTAAAATACAGTCCTTGTAAAAACCTCAGCGCCAACGCCGGCTACCGTGTTCTGGATTTGAAAATCAAAAACGATGACGGCACCGGTCTGTACAAACTTTCCGGTTGGTACGGCGGCCTGAGCTACAGCTTTTAACATTTTATTATTAAAACCAAAGAGGAGGTTCCGGCATGAAAACAATCACCGCTTTACTTATGGCAACACTTATTATGTGTCCCTGCAGCAGCATCATGGCTAAAAATCCTGCTGCCTCTGTAACCGACAAAGCGCAAAAGGCATCAATTTCTACCATTAAAGATTTGGATAACGGGCGTTTGTACGTAATGGATTATACGGCAGACTATAAGCTGGACAAAATGCTGCAGCAGAATATCAACAGCGTTGACACCATGCTGGCCTTCGTCGGCAGGGAGCTTCTCGGCGCAGCCAAACCGGCTCCGGGCGCCATTGACGCCGGCTGCAGTGCCTTCGCCGGACGCACGGAAGAAGGCAAGCCTATCTACGGACGCAATTTTGACTATAAAATGAAAATGACTGCCGTAATGGTACGTACTGCTCCTAAGGACGGATATCGCTCTATCGGTATGGCGGATGCAGGCTGGGTAGGCTACGATATCGGCAGCCTCAGCGACGGCAAGAGTGATTTATCGGCAGCAGTAGCAATGCCATACCTGATTATGGACGGTATGAACGAAAAGGGCCTTGCTGTCAGCGTGCTGAAGCTGGACGGCAAGCCTACGCACCAACGCACCGGCAAGCCTCAGATTACAACAACAGCTGCTCTGCGCCTGATGCTTGATAAGGCAGCCAATGTAGACGAAGCTTTAGCATTATTGGAAAAATATGATATGAATTCATCTATGGAAACTGCCAACTTCCATTTTCTGCTCAGCGATGCAGACGGAAAAAACGTTGTTTTGGAATATACTATTGGTGATATGACTGTTATCGATACCAATTATGTTGCCAACCATTATCTGGCACCCAAAATGCATGGATTGGGACACGCCTATGACCGCTTTGCTGTACTGGATTCTGCTGTAAAGTTTAAAAAGAGCATCTTTACGCCCTTTGAAGCTATGTCCCTGCTTTCCCTTGTCAGCCAGCCGGAAACCGAAGAAGCAACCAGCATGACGCAATGGTCCGTAGTATATAATCTGCATGACCTGACAGCGCAGGTTGCCATCCGCAGAAATTATGATAAGCTGTTCAACTTTACGCTGGCAGATTTAAGCGGCAAGGCTAAAATCTAAATTATAACCATATACCTTACGCAAAAAGAAGCTGACAGGCACCGATGTGCCGCAGCTTCTTTTTTGTATGACCTCTTTCAGCAGTCCCAGCCAGCCTGCTGCTTCTCCTGCTCATCCATCTGCAGGCGCACCCGCTGCGCCGTACTGCGCACAGCGACAGCGTGTCCCTCCAAAGCTGCGAAGGGTGCAAACTGCGCTGCCCGCTCTGCCAGCGGCATCTGCCGGTGCCGCTTTGATACATGATGCGGCAAATTGATAATATCCTCATAACTATCGTTCATGCCTTGTGACCTCCTATCTGTTCGTTGCGCTCCTTTGCTGTTGCCCCGTCAAGCAGGCTCATGCCCTTCAAAACGGAATTCTTGCCAAAGCGCCGCTTAATCTCCAGCTGTGCCTGCTGCAATCTGTTTTCGCGCTGCCATGCAGCCTGCTGCACTGCCTCATTCCCAAAGTTAAACAAGCTCAGCTCCTGTTCCTGCTTCTTGGCAGCAGCCTGCGCCGGAAGCACATGATTCGCCGCCAAGGTCAGCCTCCGCACCAAAAGATTGCTGTCCGTAATGCGCTCGTACAAATCCGCTGCCGCCTGCACCAGCAATTTAGATGATGAAGAAAAACACCCAAGATTAAAGCTGCCATGCGCATGCTGCGGCACCCTGCGCCCGTAACAGTCAATCTTCACCACACCCTGGTAGCTGCTGCCCTGCTTCAGATTGTCGATATCATAGCCCACCGTAAGCACTATCTGGTCGGTCACCAGCGCCTTGCTCACCAGCTCCAGCGCCAACGCATCTGCCATCTCACGCAGCACCAAAAGTGCCTCCGCCGATTCATACGCACGATGCAGCACCTGCCCCGAGCTCAGGCTGCAGACCTGCGGCCGGTATCCCTTCACATCGGCAATCGTACAAGGCTCCCAGCCCCAGGCGTGGTCAATCAAAAGCTCCGCATTTTTTCCGAAAAGACGGTACAGCAGCTCTTCATTATATACCGAGCAGCGCGCTATATCTCCCATAGTATATATGCCCCGCGCCTCCAGCTTGCTCGCGTAGCCACGGCCGACGCGCCAGAAATCCGTCAGCGGCCGATGCTGCCACAGCTCACGCCGGTAGCTCTGCTCGTCCAGCTCCGCAATCCGCACGCCGTTGGCATCCGCCGCAATATGCTTCGCCCGCACATCCATCGCCACCTTCGCCAAAAACAAATTAGTGCCGATGCCTGCAGTAGCGGTAATACCTGTTTCGCGCAAAACATCCAAAATAATCCGCATCGCCAGCTCCCGCGCCGACAATCCGTAAAGCTCAAAATATTGCGTTACATCCATAAACACCTCGTCCACAGAATAGACGATGATATCCTCCGGCGCCACATAACGCAGATAAATTTCGTAAATTCGCGTGCTGTATTCCATATAATAGGCCATACGCGGCGGCGCAATAATAAAATCCAGTGCCAGCTGCGGCTCGCTCTGCAGCTGCGCATAAGAGCACGACGAACCGCAAAGCTGCCTGCCGGGAGCAGCAAAACGCCGTGCGGCATTTATCTGCTGCACACGCTGCTTCACCTCAAACAAGCGCCCGCGCCCCGGAATACCATAGCTTTTCAGCGAAGGCGTCACCGCCAGACAAATAGTTTTATCCGTCCGCCGTTCATCTGCCACTACCAGATTAGTATCCAGAGGATCAAATCCTCGCTCGCGACATTCTACCGACGCATAAAACGATTTTAAATCTATAGAAATATATGTACGCTGCAACTTTTTCTTCTCCTTTACTATCTGTTTTGTTTCTATTATAGCACTTTCAAACGTACATGTCTGTAATATTATAAAAATATTTTCGTATTTATAGTAAAAGAAAATCCCCTGCCGGCGAACAGGCAGGGGAAGAAAGTATAATCTTATTCATGCTTCTCCGGAAATTTAGGTCTGGGGAAGTTAGGACCGGACGGCTTAAGCGTAAAGCCACGGCCGAAGACATCGTTAACATCACTGATAATCATAAAAGCACTGGGGTCAATCTCGCGCACAATGGAGCGTACCTTCGCCAGCTGTGTCAGCTTGATGACTACAAAAACCAGCTCGCGGTGACGATGCGTAAAGCAGCCCTCGCCGCTGATATAGGTAACACCGCGGCCGACGATTTTAATAATCGCTTCCGCAATTTCCTCGTGATGCTCGCTGATGATAATAACCTTCTTTTTATAATCAAAGCCTGTCGTAAACGCATTACAGGTTTTGGTCATCACAAAAAAGGTAAGCAATGTGTACAACACCGGCTCAATACCGAATAAGGAAACACTGGCCAGCAGCAGGCAGATGTTGAAGGCAAAACCAGTTGTACTGATAGAGATAGAATAATTTTTCTGGATAATAGCGCCGATAATATCCGTACCGCCGCTGGAGCCGCCCACGCGGTACATGCACGCGGCACCGATGCCGTAAAGCACACCGCCGGCAATGCAGGCCAGCAGCTTCTCATGCACTACAGTATAGTTTGACAGAAAATGAAAGAAATCCAAAGATACAGAAAAAGCAATAATACCATACAGCGCGCTGATAGTATATTCACGGTCCATATACTTATAGGCTAAAAAGAACAGTGGCACATTGCAGATTAAGCTGGTAGCGCCCATCGGCAGGCCGGCAACATAATAGGCAAGTACGGCAACGCCGCCGATGCCGCCGCTGAGCATCTTATTAGGCATATAAAAGGTATTCATGGCAATACCCATAATCGCACAGGCCAAGGTCACCATAGCATAATGGTAAATTTTTTTCTTCAAAGCGGGATTCATAAAATTCTCCTTTGCAAGCAAAATATTCTGAATATGTTTTTTATGTATATATTGTAACACTTTAACGCAGAAAGGCAACTACTAAATATTTTTCTCGCCAAAATCCCGAACGTTCGAAAAAAATTCTTGCTATGCAGGCATAAGCAGTATAAAATAATACTGTATACAACATTAGGCAGGTGAACTTATAATGAAGCAAATAAAAGAAACGGCATATGCCAAAATAAATCTGGGACTTGATATTCTCGGCAAGCGTGATGACGGCTACCACGAGGTAAGTATGATTATGCAAAGCGTCGGCCTGAGCGACGAGGTTGTTATCAGCAAGGGTAACGGCATTCAGATCAGCTGCAATCTGCACAACCTCAGTTGCGGTCCTGACAACCTGGCCTACAGAGCAGCCGCATTGCTCGCAGGTCACTGCGATATTATTCCGAACGTTCACATCGCCTTGAACAAAAAAATTTTTCTAGCGGCAGGACTGGCAGGTGGCAGCAGTGATGCGGCAGCAGTTTTGCGCGGTCTGAACCGTTACTGGGAGCTTAACCTGGAAAATTATGAGTTGGAACAGCTCGCTGCGCAGTTGGGCAGCGATATCCCATTCTGCATCGAAGGCGGCACCATGCTGGCAACAGGTCGCGGCGAAGTCCTCATCAAGCTGGAGGACATGCCCGAAACCTGGCTGGTACTGGCCAAGCCCCGCGGACTGGAGGTTTCCACCGCCTGGGTTTACAAGAACTTTAACCACGGCCGTGTAGTACATGCACCCTGCATCTGGCAGCTGGAAGCATATCTGCGCGAAGGCGGCAAAGCCATCGTTCCCTATATGGGCAATGTTTTAGAAACAGTTACAATCCCGGCACACCCCGTTATAGCCTCTATTAAGGCTGCTATGCTGGGAGCAGGCGCCTACTATTCTCTTATGAGCGGCAGCGGCCCGACCGTCTTCGGCCTTACTGCTGACAAAGAAACTGCCAAGCGCGTACAGCAGGCACTGACAGATTTTGATGTAGAAACAGCAATTACGACAACTATCGGAAGGAGAAACTAATATGTCCGGACATTTGCAGCCTATAAAACTAGACAGCTACAAGCCTCTGCGTGAGCTTGTCTGTGAAAATATCCGTCAAGCTATTATTGACGGCACCTTCAGCCCCGGCGAACGCCTCATGGAAATCCAGCTGGCTGACGAAATGGGCGTAAGCCGTACGCCCGTGCGCGAAGCAATCCGTAAGCTGGAGCTGGAAGGCTTTGTAGTTATGATTCCCCGTCGCGGTACCTATGTTGCCGATATTTCCATTAAAGATATCACCGAAATTTACGAAATCCGTATCAGCCTTGATATTCTGGCTGCCGGTCTGGCTGCCGAGCGTATTACGGATGAGGAGCTTGAACAGCTTAACGGTTATCTTATCGAAATTGGCCAGCATATCGCCAACAATGATATGGATAAAATCGTCGAAGTAGATACTGCCTTCCATGATATGTTATACACTGCCAGCCGCAACGAGCGTCTGCGCAGCATCATCAATAACCTGCGCGAGCAGATGACTACTATCCGCGGCCGTTCTATGAGCTACCCGGGACGTTTAGTGGAAACCATGGACGAACATCGCAATCTGGTAGAAGCAATTGCCGCACATGATGTAGAACGTGCGCAATACGCAGCCCGTATCCACTTGGAAAACGCCGAGCACACCCTTATGCGTTCCCTCAGCGAGCATCTGCCGCAGAAGAAGGCGTAAGCATGACAACTGCTAATATAGATGCTTTTATTGTAGCAGGCGGCCTCAGTCCCTGGCTGAAGTCCTATGCCGGCACCGAACACCGCTGCCTGGCACCGCTTGGCGATAAGCGCCTCATAGACTATATCATTGCAGCCCTGCAGGGAAGCGGACGCATCCGCCGTATTGTCGTAGCTGCCCGCCCCGAAGCCTTGGCGCTTTTAGAGGGTACGTTACCGGCCGACGTTCTGCTGTGTGAAGCCGCAGGCGACCTGCCGGCTACAGCCGTCGCTGCCTCCGAAGCCTTAGGTCCTGATGCCAGCGAAAAGCTGCTAGGAGTATGCGACGACATTCCGCTGCTGACCTCCCTTGCAGTACGCGACTTTCTTGCAGCCTGCAATGCCTTCCCCGAAAGCCAGCTTTATTATCCCATCATCCCCAAGGATGCCTGCCTGAGTGCTTATCCCGATGCAAAGCGTACCTACGGCAAGTTGCGCGACGGCATCTTTACCGGCGGCAATATGATGCTGATGGCCAAAGAGATTATTCCCGGCGGCCAGCAAAAAGCACGCGAAATCTTTGCCCGCCGCAAATCACCGCTTAAGCTGTGCAACTGGCTCGGATGGGGCTTCTTGATAAAGCTCCTGTGCCATCGTCTGACAGTGGCCGATGCGGAAACACGCACCTCCGCACTTCTGGAAATGCGCTGCAAAGCCATCATCACCCGTCATGCCTGTATCGGCATGGATATAGATAAACCAAGTGATTTAGAACTTGCAAGGAGGACGCTTACATATGGTAAAAGCCAAAAGAATTGAACGCGTAGCAGCGTTAAGTAAACTTTTAGCCGATCATCCATATCGGCTGTTTTCATTTTCATATTTCTGCAAAAAATTTGCTATCGCCAAATCCACCCTCAGCGAGGATGTTTTAGCCGTAAAATCCGGACTGGAGCTTTACGGCCTCGGCAAGGTAGAAACCGTTTCCGGCGCTGCCGGCGGTGTACGCTTTATCCCCGGCCATCTGCCGGAGGACGACGCAGCCTTCTTGGAAGAGCTTGCTGCCCGCCTCACCTCCCCGGACCGCATCCTGCCCGGCGGTATGCTTTATACTACCGATATTCTTTGCCATCCGGAAACCGTAGTGCGTCTGGGTGAAATCTTCATGCTCCGTCTGCAGGAGCTGGCACCGGACTGCATCATGACGGTTGAAACAAGCGGTATTCCGCTGGCTATGCAAACTGCGCGTGCATTTAACGTGCCTCTTGTCATCGCCCGTCACACCAGTGATATTACCGAAGGCAGCACCGTCAACATCAATTACGTCAGCGGCTCCACCAAGGTTATCCAAAACATGGCCATGCCCAAGCGCGCATTGCAGCCCGGCAGCCGTGTGCTGATTGTGGATGATGTTATGAAGGGCGGTGGCACCGCCAAAGGCATGATTGCTTTGGCTCACGAAGTCGGCGCTCAGGTTGTAGGCAAAGCCTTTTTAATCGCCACCGCTGCACCGGACCGCAAGCTGGTAGAAGATTACACTGCCTTCTTCACCCTGCATAACGTAGACGAAGAACAGCAGAAAGTAACATTGGAAGTAAATAAATAATATAGAATACATAAGGCTGGCTAGAAGGTATTTTTAGATGATGCCTTATGGGCAGACCGAATTTTTATCAACTATAAACTACGTCAGGCTGTTTGGAAGGTATCAGATGCTAAACGACGGTGACGACGGCGTACTACTTGTACGTCTAGGAAACGTTGTGACGCAGATGATGCCTTATAGGCAGTCAGGAAAGGAAGAACTCACATGTCAGAATTAGTAGCAATAATCCTCGCCGCAGGCAAAGGCACAAGAATGCGCAGCAAATACCCCAAAGTACTGCACAAGGTAGGCGGCAAGCCCATGTTGCAGCACGTAATTAACGCTGCAAGCGCTGCCGGCGCAGACAAAAAGGTTGTTATCGTCGGCCATGAGGCAGAACTGGTAGAAGCAATGGTAGGCAATCAGGGAACCATCGCCCTGCAGGCCCAGCAGCTTGGCACCGGCCACGCTGTAATGCAGACTGCCGATACCCTGAAGGACTTCCACGGCACTGCGCTCATCCTGTGCGGCGACACCCCGCTGCTGGACGGCGAAGAGCTGAAAAAATTCTGCGAAGCACATCAGGAAAGCGGCGCTGCTGCTACCGTACTTACGGCAATTATGGACGATCCGTTCGGCTACGGCCGCATTGTACGCGATGCTGACGGCAATGTACATGGCATCGTAGAGCAGAAGGATGCTACCGAAGAACAGAAAGCTATCAAGGAAATCAACACCGGTATTTACTGCATGGAATGCCCGCAAATGTTTGACGTGCTGGCTACCCTGACTAACGACAACGCGCAGGGCGAATATTACCTGACTGACGTACTGCAAAAGCTCAACGAAGCAGGTGCTAAGGTTGGCGGTATTTCCACTGCCGACAGCGATATGGTTATGGGTATCAACTCCCGCAAGCAGCTTTCCGTTGCTGAAGGCGTTATGCGCCAACGCATTTTGGATAAGCTGATGGATGCAGGCGTAACCATTATGGATCCTGCCAGCACCTTCATCGAAGCAAGCGTAAAAATCGGCCGCGATACCGTTATTTATCCCTACACCTGGCTGGAAGGTACAACTGAAATCGGCGAGGACTGCGAAATCGGTCCTAACGCCCGCTTCACTAATGTAAAAATCGGTGACGACAACCATCTGCAATTCATCTACGGCCATGACTGCGAGGTTAAAAACCACGTTACCGCCGGTCCGTACGTTCATCTGCGTCCCGACACCGTTATCAGCGACCACGTTAAAATCGGCAACTATGTAGAGGTTAAAAACTCTAACGTAGGCGAAGGCACCAAGCTGCCTCACCTCACCTACATCGGCGACAGCGATATCGGCAGCGGCGTTAACATGGGCTGCGGCTGCATCACAGTCAACTACGACGGCAAGAAGAAGCACCGCACCGTTATCGGTGACAACGCCTTCGTCGGCTGCAACACCAACCTTGTTGCACCTGTAACCGTACAGGCCAACACCTACATCGGTGCAGGCAGCACTATCACCAAGGAAGTACCCGAAAATGCTCTGGGCATTGCACGTGCCCGTCAGAAAAATATCGAAGGCTGGGCCGAAAAATACCGTAACGAGGGTAAATAAGCTTTTATAGTCACATATGTGTCAAAAAGTTTACAAAAAACTTGTGATTTACGTGTTTTTTGTGTATAATTAAATTTAAGTAAAGTTTTGCTCATCGCACCAGCAAACTACAACAAGGTAATTTTGGAGGGATTGGACATGTTGTCTGACGAGAATAAGTTAAGAATATTTACCGGTAATGCAAACCCTGATCTGGCACGCGAAATCGCTGCTTACCTCGGAACCACCGTTGGTGATTCTGTAGTTAACCGTTTCAACAACGGCGAAGTTCAGGTAATGATTAACGAAAGTGTACGTGGCAAGGATATCTTCATTGTACAACCGACCTGCGGCCCTATCGTTAACGATAACGTAATGGAGCTTTTGATTATGGCTGATGCCTTCAAACGCGCCAGCGCTAACCACATCACTGCTGTTATCCCCTACTATGGCTATGCACGCCAGGACCGCAAAGCACGCGGCCGTGAGCCTATCACTGCTAAGCTGATGGCAGACCTGCTGGAAACTGCAGGCATTACCCGTGTAGTAACCATCGACCTGCACGCTGCACAAATTCAAGGCTTCTTCAACATCCCCTTTGACCATATGCCCGGCGGCCCGCTGATGGCAGAATACATTAAATCCAAGAATCTGGAAGACATGGTTGTTATCTCTCCGGACCTTGGTGGCGTAAGCCGTGCCCGCAATTTCGCTGAAATGCTGAATGCACCGCTGGCTATCATCGACAAACGTCGTCCGGAACCCGGCGTTGCTGAGGTTATGAACCTGATTGGCGATGTTAAAGGCAAAACCTGCATCATGGTAGACGACATGGTTGATACCGCAGGCTCCCTGACCGAAGGCGCACGTGCCCTGAAGAAATTTGGTGCTAAAGAAGTATATGCATGCTGCACTCACCCGATCCTGACCGATCCGGCACTGTCCCGCATTGCTCAATCCGATATCACCGAGCTGGTTGTTACCAACACCATTCCTCTGGCTCCTTCCAAAAAGCACCCGAAAATTAAGGTGCTCTCCATTGCGCCGATTCTGGCAGAAACCATTCTGCGCATTTACAATGACTGGTCTGTAAGCCAATTATTCGATACCAAACACTAAGCGTAATATAAAAAGGCTTGCCTCTGGCAAGCCTTTTTGTTATGATTAAAGCCGGCAAAACTACCGGCTTTAATATTTGGAGTAACTATGCGTATCATTTATCTTCTTATTATCTGTTCCCTTGCCGGCGTACTGCTGCTGTGGCTGGGGATATACAAAAAAATCAGCAGAAAGACTGCCGCTATAAGCGCTGCTCTCAGTCTTACGCTTGCAGGCGCGCTGCTCTTGCTCGCCGTACTTCCCGGCAACAGCTTTTATGGCAAGGTTATAACACATGCGGAAAATACCCACGGGCGCAAGCTCATTGCCCTCACCTTTGATGACGGCCCTTATCCGCCCTATACCCAGAAGCTGCTCAAGCTTTTGGCTGCCAAAAACGTGCATGCCACCTTCTTTATGGTGGGCGAAAACGCTGCCAAGCATCCGGAAACAGTAAAGCTCGTCCAGGCACAAGGACACCTGATTGCTCTGCATGCAGGCTATCACAAAGATTTGCTTAAGCTCAGCAGCAGCGAAGCTGCCGCCAACATCGCCTATGGCAAGCAAACGCTGCAAAGCATCACCGGTACTGCACCGCAGTATATGCGTCCGCCGCACGGCTTCAAGGACTGGAGCACTGTCAAGGCTATCAATGATGCAGGTATGCAGATAGTAAACTGGAGCATCATTCCCCGCGACTGGACAAACCCAGGCGTGCAGGTAATCGCCGACAGAGTCTGCGAGAACGCATCCCCCGGTGCTATTGTCCTGCTGCATGACGGCGACAGTCCCAAAAATCTGGCACCGCGTGACCAGACGATTGAGGCAGTCGGCCTCATCATCGACCGTCTGCGTGCAGAGGGATATGAATTTGTCACCATCGAAGAACTTAATAAATAAAAAGGAGCAACAATATGAAACTAATTGTCGGCCTTGGCAATATCGGCCGCGAATACGAAAATACCCGTCACAACATCGGCTTTATGGTAGTTGACGAGCTGGCACGCCGTCTTGGTGTAAGCTTCGGTAAGGAGGACCGCAGTGCCTATATGGCAGAATACCGCGCTCCCGAAAAAATCATCATCATCAAGCCAACCACCTACATGAATCTCAGCGGTGTTGCTGTTGGTGCCTACGCCAACTTCTATCACATCGATCCGGATGATATCGCTGTTATCCAGGATGATATGGATATGCCCGTAGGTCAGCTGCGCATCCGTCGCAAGGGCAGCGCCGGCGGCCACAACGGCATCAAATCCATTACCGAGCATTTGGGCACCGATGCTTACCCGCGCTTTAAAATCGGCATCGGCCATCCGGCACGCAATAATAAGGCAGTTGTCAACCATGTACTGCATGCCTTCCAGGGCGAGGACAAAACCGCTATCGAAGCAGCAGTAGCAGAAATGGCCACAGCGCTGGAGGAATGGATTAAATCCGGCGATATCGAAGAGGTTATGCAGGCGCACAACAAGAAAAAGGCTAAGGCTGAAAAACCTGCAGCCGAATAAACAATATAAAAGAACTAGCAAGAGCAGTCATAGCTCCGGCTAGTTCTTTTTTTGGTTATGCAATATATTCAACAAAATTACGGCTTATTGAAGGCCGGTGTCAGCATCGGTTCAACAGCACCTGTATCAGGAGTAAGGTCTGCTGTTCCCCTGAGCACGATTTTGTCTGCCAGAACAAAGCCGTTCAGCTGACAGCCTGCACCTATCGTCACCGTTCCCTTCGCCAGCAGCAGCGCCTGTGCCATTTTGGTACCGTCACCCAGCGTAATATCGCCCTCTTCACTAATAAGCACTATGCGGTCCGTGTAATATGAACCCGGTGCGGTATTTATCGACAGCTTATTGGCTATCAATGTTGCACCCTGCAGGCCTTTGCTGCCAAGAATCAGCGAAGTATTACTCCTCAGATAATAAAAGCGGGCGCTGAGGCCGTTTTCCTCCGTAGTCCTTTTGTTCAGCGAAGCAGCGCATTTATTCTGCAGAAAGCTAATCTGCGGCAGCCTTACTTCTTCTGTGCTTGTATATAACGCTGCCTGCTGCAGATATTCTCCTCCTGTCAGCGAACGTCCCGCAAGAACGCTCTTAGATGCCAGCTTCCGCATCTCCGGACTGAAGCTCACCCTAAGCCTGTGCAGCCGCTGTACTGCGCCAACATGATTAGCGGCTACGGCAGACACCTTCAGGTAATCTATCTGCCCATCCGAGCTGTAACTGCTTTCGCTTGTCACTTTTACCGGTTCGTTGCCCGGCTGCAGCTCGCCCTCATAGCAAAGCTGCGTACCCGCAGGCTGCGGTTTTTGACCTATAGCCTGCAATACGGAGCCGCACAACAGCCGCAGCTGCTGCCCCCGTAAAAAATCCTTTTCCGCCTCATAGCCCTTTACTGCATAAAGCAGGCAAAGCTGGGCGCTGAGTGCCAGCAAGAGCGCTGCCAGCAGGCACGGAAGCGATATACTGCCCTTTGCGCTATGCATCATCTGTTATCCTCGCACTATAACAAATAAAATACTGCGTCACCCGCATGCTTCTGCCGTTACGGTAAAGATCGAAGCTTACGCACAGCATTTGCGGCGAGCAGCGTCGCACCTGCCATCCGAAAACGCCTACCTCCTCCAGCGACACCGGATTCACACCAGTGCCTTTATTGGTACGCGTCCTCTGGTATATGCTCTGCTTATCGCTGTAAACAGTCACCTGTTTACACCCCTCAAGCATCCTGCAACTTATTTTGCCGTCAGTCTGCAGACGCACGCTCTGTGCATCATAGCAGACTATCTTTTCTAACTGCGTCAAAATATGCCGTCTGGCTTCCTGCAGCTGCAGCTCATCCTGCAGGCGGCCAAAGCTGCGACCGGCAGTGCCTGTTGCTTTAAAGACCAACGTCACCAGCACTACTGCCAGCAAAAGTCCCAGCAGCAGCTCCAGAAGCAGATAGCCCCTCTGCCGTCGGCAGCGCACGGATAAGCGTAACCCTGACCTTGCCATAAGCAGCCTGCACCTCCTGTACCGCCAAACATTCTGTGCTGCCTGAGCTAATTCTTTGCGTCACGTCAAAGCGGCCGCTATATTCTTCGCCCGCCAGCACCTGCTGTGCGGCCTGCACCGCCTGCTGCAGTTCAAGGCTTTCATTCAGCAGATAATTGCTGCGGTAAAAGCCCTGTATCGCTGTCGCCAGCAGCACTGCCGTAAGGCAGAAGCACACCAGCTCCTGTACCAGGCAAAAGCCTCTGCTATTTTTCATAAACAGTCACCCTGCCTGTAACCGGCTGCACCGTCAGCCGGCAGTACATATCAGGCAGCTGTCTATGCTCCAGCCTGTAACCGCCAATGGCTGTCGGATTGCCGTTTTCATTATAGCTGAGATTCTTAATCGCTTTTTCGCACGTCAGGCTGATGTCAGCATCGAGCCTTACACGCTTCCAGATTTTATGCGCGCGCTCAATTCTGTAGCTATGCTTATCCTTATCGCTGACTTTAAGCGTGTACATATAATTTTCCGGCTGAAACAGCGTCTGCTGCTGCATCTGTCTGATATCCGCCGCCAAAAGATATGCTGTATAGCGCAGCTGCTGCCTGTAATACTGCCGCTGCAGCGTCTTGCTTCCGGGATACAGCATTACTGCCGCAAGTCCCAGGCACCCAAGTGCCAGCAGCAGCTCCAACAGCAGATAGCCTGCTGTCTTATTATTCACCGGCGTTAGCTTTACTGCCCGGTGAGGTTACTGCCGCACCCTTGCTGTTTTTGCCGCTGAGGGTATAGGTGCCGTCGGTTGTATTTGGTGTATAGGTAAGTGCCTCGCCCTTGGCATCCTTGAATTCCAGCTTACCGCCCAGATATTCGCTGTCCAGTGTAGTAAGCTCTGCCGGCACAGTGCCTGCATCCATCTTATACAGCTGAATTGCCTGGTCGATAGTCACCAGATCGTTTTGCAGACGGGCATTCTTCACTCTGTCGTTAGCACCCGAAAGCGAAGGCAGCAGCATGGTAGCCATAATGCCAATCAGCGCCGCCGCTGCTACTACCTCGATTAAAGTAAAGCCTCCCTGTTTACGCATTGTTTTTAACATAATCGTACCTCCTGAATTTACTCCGGCATTGCCGAAAGCATCTCAAATAGCGGACCGATAACTATGCAGACGATTCCCGCTATGATAATCGCTGCCACTAAAAGCAGCAAGGGCACCATCAGCTCCTGCAGCCTGCCAAGCTGCTGCTGCAGACGCTGCTCACCGGCCGTTACTGCTTCCTGCAGCATTTGCGGCAGATAGCCTGTAGATGCGCCCACGCATACAAGCTCCAGCATCAGCGGCGAAAAAAGCTCTTTTGCGCCGCCTGCAGCCTGTTCAATCGCAATGCCTCGCTTTAGCCTGCTATTCAGCAGGCGCAGCTGCCCGGCATACTGCTCATCATCCATGGTATCCGTCACAATCGCCACCGCTCTTGTTATGCCTACACCGCTTTCCAAAAGCAAGGCCAGCAATCTGCAAAAGCGTACTTCTAATAAAAGGCCATGAAAATTTCCGCTTAACCGGCTGCGTAAAAAACAGCGCAGCAGCCTGCGTCCCAGCAAAAAAAGTGCAGCTGCTACGCCTGCCGTCAACGCCAGCGCTGCCAACGGCTGCTGCAGCAAAGCATCCTTCAGCGTCAGCAGCAAAGCCAATGTACCCATCGGCAGCACGCCCATAGCGCTGTAGGTATCCGCCAGTACCGGCAGGATGTACAGTAAAAACAGCAGCAGCACGCAAAACGATGCCAGCAGCAAAAATGCCGGATAAGTTACAGCCCTCTGCACAAAACGCCGCAGCTTAAGCTGGCGGCTGTAATAATCTGCCAGCTGCTCCAGCAACGTGGCCAGCTCACCGCTTTCTTCCCCCACAGCCACCAAAGTAACTGCCAGCTGAGTACAGCAATCCGCTTCCGCTGCCAAGGCCTGTGCCAGGCTGCTGCCACGGCGCAGCCTTTGCTGCAGACGATAGCAGAGCAGCATCTGCTTAGCGCTGCCATGCTTTTGCAATAGCTGCAGCGCATTCAGTAACGGCAGGCCGCTGCGCAGGATTACCGCCAGCTGCCTGTAGAAGCTGATCTGCTCCGCCAGGCTCACGCCTCCTCTAAGCTTAATTTTCATCACCTCCACATGGCCGATTATAGACTATTTGTGAATTTTCTGTCTAATTTTATTTGTCACATATGTGAAATCTGTGTGACATGAAAATCTTTTTTACCGCAAGCAAAAGAAAAAACTCTGAAAGCCTCATATTACAAGACTTACAGAGTTTTTCTTAACTGATTAATTTTCTGAAAATTCTAAATTGCAATAAGAAGTTGCACACTTTTTGAAAATTAAGATGCATAGATCTTATCCAACTCAAAGTCAAACAGTTCATCTGGAGTTTTATATCCCAGAATCTTCCTTGGAAGTGAATTACACCAATCAGCGATAAACATAATATCTTCGTAGCTATAATTGTCCATCCTCTTTCCTTTTCGGATGAATCTTCTGAGCAAACCATTATGGCGCTCATTACTGCCTCTTTCCCAAGAACTGTAAGGATGTGCGAAGTATATTTTTATAGAAGTGTCATTCTCTATTTGCGAGAGTTCTGCAAACTCGCTTCCATTATCGCTAGTAATTGTCTTAAACACCTGACTGAATTTAGTACCATAGTATTCCTTTAGGTAAGCAATGCCTTCGTTAACAGCAAAGGATGTTTTACTAGTTATTTTCAGTGCGATATACTTGCGTGTTATACGTTCCACAAGAGTCAACACCACGTTGTCACTCTTGCTTTTACTTCCTATAACAGTATCTATTTCCCAATGACCGAATTCATTGCGTTCATCCACATTAGAATCCCTCTCGTCTATGCTGCGACCCATATGCTTCAGATTTTTCTTTATGCTGCGGGTTGTTCTACGTCTTCTTACCTTTAATGGAAGGTCAATGTTGCGCAATCTAAGCAGCATGGAATCTACATAGTTATAGAGAGTCTTTACGCACACAATTTCTTTGAGAGGAAATAGATGATTGTCTAGGGCATAGCCATGGCAGGCATCCAAAGACCAGTGTTCTTGCAATACTTTTCGAACAGTCCAAGTAACAAAATTACTTGTAAGAAATCTTTTAGACTTGCAAATACTGTTGCTATGGCTAGCAATATAGGCACGTTGAGCACGAGCAGCTCCATATCTACCGGTATGAGGATGAGCACCACGCTTGAGTTCATTCCTGATAGTATTTGGAGCACAGTTAAAATACTTTGCCAGCTGACGAAGAGAATACTGTTTAGAGCTGTCAGACAGAATTCCTTGTAATTCCCTGCGGTCTCCTAAAGAAAAATGTTTACCTTTTTGATGATTTGTGATATCTTTGGTGTAGTCCATTGTGATTACTCCTTAGTTAGTTTTTGTGTAGCAACTTAATCTTAACACAAAGGTATCACAATGGACTACTTTTTATTCAATTTTTCAGGTGTGCAATTTCATTATACAATGAGCCATTTTCTGAAAATTATCTGTAATTATAACGTTCTAAGCAGTCTAAGCAACAATATTTTGCTCATGACCATGACGAAGCCAAACGCAAGCACTAATGCCGAAAAGAATCACGCCGGCTACTACAAAAAGACTTTGCAACGGCGCAAATGTAGCAATAGCTCCGCCAAGTACAGGACCTACCATGGAACCGAACTGCTGCGCACTGAACATAAAGCCAAAAACGCGTCCGCGCTGGTCGGTAGTTGTATTGCTGGCCAACACCGCACTCAGCGAAGGCTGAATACCGGCACAGCACAAGCCATAGCAAAAATTACAGACACAGAACAAAAGCAGTGTCTGCGGCATTGCCGTCACCGCACTCATCAAGCCGGAAAGCAGCGTAGCAGCGCACAACGCTTTATAAAAGCCGTGCTCCTGTCCGAAGCGTCCCCAGCTCGGCGCAGTAATAGCACTGGCAATGCCTACGAGCGAGAAGGCCACGCCGGAAAGAAACATAATGTTGCCCTCACCATGGTTCAGCTCTGCGATATAAAGGCTCAAAATCGGCTGAATCAGCAGGATAACCATCTGAGCTACAGCAATGTAAATCAGCGTTTCACGAATTACAGGTTGCTGTAAAAGCTGTACCTGCGGCTTGGACGCAAGCTTTTTCGGCTCCGCCTTCGGCGGCTCGGGAATGTAGAACATAAATACCAGCGTAATAATTGTCAGTAACCCACCTGCAACAAAGAATGAGGCACGCATGCCAAACAGCGTTGCCAATGAACCGCCTACAAGCGGACCAATGACGTTGCCGCAGGTCAGTCCTGCCTGCATAATGCCCAAGCTCACGCCCAGCTTTTCCATCGGCACCAGGCTGGTAGCAATAGCCAGGCACGCACTCCACAAGCCGGCAGCAAAGCCCTGCAGCACACGCACACCGAACATCTGCTCCGGCGTAGTTACTATGCCGCCCAAAAAGTACGACAGAGCCAGGCCTGCACCCGCACGCACCGCCATCATCTTTTTGCCGTGCGTATCAGCCATTTTACCCCAGATAGGCGCCATGATACCGCCAATCAGAAAGGTTATGGAAAAAATCGCGCCGTTCCACATTTTTACATCATCGGCACTTACTCCCAGTTCGTTCATCAGATACATCGGCAAAAAGGGAATAAGCATAGTATAGCCTGCAGCCATCAGCACAACATTAACCGTAAGAATGGCTAAAACAATCTTCCAGTTTTTCATAAAATCCACCTCAAAATAAAACAAAATCATACAACAGTAATAGATTATTATAACGCTAAGGCCGTTTTTGTGCAAATAAAAAATCTGGGCTCATTGTATAATGAAATTGCACACCTGAAAAATTGAATAAAAAATAGTCCATTGTGATACCTTTGTGTTAAGATTAAGTTGCTACACAAAAACTAACTAAGGAGTAATCACAATGGACTACACCAAAGATATCACAAATCATCAAAAAGGTAAACACTTTTCTTTAGGAGACCGCAGGGAATTACAAGGAATTCTGTCTGACAGCTCTAAACAGTATTCTCTTCGTCAGCTGGCAAAGTATTTTAACTGTGCTCCAAATACTATCAGGAATGAACTCAAGCGTGGTGCTCATCCTCATACCGGTAGATATGGAGCTGCTCGTGCTCAACGTGCCTATATTGCTAGCCATAGCAACAGTATTTGCAAGTCTAAAAGATTTCTTACAAGTAATTTTGTTACTTGGACTGTTCGAAAAGTATTGCAAGAACACTGGTCTTTGGATGCCTGCCATGGCTATGCCCTAGACAATCATCTATTTCCTCTCAAAGAAATTGTGTGCGTAAAGACTCTCTATAACTATGTAGATTCCATGCTGCTTAGATTGCGCAACATTGACCTTCCATTAAAGGTAAGAAGACGTAGAACAACCCGCAGCATAAAGAAAAATCTGAAGCATATGGGTCGCAGCATAGACGAGAGGGATTCTAATGTGGATGAACGCAATGAATTCGGTCATTGGGAAATAGATACTGTTACTCAAACTTCGCAGGTAAAAATCCCCTGCACCCCTTGAAAGTCCAGGCTTTGTAAACAGAAAAATAGCATGAGTCTTGCCAGTTTGGTATAATTATGTTGGCTCAAAAACATACCAAGCACCGGAGGCTCATGCTATGAAAAGTATATCACAAACCACCCAGCAGATGGAATCCATCTCGAAGAAAACTTCGGCGTTCTTCCGTCGTTATCATGTCGGCCAGATTCTGCGCGCGGCCAACGCTTGCAAGCTCAAAGGATTTTCCTCCATTCTCGTTTTCCTCGTGCTCGTAAGCATCATCTTCGAGAACCGCTCGCTCTATATGCAGCGCCGACTTCACGAGGATTCGCTGCCGTTCGGCAAGGACACGGCTTACCGCTTCTTGAACTCCTGCCACACGAACTGGCGCAAGTTCACGCTGCTTCTTGCGGCGCGGATCATCAACGAAACCATCAAGCCGCTGACGGATGCCGGCCGGCGTTGTGCCATCGTCGTCGACGATTCGCTCTTCAGCCGCTCGCGTTCCAAGCGCGTGGAACTCTTGGCGAACGTCTACGACCATGTGAGCCGCCGCTATACGAAGGGCTTCCGCCTGCTCGTCCTCGGCTGGACGGACGGGAACACGTTCCTGCCACTCACGTTCTGCCTTCTTTCAACCTCGAAGGAAAAGAACCGGCTCAATGAGGCCAGCGCATCCGTCGATGCAAGAAGCAACGGCGGAAAGCAGCGCAAGCTCGCGCAGATGGAAGCGCCAGCCGTCGTCCTCAATTTGTTGCAGGAGGTCAAGGCGACAGGAATCCCCGCGCAGTACGTCCTCTTCGACACATGGTTCTGCTCGCCGTCGTCGCTGAAAGCCATCCATGACCTCGGCTATGACGTCACCGCTATGGCAAAGAAGAGCAAGAAGGTGCGCTACCCCTGCGAAGGGAAGATCTCGAACGTCAAGGCCATCTACAAGGAACACAAGAAACGCCGCGGACGCTCGCGTTACCTCCTGTCCGTCGATGCTGTCGCGACGAAACAGGGAGAATCCCTCGTGCCTGTGCGATTGGTCTTCGTGCGGAACCGCAACAAGCGGAAGGATTATCTCGTCCTCGTCACGACAGACCTCTCGCTTTCGGAGGAAGAAGTCATCCAGCTCTACGGGAAGCGCTGGGGCATCGAGGTGTTCTTCAAAGCGTGCAAGTCCTACCTGCGGCTCGGCAAGGATTGTCGTTCCGTCTCCTACGATGCGATGACGGCGCATGTCGCCGTCGTCTGCACACGATATATGCTCCTGGCTGTCGAGGAACGTGAGAACACGGATGGGCGAAGCCTCGGCGAGCTCTTCTATCTGGGGCTTGATGAGCTTCCGGACTTGAAGTACATGGAAGCGCTTCGCCTCGTGTTGCAGGAGTTTGCGGAGCAGCTTCGGGCAGAATATCCGTCAGAAGTCTTGCTGGTCGAATCGCTCTTGGAACGATTCCTGAACGATCTGCCCGCTCTTTGGATGAGTCGTCTGCGTGCACAGAAGTGTGCGTGAATGGCTTTCGACATTCAGTTCAAGCTGATTTATCAAGGCATACGGGATGTTTTCCGTGTGCGAAGTTTGAGTAATTAAGATGTGAAACAAAACATACTAAAGCGGAGGTTCATGCTATGCAAATTATACCACAAACCACCCATCAGATGGAATCCATTTCGAAGAAAACTTCGCTGTTCTTCCACCAATATCGCATCGGCCAGATTTTGCGGTCTGCCAACGCATGCAAACTCAAGGGCTTTTCCGCTATTCTGGTGTTCCTTGTGCTCGTCAGCATCATCTTCGAGAACCGCTCGCTTTACATGCAACGCCGGCTTCACGAGGAATCCCTGCCGTTTGGCAAGGACACGGCCTACCGCTTCTTGAACTCCTGTCACACGAACTGGCGCAGGTTCACGCTGCTCCTTGCGGCGCGGATCATCAACGAAACCATCAAACCGTTGACAGACGCCGGACGTCGTTGCGCTATCATCGTCGACGATTCGCTCTTCAGCCGCTCGCGCTCCAAGCGCGTGGAACTCTTGGCGAACGTCTACGACCATGTGAGCCACCGTTATACGAAGGGCTTCCGCCTGCTCGTCCTTGGCTGGACGGATGGGAACACCTTCCTGCCGCTCACGTTCTGCCTCCTTTCGACATCGAAGGGAAAGAATCGTCTCAACGAGGCCGACGCGTCCGTCGATGCCAGGAGCAACGGCGGAAAGCAGCGCAAGCTCGCGCAGATGGAAGCGCCAGCCGTCGTCCTCAATTTGTTGCAGGAGGTCAAGGCGACAGGAATCCCCGCGCAGTACGTCCTCTTCGACACATGGTTCTGCTCGCCGTCGTCGCTGAAAGCCATCCATGACCTCGGCTATGACGTCACCGCTATGGCAAAGAAGAGCAAGAAGGTGCGCTACCTCTGCGAAGGGAAGATCTCGAACGTCAAGGCCATCTACAAGGAACACAAGAAACGCCGCGGACGCTCGCGTTACCTCCTGTCCGTCGATGCTGTCGCGACGAAACAGGGAGAATCCCTCGTGCCTGTGCGATTGGTCTTCGTGCGGAACCGCAACAAGCGGAAGGATTATCTCGTCCTCGTCACGACAGACCTCTCGCTTTCGGAGGAAGAAGTCATCCAGCTCTACGGGAAGCGCTGGGGCATCGAGGTGTTCTTCAAAGCGTGCAAGTCCTACCTGCGGCTCGGCAAGGATTGTCGTTCCGTCTCCTACGATGCGATGACGGCGCATGTCGCCGTCGTCTGCACACGATATATGCTCCTGGCTGTCGAGGAACGTGAGAACACGGATGGGCGAAGCCTCGGCGAGCTCTTCTATCTGGGGCTTGATGAGCTTCCGGACTTGAAGTACATGGAAGCGCTTCGCCTCGTGTTGCAGGAGTTTGCGGAGCAGCTTCGGGCAGAATATCCGTCAGAAGTCTTGCTGGTCGAATCGCTCTTGGAACGATTCCTGAACGATCTGCCCGCTCTTTGGATGAGTCGTCTGCGTGCACAGAAGTGTGCGTGAATGGCTTTCGACATTCAGTTCAAGCTGATTTATCAAGGCATACGGGATGTTTTCCGTGTGCGAAGTTTGAGTTAAGCAATTTTATTGGTCACTTTTATTATAATATGATTGAGAGGAAAATGCTATGCTTTTGCCTCTTTGGGTAAAATTAGCTTGAAATTTTGCTGAGAATATAAAAAGTCCGATTCGTCTGTGATGACAAATCGGACTTTTTTATGTGGCTAATTTTTTAGGCTTATACAATTATTCCTCAAAGTAGTTGTTGGCTTTATCATAAAGCGCAGCAACATCCTTGGAAGGACCGCCGCTGAGCAGGGAAACAATGACACCTGCTACAAGGCTGGCAAAAAAGCCGGGGATAATTTCGTAGATGCCGGTGGAGGCTGCCATAGTCAGGTACCAGCCGATGTCGACAACAGCACCGACGATGATGCAGGCTACCGCACCCTGGAAGGTGAAGCCGCGCCAGAAAAGGCTGAGCATGATAGCAGAACCGAAGGCTGCACCGAATACGCCCCAGGCGTTGGCAACCAGCTCCATAATGCTGCCTGCACGCGGAGAATCGGCAATAAGCAGAGCTACGAAGGAGATAACGAGTACAACGATACGTCCTGCCCAAAGCATTTCCTTGTCACCGGATTGGTATTTACGGATTACAGGTTTATAAACGTCGCTGGCAAAGGCAGAAGCGGAAGCGAGCAGCTGACTGGAAGCAGTACTCATGGAAGCTGCCAATACGCCGGAAAGCAGGATACCGCTCATCAGAGCCGGGAAAATGCTGCGAACCATGGCGATGAATACCAGAGAGTTTTGATTGATGTTCTCATCCATGCCCAGATACATACGGCCGACAACGCCTACCATGGTAGCGAAGAAGCAGATGAGGGCGGTCCAGCTGATAGCGATAACAGCGGATTTCTTCATTTCCTTCTGGGATTTGAGGGACATGAAGCGGATGATGATATGCGGCATACCGAAGTAGCCAAGCCCCCAGCCGAAGCCGGAGATAATATCAGAGGTTTTGGCAACCGGATTCCAGTAATCGGGCGGAATGCCGGCAACAGCCTGCGGATTGATTAAGGACACTGCGAAGATAGGTGCAATCAGCAGAGAACCGAGAATCATCAGGCCTTGATAGAAGTCAGTCCAGCAAACAGCGGAGAAGCCGCCTAAGAAGGTGTAGCCGATGATGATGAAGGCTGCCACATACATGGTGTAGGTCTGATCAATGCCGATAACGGTGTTGAACAGAGTACCGCAAGCCTTGATGCTTGATGCGGAATAAATAGTGTAGGCAATAAGGAAAACGATTGCACAGATTACCTGCAGCACATGGGACTTAGATAAAAAGCGGTTGCTGAGGTACTGCGGAATAGTGATGGCATCGTTTGCCACGATAGAAAAACGGCGCAGGCGCGGTGCTTGGAAAATCCAGCTTAAGGAATAGCCGGTGAGCAGGCCGATACTGATCCAGGCCTGACCGAGACCAAGAGCATAGATAGATGTCGGCAAGCCCATGAGCACCCAGGCGCTCATATCAGAAGCACCGGCAGAAAGAGCGGTTACCCACGGTCCCATCTGACGGCCGCCGAGGAAGTAGGTCTTTTCACCACCCTGACGATTTTTATAGAAGAACCAGATACCGATTGACAGCATGAATAGCAGGTAGACGATGAAGACTACCATTTCCGTATAATTCACAAACACCCCTCCAAAATTTAAGAATAGATAATGCTATTATACACTTAAACTTTAGGCTACTGCAAGTAAATAATAAAAATAAAATGCTTAATATGCAACGGACAGTGTTTTGAGGACTAATCCGAACACTGCTTGCTGCTGACTAAGCACTGAAAATTTACCATGTGAAATATGTATAAGCTGTAAAGAGAGTCAGAATGATGATTTCGCAAAGCAGAACCGGCTTAAGCGTTTTAAAAAAGTTGGCTTTGAAATAATCGACGGTGATAACAAGGCACATATGCGTCGGTGTGAGCATCTGACCGGCAATACCGAAGGCCATGGCAACGCCGGCCAGGTTCAGGCTGCCTGTCTGCATAGCGGCAACGATAGGCATAACGATAGCCACATGTCCCTGTGACATGCCGGTGAGCACGCCGATGATGAAGCTGACGCAGGCGATGATAACAGGCACCGGCAGCGGAGAGCTTTGGAAGGCTGCGACGATTTCCTGCAGCACGTGGGTGACGGTCAATATCTGAATGAAGTAGAGGATGCACAGCACATTGAGGAACATTTTGATGTCCAGAGCGCCGATAACAACATCCTTGAGGCCAACCTCGCGATTAGTAAAGCGAAGTACCAGAAACAGGCAGGCTGTGACCAGGCCCATGCCGGCGGAGGCGTTCAAGCCGCAGAATACTACGAGAATAAAGGTGATAATGACAGGCGAAAGCGCCAGCCATAAATCCTGCGTACCCTGACTGTCATTGGCAATAGTTTCGGTACGGCTGTTTTCCGCTTTGATGGGGCGGATGAGGACAAACCAGCCTGCGGAGAAGGCCAGTACGGTTAGCCAGGCCAGATGCAGAATGAATTCACCGTAGCTGACGCCGGCGATGTTGCAGGCCATAATCATACCGGGAATAATCGGGCTGGAAAATTCAAAGATATGGCGGAACCAGAAATTGATGGCAGCTTTATGCTCCTGTTCGATAGGCAGATTTTTGCTGGCTTCCTCTACAATAGGAGCCGAGAAGCGTGCGCCACCAAGTGACGGCAGCAGGCCTAAGAAGGCAGGCATCACGGCCAGGGTTACCTTAGCGCTGGAAAAGATGCGCTGCAGCGCCTGCACCATACCTGCCAATGCACCGCTGGTGCGCAGCTCGATTTCCAGGCACATGACAAAATAAAGGGCAAAAAGAATATCATAGGTGCGCGGCATTGTTAATGTTTCGCGTAATGCCTGTACCAGATACGGCAGCTCCGGTGCTTTCATCAGCCAGATAAAAATACCGCTGGTGAGCATACAGGGGCCGATGGGGATGTGACGCCTCAGCATGAGGATGATCATGAGCATGGCGATTGTAAGCAGAAGAAATATGTTCATAAACAGGTTTTCCTTTCGGTTGCGTAATTGTTGGCAAGTACCAAGTAATTGCTGATGATGTTTATTTATTATACACCCTGCCACAAAAAAATCATAATAAAACTGTAAAAAATCTTAGTATGGGATGCAAATAATGCTATAATGTAAGCAGAGATACAGAAACGGAGGTCAGATTATGCAGATAGAAAGATTAAGACTGAAGAATTTCCGTTGTTACGATGAGCTTGATATTGCTTTTGAACCTAAGCTGACAGTTATTGTAGGCGAAAACGGCAAGGGCAAGACGGCGATTTTTGATGCGCTGGCAATTGCTCTGGAGCCCTATCTGCGCAGCTTTGATGCCAGTGGCCGGCAAATTACTCCCCAGGATGTGCGGCGTGTGCCTGTTTATAAAAAGGATATGCGTCATATTGATGGTATGGAATGCCATTATCCGGTAGAAATTAAGCTGGAGGGTGAGGTTTACGGCAAAAAGCTTACCTGTAACCGCCGCCTGCTGGAGGGAAATGTGCCTGAGGATGATGCTGATGAGCTGTGCGAACGTGGCTGTGCATTGGCGCACGATGCCAAGGAGAACGGCAACAGGCTGTTGCCGGTGCTTGCCTATTACGGTACTCAGCGCATTTGGGTAGACAGCAAGCTGATGACAAATTTTCATAAATCGCTGATGGAACGCAATGTAGGCTACGAGGAATGCCTGGAGCCGTCTTCTTCCTACAGCACCTTCGGGAAATGGTTTGAGTATGTCACCAAGTGTGCGCAGTCAGAGCAGCAGTACAGCGCAGAGGTGAAGCGCAATGTGATGCTGAAGAATGCGATTCAGAACGCTGTCGACGTGTGTCTGGAAAGTACCGGCCTGCGTGATTTGTATTATAATTACCGCCTGAAATGCTTTGTTGTCAGTCATCCCGATATGGGTGAAATGGTGGTAGATGAATTGAGCGACGGCTTTCGCAGTATTATCAGCATGGTGGCTGACCTGGCCTATCGCATGGCGCGTCTGAATCCGCAGCTGCGTGAGGATGCGGTAACCAAGACTCCGGGGCTTGTATTGATTGATGAGGTAGAAATGCATCTGCATCCGCTGTGGCAGCAGACGGTACTGCTGGATTTACAGAAAACCTTCCCGATGGTACAGTTTGTAGTGACTACGCATAGTGCGCAGGTGCTTAGCAGCGTGCCGGCCGAGAGCATACGCGTATTGGCCTGGGGCAAGCAGTTCGAAGGCGTGCGCCACGTAGATTTTTCCTTGGGCGCCAACAGCTATCAGCTGCTGCAGGATATTCAGAATGTGAGCCCACGTCCGCAAGCTCTGCCGATTGTGCAGGATTTAAAGCGTTATCTGCAGCTGGTGAGCGAGGATGCCTGGGATACGCCGGAAGCGCTGGAACTGCGCAAAAAGCTGGATAAATGGTCCAAGGGCAAGGAGCCTGCTCTGCTGCGTGCGGATATGGATATCCGTATGCGTCAGTTCCGCAGGAGGCGCTCATGAAACGTGTTTATAAAAGCAAGGAAGAACCTGAGCTTCTCAGGCAGTACAGGCTGCATAATCCCGAGGAAACCTGGGAGCATTTCCGCCGTCGCTGCCGCAGGGGCTATAAACAGGTGCGGGAAGCAATTTTGCGTGACCAGCACGGCCTTTGCGCCTATTGTGAGGTAGGCATTAAGCTGGCGGATGAGGAAGGCGAGGTTGACGACTTCCGCGTGGAGCATTTTTATCCGAAAAATGCTACGCAGGAGCATGGGCACAACTATCATCTGGATTGGCGCAATCTGTTGGGCGTGTGCCACGGCGGCAGTCAGCCTTATGTGCCTGACCCCGAGTGGCGCTATTCAAGCCAGAAGCGTGACCGCAGCTGCGATGTGCCTAAGGGTGGGCGTGAAATTACAAACTATATCCTCAATCCGCTGAAGATTCCCGGCAAAATCCGTCTGTTCCGTTATGCGGAGCATAGCGGGCGGATGTACGTAGACGAAGATACCTGCCCCAAAGATTTGCAGGGTAAGGCGCGCAGCACTATCCGCGAGCTGAACTTGAACGCGCCGCGGCTGATGCGCATGCGTCGTGAGGTAATCCATACGCTGGAGGACCAGATAAGTGATGAGCTTAGTAAGGGCCGTGAGCTGGATGAAGTTTTGGAAATGTTGGCAACCATCTGTCTGGTGCCTGACTATAATGGCGTGACGCTGCCGTTCTTTTCCGTTATCCGTTGGTATCTGGGCGAGGCAGCGGAAGAAGTTATCCGTGCGAGCGGTGCTAAGCTGTAGCGTTCAAATCCTGTCTGCGATGCAGGCAGGATTTTTTTGTTGGATGAAGAATAATATAAAATGGTTCTTGAACAATGAAATTTTGCTAAATACACTATAAAAAAGGAGAATAGACAAATGCAAGTTACGAACAAGGCTTTTAAGGCCTACGATGTACGCGGCGTTTACCCCACAGAAGTTAACGAGGAAATGGCTTACCGTATGGGACGAATTTTTTCGGCAATGTTCGCTGCGGAAACTGTTGTTGTCGGACATGATATCCGCTTGAGCGGCAGAGCACTGGTGGATGCGCTGACGGAGGGACTGCGCCATGGCGGCACCAGGGTTATTGATATCGGCCAATGCGGTACGGAAATGATTTATTTTGCTACTGCTCATCTGAAAGCAGACGGCGGTATTATGGTTACTGCCAGCCATAATCCCAAGGAATATAACGGCATGAAGCTGGTACGCCGTGATGCACGTCCTGTTTCCAGCGATACCGGTCTGAAGGAAATCGGTGAGATGGTTGCTACAACCAAAGAGTTCGTGCATAAGGTAGTAGCAGGCAAAACTATGGGTGCTTTGGAGCATATGGATATTATGCCTGCCTATATCGAGCATTTGCTGACCTATGTTGATACAAGCGTGCTCAAGCCGATGAAAATTGTTGCTAACCCCGGCAATGGCGGTGCCGGTCCTATTTTGAAGGAGCTGGCGAAGCATCTGCCGTTTGAATTTATCACGTTGAACGAAACTCCTGACGGTACCTTCCCGAACGGTGTGCCCAACCCGTTGCTGCTGCCCAACCGTGAAGCTACGGCTAAGGTTGTACGTGAGAGCGGTGCGGATCTTGGTATTGCCTGGGATGGCGACTTCGACCGCTGCTTCCTCTTTGACGAGAAGGCAGATTTTATCGAGGGCTATTATATTGTCGGCCTGCTGGCGGAGGTTTTCCTGCACAATGAGCCGGGTGCAAAGATTATGTTCGACCCGCGCCTTACCTGGAACACCGAAGCTATTTTGCAGCGTGACGGCGGTGTGCCTGTACGCTGCAAGAGCGGTCATGCCTTTATGAAGGAATGCATGCGCAACAATGACGTGCTGTACGGCGGCGAAATGAGCGCGCATCATTATTTCCGCGATTTCTCCTGCTGCGACAGCGGCATGATTCCCTGGCTGCTGGTTACCGAGCTGATGTGCCGCAGCGGCAAAAAGCTTAGCGAGCTGGTAGGCGAGCGCGTTGCTATGTATCCCTGCAGCGGCGAAATCAACCGCAAGGTGGCAGATTCCGCAGCAGTGCTGGCTGAGTTGGGCAAAAAATATGCTGACGGCGAGCAGGACCATCTGGACGGCCTGAGCGTTGCCTATGACAACTGGCGCTTTAATGTGCGTGTATCAAATACGGAGCCTGTAATGCGCTTGAACGTAGAAACTAAGAGTGACAAGGAGCTGCTGGCGGCTAAGACTGCAGAGCTTTTGGAAGTTATCGGCGGAGAGGAAGCCTGATTTTAGATGCTTCCCGTAAAGCATCGCTTGCTGAGTCACCGCGATTTATAAATTGAGTCTATACAAGGAGATAAGATAAAATGTTTAAACCTGTACGTAAAGCCGTTATTCCGGCAGCAGGCCTGGGAACACGCTTCCTGCCTGCTACCAAAGCAACTCCGAAGGAGATGCTGCCTATTGTTGATAAACCGACCATCCAATATATTATCGAAGAGGCTCTTGCTTCCGGCATTGAGGACATCCTAATTATTACCGGCCGCAGCAAGCGTGCCATCGAGGATCATTTCGACCGCAGCATCGAGCTTGAGCTGAACCTGGAGGCCAGCGGCAAAACCAAGGAGCTGGAGCTGGTACGCAAAATTTCCGATATTCGCATTCATTATATCCGCCAAAAGGAACCGCGCGGACTTGGTCATGCTATTTTGTGCGCTAAGCATTTTGTTGGCGATGAGCCCTTTGCCGTACTGCTGGGCGATGATGTTGTTGACAGCCGGGTGCCTGCACTGAAGCAGCTAATTGATGTTTACGATAAAACCGGTGCCAGTGTTTTAGGTGTGCAGGAGGTGCCGCAGGAGAAGGTTTCTGCCTATGGCATTGTTGCCGGTGAACCGACTGATGAAGCACGTACCGTTAAGGTAAACGATATGGTAGAAAAGCCTGCAGTAGAAGAAGCACCCTCTCGTCTGGCGGTTTTGGGCCGTTATGTAATTACACCGGAAATTTTCCCGATTCTGGAGCAAACTCAGCCCGGCCGTGGTAATGAAATCCAGCTGACCGATGCGCTTAAGGTATTGGCTAAGGAGCAGCCGATGTATGCTTATGACTTTGTAGGCCGTCGTTATGACGTGGGCGATAAGCAGGGCTTCTTGGAGGCAACTGTAGAAATGGCGCTGAAGTGTCCTGAGCTGCGTGACAAGTTCCTGACTTATCTGCAGGGAATCGTTGCAAAGGAGAGCAAATAATTAATGAATATCCTTGTTACCGGCGGAGCAGGTTATATTGGCTCCCATGTAGTGGAGGAGCTGCAAAAGAGCGGCTTTACTCCTATTGTTTATGATAATTTTTCTACTGGCCATGAGGCGGCAGTGCCTGACGAAGTACAGCTGGTAGAGGGCGATATCCATGATGTGCGTTTTGCCAAGCACATTATGGAGCAGTTTAAAATTGATGCGGTGATTCATTTTGCTGCCAGCAGTCTGGTTGGCGAATCTATGACCGACCCGGCGAAATATTATTTTAATAATGTTGAAGGCAGCCTGCATCTTTTAGAGGCTATGCGTGGTGCAGGTGTGGACCGCATGGTATTTTCTTCTACCGCAGCTGTTTACGGTGAGCCGGAAGCAGTACCTATTACCGAGGACAGCCGTCTGGCACCGACCAATGTTTACGGCCGTACCAAGCTGGCGATTGAAGGCATGCTGGCAGATTATGACCATGCCTACGATATGCGTTATGTGGCTTTGCGTTATTTTAACGCTGCCGGTGCTTCTCCGACGCGCGATATCGGCGAGGACCACAGTCCGGAAAGCCATCTGATTCCGCTGATTCTGAAAACGGCGCAGGGCGTGCGCAAGCAGGTTTCTATCTTCGGTACCGATTATCCGACGGCTGACGGTACCTGTGTGCGTGATTATATTCATGTCTGCGATTTGGCGAAGGCGCATGTGCTGGCACTCAAACATCTTTTGAGCGGTGGCAGCAGCCGTGTGTATAATCTGGGCAGTGAAAACGGCTTTAGCGTACGCCAGATGATTGACAGCGCCAAAAAGGTTACCGGCGTTGACTTCCCCGTTGTGGAGAAGGAGCGTCGTGCCGGTGATCCCGCAGTGCTCATTGCTTCTTCGGCAAAAATCCGTGAGGAGCTTGGCTGGGAGCCGCAGCACAGCAGTGTAGATGAGGTTATCAGCACCGCGTGGAAGTGGCATAAGGGCCATCCGCATGGCTATTGCGGCTAAAAGTAAATAAGTGCATACTAAAAAACCGGTTTCCCAGGCTTTTAAGCTGATAGGGAAACCGGTTTTGTTATGTGCTGAGAAAGCTTTTCTTAACAATAACTGTCTAAGCTAAGCAATAACATTGCATAGCAGTCTGCTTATTTGCGTTTGTTGAGGAATTTGCCGATGTCGAAATGCTTGCCAGCCAGCAGGCAGTCGATACGTGCGGTAACTACATCGTTATTGCTGAGCTGACGCGCTTTAATCAGCGAGCGGCGGATGGCAGGCGTGATAAATTCCTGTCCCCAGTCATCGACGATACCGCAGGCAATGCCGCGCGGCAAATCGAAGATGGATTCCAGGGCAGCGCAGATAATAGCATCGCTTTCACCCGGATGTGTGTTGAGATAACGCAGCGGTACCAGCAGGTCGTTTTGTTCTACGCAGTAGCGGGGCAGGTCTGCTTCGATTTGACGCAGCACGCGTTCGGAGCGCTGCTCGCCTTCGTAGGAAAGTAGGTACGGGAACAGCGGTGTTTCGTCCGGATGTGCCAACCAAAAATCGAAAAGCCGCGGCCAAATGTCTATATCCAGCTCCACTGCCAGGTTGCACAGCTGATAATCAAGCTTATTGTCCTTGATTAAATCGCTGTCAATTTCAGGCTGCCAGTACTTGCGGTAGATGATTTTTTCGCAGGCGGCAATCTGCTCATGGCATTGGTTAAGCGTGAGCTGCCTATGGTTCTGCTCATCGCAAAGCTGCTGCAGCGCCGTAACGTAGCTGATTAAATCAAGTACATCCTCCGGTTTGCTGACATGTGCTTCGGCCTGCGCAAGCAGGCAGGTAAGCAGCTTGTTCAGATGGATATCGCTGATGTTGAACTGCTCTTCGATTACCTCTGCCGGGAAATGGTTGAGCATAATCAGATAATTGCCCACGATGATGACAGCGCTTTTATACTGTGCGTAGTTAAGCGGATGTGCCAGCTGTTCCTCTAAATGTGTTTCTCTGATGAATTTGACGGACAACGGCGGATATTCTACGTCGATATCGGGGCCGTTCTGCAGCAGCCAGAGGCGTTCCTCCTCATCACGGCAGTGGCAGTCGGTAATGCTGAAAACCTTGCCCCAGCCACTGGTGCAGCGGATAAGCTCCCAGATAGCGTTTTGCGGGTTGAAATTTGTTACGCGGCAGGAATATAAAAAGGCGAAGGTAAATTCCTCGCAGTGTGCTATGCGCAGCAAATCCTGCCACAGCTCCGGCTCCTGCTGACAAATTTTTTCCATGCCGTACATGCCGAAAAGCAGCAGGGCGAATTTAACATGCTCACGTCCGTCGGCGTTATAGAAAAAGCGTCGCGCCAGGTCGAAGGCAACACTGTTGATATCATTCTGGTCTAAAGCTTCGATAAAGGGGTCGCAATATTCCGCAAAGGCCATGCCCTTCAGTTCATTGTACAGTTTGCTGCGCTGCTGGGTGGTAGGCTCGTTCAGATAGGCCTGCAGCAGCTTGAGCAGTATGCTGGCGGATTTGGGATTGGGCAGGTTGCCCATTGTATAGTGAAAGGCATCCTCGGAGCCAAGGGGACGTGGAATGGTGGCGTAGCGGTCATCGCACAGATTGGTAGCAGTAAAGCGGCCATGCTCGTCCAGATAGCTGTTTACATATTGATAGATTGTCTGCTTCATGTGCTCACCTCGTAATAAAAATATGTATTGCAGCAAATAATGCTGTTTTAAAAAAGCAAAGAGTAACTATATCATAACATAGAGGAAAAATAATGACCAGCAAAAAAAGTAAGGCTGCCGTAGCAGCGGAAATCCGCCACGGCAGCAGCCTTAAGTTTAAGCGTATGCAATTTACATTTGAGTTTTTATTTCCAGGAGGCAGTCGCCGCTTTCTACGCGTTCGCCTGCAGCTACATGGATAGCGCTGACGATACCGGAAATCGGTGCCGAAAGCGTGGTTTCCATCTTCATAGCTTCGGTAACAATCAGCGGAGTGCCCTTGGTAACGGACTGGCCCTTTTCTACTAGCACCTTGACAACGGAGCCGGAAAGGGAAGCGCCGATTTCGCCCATGTTGCCCTTTTCTGCTTTCTTGCGGGTAACAGTGGTGGTCTTGGCGTTGCGGTCCTTGATTTCGATTTCACGCGGCAGGCCGTTGAATTCGAAGAAGACGGTGCGCATACCGGCAGCGTTGGCTTCGGATATGTGGTCCAGCTTGATAACGAGCACTTTGCCCTGTTCAATTTCAACCTTGATAACCTCGCCCGGAGTCATGCCGAAGAAGAAGGTAGGAGTATCGAGAACGGATACATCGCCGAATTGGTTGTAACGGTTTACCCAGTCGGTGAATACCTTAGGATAGAGGCAGTAAGCGCTCACTGCTTCGTCCGTAGTAGGTGCTTCAAGCTCTTTGAGCTTAGCGCGTACATCCTCAAAATCTACCGGAGGCAGTACAGCGCCAGGACGCTCGCTGATAGGTGCGCGTCCTTTGAGCACCAGCTTCTGCAGCTTTTCGGGAAACCCTTGGTACGGAGTGCCGATGCGTCCTTCGAAGAATTCCACAACGGAGGCCGGGAA
Organism: Phascolarctobacterium succinatutens; assembly: GCF_023497905.1. NCBI lineage: Bacteria > Bacillati > Bacillota > Negativicutes > Acidaminococcales > Acidaminococcaceae > Phascolarctobacterium > Phascolarctobacterium succinatutens. The sequence continues at coordinate 214,591 of NZ_CP097284.1, read as the reverse complement.
GTCCAGAATATCGCCCTTAGCATATACATCTTCTTCCGTCAGGTCGTTCTGTACCATGAAGAGTGCCATGTCACCGACAACCTTGGAGGATGGAGTAACCTTGATTAAATCGCCGAACATCATGGATACGCGGTGATACATATCCTTGATTTCCTCCCAACGATGGATGAGGCCCAGAGCTTGTGCCTGCTGTTTGAGGTTGGTATATTGTCCGCCGGGCATTTCGTGTACGTAAACCTCGGGGTTGGGGAAGTTTTCGGTTCTGTCGGCTGCCTTGTAGTAGGGACGCACGGTTTCCCAATAACGGGACAGCTCGTTCATAGCGTCTACGTCAAGACGCGGTTGACGCGGATGACCGCTGAGTGCGTAGTACAGGCTGCTGCCGCTGGGTTGGGAGGTACCGTTGCTCATGGCGCTCATAGCAGTATCTACGATATCAACGCCGGCATCAATAGCACGCGCGTAGGTGTAGATAGCGTTGCCGCTGCCTTCATGGGTGTGCAGATGGATAGGTACGTTGACGTAGGATTTGAGGCTGCTTACCAGGCGGTAAGCTGCTTCCGGCTTCAACAGGCCTGCCATATCCTTGATGGCGATAATGTTGGCGCCGGCTTTTTCCAGCTCCTTAGCCATATTGATGTAGTAATGTAAATCGTATTTATCGCGGTTGGGGTCGAGAATATCGCCGGTGTAGCACAGTGCTGCCTCTGCTACCTTGCCGCATTCGCGGACGGTGTCAATCGACAGGCGCATATTGTCCAGACCGTTGAGGCTGTCGAAGATACGGAAAACGTCGATACCGTTTTTGGCTGCCAGCTTAATGAACTGCTTAACAACATTATCCGGATAGCTGGTGTAGCCTACGGCGTTGGCACCGCGCAGCAGCATCTGGAAGAGAATGTTCGGTGCAGCCTGACGGAACTGTGCCAGACGCTGCCAGGGGCTTTCGTCGAGGAAGCGATAGGCTACGTCGAAGGTAGCGCCGCCCCAGCATTCAAAGGAGAAAAGTCCGGGCAGCTTGCCGGCGGTGTCACGCATAACGCGCAGCATATCGGCAGTACGCAGACGGGTGGCGAAGAGGGACTGATGCGCATCACGGAAGGTGGTGTCTGTGAGCAGAATCTCCTGCTGTGCCAGTACCCATTCAGCAAGACCTTCAGGTCCGCGGGTATCGAGAACGTGCTTAGCACCCAGCGCCAGAATGCCATTGTAGGGCTTGGGCATATTCAGCGGAGCAAAGTCAGGCTTCGGCTGTACGCCGACGTTAGAGTAACCGTTGACGGTGATATCGGCAATGTAGTTCAGCAGCTTGTTGCCGCGGTCCAAGGTTTTTTGGAAGACAAACAGCTCCGGTGTATTATCAACAAAGTCGGTAGTATAATCGCCCTTGATGAAGTGCGGGTTCTGCAGTACGTTTTCCAAAAACTGGATATTGGTTTTGACGCCGCGGATACGGAATTCTTTCAAGCAGCGCAGCATCTTGGTAATTGCAATCTGGTGAGTGAGGCCCCAGGTGGTAGCCTTAACCAGCAGAGAATCGTAGTACGGAGTGATGACGGAGCCGGTGAAGGCGTTGCCGCCGTCTAGACGGATGCCGAAGCCGCCGCCGCTGCGGTAGGTAATCAGCTTGCCGGTATCGGGCATAAAGTTATTGGACGGGTCCTCTGTGGTAATACGGCATTGGATAGCGTGGCCGATGGTTGTCAGCTCATCCTGCTGCGGCAGGGCGATTTCCGGGCCGTGCAGGTTGTACCCCTCAGCAATTTTGATTTGTGTTTGCACAATGTCGATACCGGTAATCTGCTCGGTAACGGTGTGTTCAACCTGAATGCGGGGGTTAACCTCGATGAAGTAGAACTTGCCGTCGGGAGTAGCCAAAAATTCTACGGTGCCGGCGCTGATGTAGTCAACATTTTTCATCAGCTTGACAGCAGCCTCGCAGATAGCTTTGCGCTGTTCTATAGGCAGGGCGAAGGCCGGAGCAATTTCAACCAGCTTCTGGTGGCGGCGCTGTACGGAGCAGTCGCGCTCGAACAGATGCATTAAATTGCCGTGGGTATCGCCGATAATCTGTACTTCAATGTGTTTCGGATTTTGCAGATATTTTTCCAGATATATTTCATCATTGCCAAAGGCTTTTTTAGCTTCGCTTTTAGCCATGTCGTAGGCAGTTATGGCTTCTTCGGCGCTGTGAACAACGCGCATACCGCGGCCGCCGCCGCCGTTGACTGCTTTAATGATGATAGGATAACCGCATTTTTCGCCAAAGGCCAGTACCTCATCGAGGCTGTTTACTGTACCCTTGCTGCCGGGAATCATGGGGATGCCTGCCAGCTCGGCTTGCTTACGGGCGTTGATTTTGTCGCCGAACATTACCAGGTGTTCCAGACGCGGGCCGATGAAAATCAGGCCTTCCTCAGCACAGCGGCGTGCTAAATTACTGTTTTCGGATAAAAAGCCATAACCGGGATGGATGGCATCTACGTCATGCTCCTTGGCTATGCGCAGAATGTCTTCGATATCAAGATAAGCGTCGGTCGGACTTTTGCCTTCGCCTACCATGTAGGCCTCGTCGGCTTTATTGCGATGCAGGGACAGGGTGTCCTCCTTGGAATATATAGCAACAGTACGGATTCCTAATTCGTTGCAGGCGCGGAAAACGCGGATAGCGATTTCGCCGCGGTTAGCAACTAAAACTGTATTAATTTTAGGCATAAGTTTGACCTCCTTAGATAGTTACAAGCTAATTGTATAGAAAATGACATGTAAATTCAAGGGATAGGACGCATGTATACAAGTATTCTTGCAGGGGACGGGGAGAGTGTGATTTTTTAACACTTTTTGTGTTGACGATACAATCAGCTTCACATTTTTTTCGTTTGTTTATTGCTATAAATAGGTATACAATAATACTTATAAAGCATAGCGAGGAGATGAAATGATGAACGATAACAATGATAAAAAACGGCCATTGACGTATTATTATATGCTGATGCTGGTTTTGATTCTGGTATTCAATTCCGTAATCATGCCAATGTTCTTTAACCCGAAAATGAAGGAGGTTTCCTATAATAATTTTCTTCAGATGGTGGATGAAGGCAAGGTATCTAAGGTAGAAATTACCGATAAGCGTCTGGCTGCGGTTGATAAGAACAACGAAAAAGAAATTTACGTTACAGGCAGAGTGGAAGACCCGGAGCTGGCTAACCGTCTGATGAAGAGTAAGGTAGAATTTACGCAGGTTGTGCCTAAGGAACAAAGTCCTCTGGTAACCTTTTTCACCAATTGGGTACTGCCGATTCTGATTTTCTTTGGCCTGGGACAGTTATTTATGTACTTCATGGGCAAGCGCATGGGCGGCAACGCCATGAGCTTCGGCAAGAGCAATGCCAAGGTCTATGTGGAAGCGCAGACAGGCAAAAGCTTTGCCGATGTAGCAGGTCAGGACGAGGCTAAGGAAGCACTGATGGAGCTGGTGGATTTTCTGCATAATCCAGGCAAGTACAAGGATATCGGTGCTAACATGCCGAAGGGTGCATTGCTGGTAGGCCCTCCCGGTACGGGTAAAACCTTGCTGGCGCGTGCGGTAGCAGGTGAAGCCAAGGTGCCGTTCTTCAGCATCAGCGGCAGTGAATTTGTAGAAATGTTCGTTGGCATGGGCGCTGCCCGTGTGCGCGATTTGTTCAAGCAGGCGCAGGAAAAGGCACCTTGCATAGTATTTATCGATGAAATCGATGCCATCGGCAAACGCCGTGATAACGGCCAGTTCGGCGGCAATGATGAACGCGAGCAGACTTTGAATCAGCTGCTGAGCGAAATGGACGGCTTTGACGGCAGCAAGGGTGTAGTTATTCTGGCAGCTACCAACCGTCCGGAATCTCTGGATAAGGCGCTGCTGCGTCCGGGACGTTTTGACCGTCGCATTCCTGTTGAGCTGCCAGATCTGAAAGGCCGTGAGGCTATCCTGAAGGTTCATGCACGTAATGTGCGTATGGCAGACAATATCGATTACGGTACGTTGGCGCGGGCAACAGCCGGAGCCAGCGGTGCGGAGCTCGCCAACATTATCAACGAGGGTGCGTTGCGCGCTGTAAAAATGCATCGTAACGTGGTGGAGCAGGAAGATCTGGAGGAATCCATTGAAACCGTTATCGCCGGTTATCAGCGTAAGGGTGCGGTAATTTCTCTCGCAGAGAAAAAGGTTATTGCCTACCACGAAATTGGCCATGCACTTGTTGCTGCTATGCAGAAGCACAGTGCTCCGGTTCATAAGATCACTATTATTCCGCGTACCAACGGCGCTTTAGGCTACACCATGCAAATCAGCGAAAATGACAGCGTGCTGATGACCAAGGAAGAGCTGTTCAACAAGATTGTAACTATGACCGGCGGCCGCAGTGCCGAGGAGGTTGTTTTCGGCAGCATTACTAGCGGCGCTTCCAATGATATCGAGCAGGCAACCAAGCTGGCACGCAGCATGGTAACGCGTCTGGGTATGACGGAAGAATTTGATATGATGGCTACCGAGGTTGTGGCCAACCGTTATCTGGGCGGTGACGCTGCCCTGCAGTGCAGTGAAACTACAGCCGGCAAGATTGATGCCAAGGTTTTGGCGTTGATTAAGGAGGCTCACGCAAAGGCACGCACGATTTTGCAGGACAACAGAAATAAGCTGGATGTACTGGCACAGTACCTGCTTGAAAAGGAAACTATCACCGGCGAGCAGTTTATGGCTTTGCTGCAGCAGGAGCAGGCTAAAGAAAATGCAGAGGAGAAAACTCCGGAAGAATAACAATTACAAGCTTAAACGCAGTTACGTATTCCGTAAAACGGCAACGTGACTGCGTTGTTTTTTTGCACGCAGCGTTAATCGCGAAAAAAAATAAAAAAATTAAAATTAGCTATTGCTAACTGTAAAAATATGTGCTACAATAATCGTGAAGTTAGTGATGGCTAACCAATGTATATCGTCCCTTCATGATTTTGCATTGCAGCCTTGACCTTTGACCTTGATAATTTCCTTAAGTGCATTGGTTAGCTCCTCTACTTTTAAACGAGCTGCTATTTGCTTTTTAAGCAAATTCATATTTTCTCCTCCAAAAACAGACAGAACGCTGAAAATCCGTTAGGCAAGCGGGTTTCGGCGTTCTGTTTTGTTATAGGCGCAACACTTCTGCAACACTTTATAATTTGTCCAGCATTGCGGCAAGTGCGTTATCTTGGTTTTTGTATAAGTGTCCGTAGGTGTTCAGCGTGGTTTTTATATCGTCATGCCCTAGCCGTTCAGATACGGCCTTTATATTTGCGCCGTTGTTTATCAGCAAGCTGGCGTGACTGTGTCGCAGGTCATGCACTCTGATTTTTTTTACATCAGCGCCAGCGGCTGCCAGCTTAATAACATAGGCAAGGTGGTTTCCGTTCAAGCCAATAAAAATAGTATCTCGTGGCTGTGGTTCGTATAGTGTCGCTATGTAGGCATTTAACACGGCACTAGCCTTGCAAGGAATAGTGACTGTTCTTCTTGACTTTGGTGTCTTTGGTGGCGCTATTACATAGCCTGTGGCCGTGCGTGACAGTGTCTTTGTTACTGTTATGGTATTGGCTTTGTTATCATAGTCTGCGACTGTCAGCGCCAATAATTCACCAACACGCAGGCCGCTATAAAATAATACTGTCAAGGCTGCTTTGTCCTGCAATGCCTGTACCTGTTCAATAGCCTTTTCGAATTCTTCCAGCGTCCAATAGCTGGAGCTATCTGCCTTGCGTTTTCCAATACCGCCAGCAATGCAGGCTACGTTCCTTGCAAGGCCGTAATATTTTACGGCGAAATTAAATATTGCTGAAAGCTGGCTGTGAATCCGTCGGCAAGAAGTAGGCTTGTACTTTGTCAGCAATTCATTTTGCCATTGCCGGACGTGCGCTGGCGTTATGTTGCCTATGTTGTCGAATCTCTGAAAGAACGGCAGTATGGAATGTTGAAAAAGTGAATCCTTGCTGATCACTGTACTTTCTTTCAGCCTTGCCCGGCAATCAGCTATATATAATTCATACAAGGCCTTAAAACTCATGCAGTTTGTGCCGTGCTGTTGGTTTAGAAAATCTCGTTCGGCTGCTTTGGCGTCCCTAGCTAATTTAAAGCCACGAGTATATTTTCTGTGTGACTTGCCTTGCCAATCTTTATAGGTGCAGACAAAGTAATATTTTCCTGTGGCCTTGTCTTGGTATACTGACATGGTTGTTCCCCCTTAGTAAAAAGGCCGCTGCTTTGGTGCGCGGCCTTTGCTGTGTATATCTAGTGTTGTGTCGCTCTATGCGCCCATTGTGCAGCTGCAATCAGTTTATCAAGTTTCTGATGCTCCCGGGTGCTGTTGCTTAGCAGGCTATATTTTTTATAGGCTTCTTCATACCGCTTCTGTGAAAAATCGTCGCTGCCTTGCTGCAGTACATCGTGATGAAGCAGGAATAAAGCATCATGTGCACGCTGGCGGAAAAGCTCATTGTGCAGGTTATCCGCTAAAGCATCGCATAACATAAGCGCTATGGCGTATATGTCGCCGCCACTCTCCAGCGCCTTAATAATGGCCTGTGTGCGGTCTTTGGTTATTGCATTGCCTGCAGGCTCTGTTTGGCGCTGTGGTTGTTGTAGCAGTTTGCTAAAATCAAGCTTCATTTTTCCGTTCCCTTCTGTCTACAGTTTTAATTTTGGCACTTGCTTTACTTCATCTCGGCAATCCATGAAACAGTTAAACATATTGCAGCTATCGACTGTGGCCGTAGTAAAGGGCGCTGCCGTCCTGCATTTCAAGATTTTTATATCAACCTTTACCGGTTCGCCGTGGCGCTGGCGTGCGTTGTTCTGCTTGAAAACTGCAAGCCTTTTTTTCTTTGCTTCTTTTGTGTCCCCTTTGCAATCGTCCGGAATGGCAGCTTCCAGCGCTAATAATACATCTGCCGTATATTCGATATTGCCGCTTTCTTTGAACGATGCCATATTCAAGCCGCCGTCATAGCTGGCGCGGTTCATGCTGCTTATGGCCACTACCGGAATTTTAAAGTCACGGCTGATGTCCTTCAGCGCCTTAATGGCAGCATCCATTTTTTGCTTGTCGGTGTTCTGCGTTGTGTCTGCTATGGTCAATAGCTGCATATAGTCTATAAACACTACCGGCGGCCGTCCGTGGCGCTGTTGGTGCTGCTTTACTAGCTGCCTTACCTTTGCGGCGTTCACGTCTTGCATACCTTCCACGATATACAAGCACTTTGCTTCATGCTCTGTGTAGGCCGTGGCTGCTTCCATGAATGTTTTGCTTTGTGCCTGGGTGGCAATATCGCAACGCAGCACGTCAAGCGTTGTTCTTGCAACAGCTAATAGGCTTTCACGGTTTGCGCCGTATTCTATACACTGCTGATATGTACGGCGGCTGATGCTCTTTGCCGTCAATTCGTCCGCGCTCATTTCCAGGCTGATATATAATACATCGTCCCCAGCCGATGCTATTGTATCCGCTATCTGCAGTACAAGGGTAGTTTTACCAAATCCGCTCATAGCTCCTATACAGTAAAGGCCTTCACGTAGGCCGCCGTTCAGCGCCTTGTCTAATGCCTTCAAGCCGGTGCTATAGGTTTTGGCGTTCCTGCCTTCTTTAATGCGGTGCAAAAATTCCTGCATTTTGTAGCGCGCTGGCAGGCTGTTTTTGTCGAATTGCAGAATGTGGCGGTATATATTGCGTTCCAGCGCGTCCCGGTCTGCGTTCAGTTCATCGTTAATGTCTTTGTAGCCGTCAATGTGTTCATAGGCCGCCGCTTTTATGGCGCGGCCTTTTAATTCATGCAGCAGCTTCCGGCAGGTTTCTTTGCCGCGTTCGTCTGCGTCTGTGGCAATGATAAGCGGCCTTTGAAAGCCTTCTATGCCTTCTATAGCCTGCAGCAGCTTGTTTATATCTACACCGCCAATGGCAACAGCGTCTGCGTGCTCATACTCCATAATGCTTAACGCGTCTATCTGCCCTTCAGTGACGAATAACGGCGCGTCCGTAGGCTCATAGAGTGCAGGCAGATTGTATACCGGTTCAGCGCCAGCAACTTCTTTTTTGGGTTTCCGGTACTCTTTGCCCTCTGTGCTTCTCGTGATGTAGTAATTATATACGTCCTCTTTGCCGGTAGAGTAGGGAATAAGCACGCTATTAGCCTGCAGGCCGTACTTTTTAGCAAGTTCCGGGGTAATATATCCCAGCTTATGCTTTTCTATCGTGGCAGCACTCAAGCCGCGATTGATAAAATAATCAGTCTGCGATACATTCCCGGCAGCTTCCTTTACTAGCTGGCTGAAATCTGCTTTGTTTTGTGTGTCGCTTTCAGATTTGCCCTGTGGCGTGTTTTGAATTTTGGCAGGATAAGCGGCCACGCTATTCATAACCGGAATAGGTTTCGTAGCTGTGGCGGTGCGTTCCTGTGCGTCTGTGGGTTCGTCCTGCAAATTGTATCCCACTGCATCCGCTACGATGTTAGCCACTTTGTTAAAATCGCTTTTGGAATCAAGGTTGTTTACCAGCGCCGCCAGCTCGAATACATCGCCGCCGTGGTTGCAGGAAAAGCACTTCCAGCTTTGGCCGTTCGGTGCGATACTGAAAGCGCTAGTATGGTGTATACCGGTTCCGCTGCCGCAAATAGGGCAGTTATATTTGCCGCCATTACCTTTTTCTGCCATGGCCTGTAAATAATTAGCAAGCCTGCCTTTCAGCGCTTGCTTATCTTGTTCGTTAATCATCGTTCGTTCAGCTCCTTTTTTATATGCCTGTAATAGCAGCAGACGCCGCCTTTGAAGAAGGCGTCTGCATTGCTGTTTAAAATGTTAATAACTCAAACTTCGCAGGTAAAAATCCCCTGCACCCCTTGAAAGTCCAGGCTTTGTAAACAGAAAAATAGCATGAGTCTTGCCAGTTTGGTATAATTATGTTGGCTCAAAAACATACCAAGCACCGGAGGCTCATGCTATGAAAAGTATATCACAAACCACCCAGCAGATGGAATCCATCTCGAAGAAAACTTCGGCGTTCTTCCGTCGTTATCATGTCGGCCAGATTCTGCGCGCGGCCAACGCTTGCAAGCTCAAAGGATTTTCCTCCATTCTCGTTTTCCTCGTGCTCGTAAGCATCATCTTCGAGAACCGCTCGCTCTATATGCAGCGCCGACTTCACGAGGATTCGCTGCCGTTCGGCAAGGACACGGCTTACCGCTTCTTGAACTCCTGCCACACGAACTGGCGCAAGTTCACGCTGCTTCTTGCGGCGCGGATCATCAACGAAACCATCAAGCCGCTGACGGATGCCGGCCGGCGTTGTGCCATCGTCGTCGACGATTCGCTCTTCAGCCGCTCGCGTTCCAAGCGCGTGGAACTCTTGGCGAACGTCTACGACCATGTGAGCCGCCGCTATACGAAGGGCTTCCGCTTGCTCGTCCTCGGCTGGACGGACGGGAACACGTTCCTGCCACTCACGTTCTGCCTTCTTTCAACCTCGAAGGAAAAGAACCGGCTCAATGAGGCCAGCGCATCCGTCGATGCAAGAAGCAACGGCGGAAAGCAGCGCAAGCTCGCGCAGATGGAAGCGCCAGCCGTCGTCCTCAATTTGTTGCAGGAGGTCAAGGCGACAGGAATCCCCGCGCAGTACGTCCTCTTCGACACATGGTTCTGCTCGCCGTCGTCGCTGAAAGCCATCCATGACCTCGGCTATGACGTCACCGCTATGGCAAAGAAGAGCAAGAAGGTGCGCTACCCCTGCGAAGGGAAGATCTCGAACGTCAAGGCCATCTACAAGGAACACAAGAAACGCCGCGGACGCTCGCGTTACCTCCTGTCCGTCGATGCTGTCGCGACGAAACAGGGAGAATCCCTCGTGCCTGTGCGATTGGTCTTCGTGCGGAACCGCAACAAGCGGAAGGATTATCTCGTCCTCGTCACGACAGACCTCTCGCTTTCGGAGGAAGAAGTCATCCAGCTCTACGGGAAGCGCTGGGGCATCGAGGTGTTCTTCAAAGCGTGCAAGTCCTACCTGCGGCTCGGCAAGGATTGTCGTTCCGTCTCCTACGATGCGATGACGGCGCATGTCGCCGTCGTCTGCACACGATATATGCTCCTGGCTGTCGAGGAACGTGAGAACACGGATGGGCGAAGCCTCGGCGAGCTCTTCTATCTGGGGCTTGATGAGCTTCCGGACTTGAAGTACATGGAAGCGCTTCGCCTCGTGTTGCAGGAGTTTGCGGAGCAGCTTCGGGCAGAATATCCGTCAGAAGTCTTGCTGGTCGAATCGCTCTTGGAACGATTCCTGAACGATCTGCCCGCTCTTTGGATGAGTCGTCTGCGTGCACAGAAGTGTGCGTGAATGGCTTTCGACATTCAGTTCAAGCTGATTTATCAAGGCATACGGGATGTTTTCCGTGTGCGAAGTTTGAGTTGCTTAATACATTATGTGAGGAGGTTCTGCCATGCGTACTTTTCTGATACTGGCCTTTTGGTACTGGTTCTATAATCAGCTCTTCTTCCTGCTGGCTGCCATGGGCTTTTTTATAATACATTTTCTTGTTGCTGTCATCGGCTTCGGCGGTATGGATACCCTTGCCAGCGGCATTCTGCTAATACTTTATGCATTAATCCTCTACAAGCTCTTCGGGCGCTTTCTCTGGCGCAGCAGGCTGCAGCAATATAATCCCGGCAACACACAGCTGCTTTGCGCCTCCTTGCTGCCGCTGATTTTAGGCAGCATAATGCTCACTGCCAGCTTTGCCATAGCAGACGGCAAAATCTATAACACCATGACCGCTATGCCTGTGCTTGCGGCGATCAACCTCAGCCTGTCCTATCTGCCGCTCGCCAAAAGCGTCTGGACTATGCTTATTTTAGGCAGCATCTTCAACATCTTCACCATCACCTGCTTCTGGCGCTACTGCCGCAAGTATCTGCAGCAGGAAATTCCCTGGCTGAAGCTATTCATAATTATAGCTATTTGTTTGGCGGTCTGCACTATCATTATTTACAGCATAACAATTATGTATCTGCCTGATGACAAAGTAGGAGGATGAGATAGTCAAAATTTTATCATCATTAATCCAAACATCTTATGAATTTTTTGCAAATATACCTCTAACTATATTTTCTATGATATAATAAGTCTAACATACAAATTTAATACTGTTGTCGTTCTCTTAGGAGTATTGTAGTACCAACTGCAATACTCCTTTTTTAATAGCATCATCAATACGCATTGTTTTTATACGTGTTAAATGATACAATTATGAAAGGAGCAATATCATGAAATTTAAAGAACTGGAAAAGCTACTAAAAAAAAGCCGGTTGGACATTATATTCGACCAGAGGCTCCCACTTTTATTACGTACATCCACGCCAACCTAATAAAGTAACTGTTCCTAACCATAAGGGAGATATTCCCATAGGCACAGTTAAAGCTATTTTCAAACAAGCCGGTTTAGATTTTCAGAAAGGGTGATTTTATGTTATCAATGTATCCTGCGTGCTTTTATAAAGAAAAAGACGGACAATACACCGTAATTTTCCCAGACCTTAACCACCTGGCAACCTGTGGTACGGATTTACAAAATGCCATGAAAATGGCAACAGACTGCCTTGCCGGCTTTCTTTACGAAGCAAAGCTCAGCAATGAAGCTGTTCCGGAACCATCTGAATTAAACACTATTGACGTTAACGAAGAATATAGCGATTACGCAGAAGCCTTTGTTAATATAGTAAGTGTTGATGTAGAAGCATATGCCAAAGAGCACTTTACCAAAGCAGTCAAAAAAACTCTCACCATCCCTAAATGGTTAAATGATGCGGCGATTGCCAAAAAGCTGAACTTCTCCAAAATTTTACAGGATGCTCTCAAGCACGAGCTCAATATCGGATAAAACAAAAATCACAACCGGTTACACATATAGCCGATTGTGATTTTTTATTATAGCTTCAATATTTACTTACCGGCAATCTTACCATAGCATTCCGGTCTGCGGTCACGGAACAGTCCCCAGCTCAGTCTGTCCTCAGACAAGGCTGCCAAATCATACTCCGCATAAAGAATTTCTTCCTGATCACGCGATGCATCCTGCACAAGCGCACCGGTACCGTCGGTCATGAAGGAAGAGCCGTAGAACAGCAAGGAGGACTGTTGGCCTGCATTGCCTTCGCAGGGCTCCACAGTTTCCAGACCAATGCGGTTTGCTGCTACCACAGGCATCAGGTTAGCTGCACTATGACCTTGCATAACACGGCGCCAATGCGGCATGCTGTCACAGTCTAAGATAGGCTCGGAGCCAATCGCCGTAGGATAGAACAAAAGCTCTGCTCCGTTCAGCGCCAGGCAGCGTGCTGTCTCAGGGAACCACTGATCCCAGCAGATACCGATACCGACACGGCCATACTTGGTATTGAAAACCGTAAAACCGCTGTTACCCGGTTTAAAGTAAAATTTTTCCTGATAAAAATGATCGTCAGGAATATGTGTTTTGCGATAAACGCCTAAAATCTCACCGTCGGCATCAATGCAGGCGATGGAATTGTATAATTCATTGACATCACGCTCAAAAAAACTGATAGGCAGAACGATATTCAGCTCCTTCGCTAAACGCTTGCCCATCTGCACCGCAGGATTTTCTTCCGTAGGCAGTGCATACTGATAGAAATCATAGCGACGCTGCTGGCAGAAATACGGACGCTCCCACAGCTCCGGCAACAGAACAAGCTGCGCGCCGTTCGCTGCAGCTTCACGCACCAGTGCTTCAGCGTGCTGTAAATTTTCTTCTACGGTCGGCGCACAGCGCATCTGCACTGCTGCCACCTTTACCTTGCTCATAAGCACACTCCCTTCGGAATTTGCTGTGTAATGCAGTGAATATTGCCGCCACCGGTCAAAATTGCCCGCGCCGGTATCTGCACTACCTTACGCTCAGGACAGAGCTTGGCAAGAATTTCCGCAGCCAGCGCATCGCTTGCCGCATTCTCCCCGCCAAAGGCAGGCACTACAACACTGTCATTACTGAAATAAAAGTTTACATACGAAGCCGCCAGACGTTCACCGGCCTCGCGCATATCCTCTCCTTCAACAAAGTCGAAGCCTGCTACCTCGTCCTCGGTGATGCACACAGGCACCGCAGGCACAGGCAGCTTATGCACGATGATTTTACGTCCCTTGGCATCCGTCAGCTGCTCCAAAGCATCCAGGCTAGCCTTGCTCAAAGCATACTGCGGATCAGCTTCATTATCTGTCCACGCCAGCACCACCTCACCGGGGCGGATAAAGGCACAGACATTATCTACATGCTCGTTTGTTTCATCGTTATAAATACCGCGCGGAATCCACAAAACCTTTTCCACGCCCAGGTAAGTCTTAAGCTTTTGCTCAATCTGCTCTTTGGAAAGGTCGGGATTACGCCCGGCGCTCAGCAGGCAGGCCTCCGTCACCAATGCCGTACCATCGCCGTCGCAGTGAATAGAACCGCCTTCCAGCACAAAGGGAACAGCATCATACAGCGCAGCACCATAATGCTCGGCAAACTTTTCCGCAAAAGCATCGTCCTGCTCATAATCGGGATACAGGCCGTCTACCTCGCCACCCCAGGCGTTAAAGCGCCAGTTTACACCGCGCAGCTCGCGTCCCTGCGCGCCGTCACGCACAACAAACGTCGGACCGATGTCACGCGCCCAGCTGTCATCTGTTTCCATAGCTAGCAGCTCAACGTTAGCGACACCTGCAAGATATTCCTGCGCTACGGCAAAGTGCTTAGCACCGCAGATAACATAAACCTTTTCGCTCGCCGCAATCGCCTTAATCACAGCCGTAAACGCTTCGCAGGCCGCAACTGCGCCAAAGCTCCAGGAGCCCGGACGCTGCGGCCAAACGATAATGCAGCCGTCATGCGGTTCGTATTCGCCAGGCATGTGAAAGCCGTCGGCAGCGGGAGTAAAGTTTTTCTCTAACATCATGACAAACGTCCTTTAAAATCTTCATAACCGAAACGGCGTACAAGCTCCGTAGTACCATCCTTGTGCAACAGCACAATATCAGGCAGCGGAATGCCGTTAAAGGTATTATTTTTAACCATGGAATAAATCGCCATATCCTCAAAAATCAGCTTATCGCCAACCTTGATTTCCTTATCAAAGCTGTAATCGCCAATCACGTCACCGGCCAGACAAGTCATAGAGGACAAACGGTATTTATATTGCTTTTCGTCAGCCTCATAGCCGCCGCGCAGAGGCGGACGGTAAGGCATCTCCAGCACGTCAGGCATATGGCAGGCAGCCGAGGCATCAAGGATAAGAATATCCAAACCGTTATGCACAATATCCAACACCTCTGTTACGAGATAGCCGGCATTAAGCGCCACAGCCTCACCGGGCTCCAGATATACCTCAACGTGATAGGTAGCGCGAATATATTTTACTAAATCAATCAGTGCTTCCACATCATAATCACTGCGCGTAATATGATGACCGCCGCCCAAATTCAGCCATTTAAGCTGTGCAAAATACTTGCTGAACTTCGCCTCGAAGGCCTTCCAGGTCGTCAGCAGATCATCAGCGTTCTGCTCACACAGCGTATGGAAATGCAGGCCCTCGATTTCCGGCGGTAAAACCTGCGGGAAGTTAGCCAGTGTTACACCCAAACGTGAGCCATAGGCACAGGGATCATAAATTGCATGCTCACCCTCCTGCGTCGAGCATTCCGGGTTCACGCGGATACCAACGCTCACACCGGCCTGAGCGCAAACAGCCTTATGCTTTTCAAACTGCGCAAAGCTGTTGAAAATAATATGGTCGCAGATTTGCACCAGCTCCTGCATATCCTGCTCCTTAAAAGCAGGTGCAAAAACATGGTTCTCCTTGCCCATCTCCTCATGACCGAGGCGCGCTTCGTAAATACCGCTTGCCGTCGTGCCTGCCAGATATTCACCCATCAGCGGATAGAGGCGGAACATAGAAAAGCATTTCTGTGCCAGCAGAATATGCGCACCGCTTGCACGCTGCACATGCTGCAAAAGGCGCAGATTATTCAGCAGCTTCGCTTCATCAACCACGTAGCAGGGAGTCGGCAGCGCCTTCAGCGCCGTCTCCTCGCGCTCTGCGCGCAAATTCTTCTGCAAATCAGCCAGACGGGAAGCCCCCTCAGCCTTGTCGACAACATATGCCGGCATTACAGTTTCCTTAGCATCCGTCATCTTATTCTACCGTAGCCGGGTTTTCGTCAACAACCCACGGCAGGCCGAACTTGTTCAGCATATCCATGTACGGATCCGGATCGAATTCTTCCACATTGAATACGCCCTTACCCTGCCATTGCTTGGTAATAACCAAAGCAGTACCGATCATTGCAGGAACGCCGGTGGTGTAGCTGATAGCCTGAGAGCCGACCTCTTTGTAGCATTCCTGATGGTCGCAGACATTATAAATATAAATGGTCTTTTTCTTGCCATCTTTGGTACCGGTGAAAATACAACCGATATTGGTCTTGCCTACGGTGCGAGGACCGAGGGAAGCAGGATCCGGCAGCAACGCTTTAAGGAACTGAATAGGAACAATCTCCTTGCCTTCATAGTTAATCGGCTTGGTAGACAGCATGCCAACGTTCTCCAGGCACTTCATATATGTCAGATAGCTTTGACCGAAGGTCATGAAGAAGCGAATGCGTTTTACGCCGGGGATATTCTTAGCCAGAGATTCAATTTCCTCATGGTGCAGCAGATACATATCCTTCATGCCAACCTCAGGGAAATCATACTCGCGTTTAATAGCCATCGCCGGGATTTCTACCCAATGACCGTTTTCCCAATAAGAACCGGGAGCAGAAACCTCACGCAGGTTAATTTCCGGGTTGAAGTTGGTAGCGAACGGATAACCGTGGTCGCCGCCGTTGCAGTCCAGAATATCAATAGTTTCGATTTCGTCAAAATAATGCTTCAGTGCATAAGCAGAGAAAACACTGGTAACACCGGGGTCAAAGCCGGTGCCGAGCAGAGCCATGATGCCGGCCTGCTCAAATTTTTCTTTATAAGCCCATTGCCAGGAATAATCGAAGTAAGCAGAGAAGCCCTCTTCCTTGCAGCGCTTGTCATAAACTGCACGCCATGCGGGATCGTCAATGTTTTCCGGCTCATAGTTAGCGGTATCGATGTAATCAACCTTGCATTCCAGGCAGGCATCCATAATAGTCAGGTCCTGATAAGGCAGAGCAACATTCAGCACTGCATCCGGTTGGTAAGCCTTAATCAGCTGCACAAGCTGTTCCTTGCTGTCAGCGTCAACCTGTGCTGTAGTAATCACAGTAGAGGTCGTGGGCTGCAGCTTTTCTTTAACTGCGTCACATTTGGACTTCGTACGGCTGGCAATACACAGCTCGGTGAAAACATCACTGTTTTGACAGCATTTTGCGATAGCTACGCCGGCAACACCGCCGCAGCCGATTACTAATAATTTACTCATAATTCAAATCATCTCCTGTTCATAAATAACTTGCATATAAAATCAATTATATCTTAAAGACACATGATAGTGTCCCAGATGCAAAGAATAACAACGGCGTACTTCCAGTACGTCTAGGAGCCGCAACGACGCAGATGATGCACTATCGTGCGTCTACCTCTCTTCTTCCTCCAACATATCTTCAACATACTTAGGCAGCATAAACGCTCCCTTATGCAGATGCTCGGAATAATACCATGTTTTAATACCACGCTCCAGCCACTTCTTGGCATCAAAATCCTTCAGCGGATGATACTTCTTGGAAGCGAAGCCGAACAGCCAGTAGCCGGAAGGACATGTCGGAATATGCGCCTGATATACACGGCTGATGGGGAAGCTGTGGCTGGCCTTGCGGTGCATAGCGCGGCAGGTTTCCTCATCCTCATCGTAGAAGGGGCTGCCATGCTGATAAACCATGATGCCGTCCTCCTTGAGCGCACGGAAGCAGTTACCGTAGAATTCCTTGGTAAACAGGCCCGCTGCATGTCCTAAGGGATCGATAGCATCGCTGATAATCAAATCGTATTCATCAACCTTGGTACGCAAAAAGCGCAGACCGTTAGCGTTGAATACAGTTACGCGCGGGTCATCAAGACCGCAGGCGTTGTCCGGGAAATAGTCACGGCAGACATCGATAAAAACATGGTCTGTTTCTACTACGTCGATTTCCTCTATTTCATCATAATGCGTCAGCTCGCGCGCTACACCGCCGTCGCCGCCGCCTATTACCAGTACCTTGCGCACATGCGGATGCACTGCCATAGGCACATGGACAATCATTTCGTCATAAACAAATTCGTCCTTTTCCGAAAAGACTATGGTACCGTCACAGCTGATAAAGCGACCGAATTCCTTGGATTCAAAAACGTCTATTCTTTGGAAATCCGTATCCGCACCGAAAAGCTGCTTTTCGATTTTGATATCCAGCTTCACATCTTCTGTATGATAGTCAGAAAACCATAGCTCCATTTAATCACGTCCTTTATACTAATACATTGATATTATTAACATCCGGATCCTCAGGTCCCTGCATGGAGCAACCCTTTTCCTTGGCATAAATAATATAATCGATAATATCCTTGGTGATAACCTCACCCGGCGCCAGAATAGGAATTCCCGGCGGGTAGCACATTACAAATTCACTGCAGATGCGTCCCGCAGTTTCGCGTATAGGCAAAGATTCGTCCTTGGCATAAAAAGCCTTCTGCGGCGAAACAACAACCTTAGGTGCGATATATTCGGTATTGAGCATTTGCGACGGATCCTTGGAATACAGGCGCTTGATATCTGCCAAAGCACCCACAAGACGTTCAATATCCTGAATACGGTCACCGATAGAAATATAAGCAAGAATGTTGGCTATATCACCAAACTCAATCTGGATATCATATTCATCGCGCAACAGGTCATAAACCTCGATGCCTGCAAGACCGATATCACGCGTATAGACCGAAAGCTTGGTAACATCAAAATCATAAATACTGCTGCCGTTTTTCAGCTCGCGTCCGTAAGCATAGAAGCCGCCGATAGAATTGATTTCCTCACGGGCATATTCCGCCATCTCCTGCACCTTGCCGAAGGATGCCTCACCGCGCATATACAGGTTACGGCGTGAAATATCCAGGCTGGAAAGCAGAAGATAAGAAGCACTGGTAGTCTGCGTCAGATTGATAATCTGGCTTACATACTCCCAGTTGACATTAGGCCCTGTCAGCAAAAGGCTACTCTGCGTCAGACTGCCACCTGATTTATGCATAGAAACAGATGCCATGTCAGCACCGGCCGCCATCGCATTAACAGGCATATTTTTTCCGAAATAAAAATGTGTACCGTGCGCCTCGTCTACCAGGCAGAGCATGTTATGCTCATGCGCCAGCTTGACGATAGAACGCAAATCCGAACAGATACCATAATAAGTAGGATTGTTTACGAGCACCGCCGTAGCATCGGGATTTGCCTTAATTGCCTTAGCTACCTCGCCGATCTCCATCCCCAGAGAAATTCCCAGCTTACTGTCAACCTGCGGATTGATATAAACCGGAATCGCGCCATTAAGTACGAGCGCGTTAATCACACTTTTGTGTACATTGCGCGGCAGGATAATTTTATCGCCTGCCTTACAGGAGGCCAAGACCATGCTTTGCACGGACGAGGTCGTACCTCCTACCATAAAGAATGCGTGTGCCGCACCGAAAGCCTCTGCTGCCAGCTCCTCTGCGTCGCGGATTACCGAAACAGGATGGCAGAGATTATCAAGAGGCTTCATGGAATTGACATCCAGGTTTACGCATTTTTCTCCCAGCAGCTCGCGAAGCTCCGGGTTGCCACGACCGCGCTTATGACCTGGTACATCAAATGGCACAACGCGTTTTTTACGAAAACGCTCCAGTGCCTCGTACACCGGAGCAGAAGTTTGTGATAAATTTCCCATTTTCTTCTCCAAAGCATAAAAAAATAAAAGGACAGATGATATTTTCTTCTGTCCCTTTATCGTAACATTTTTAACCTGTTTCAGCAAGAGTTTTAAGAGTAACTAAGCAAAATCTTAGCCAATTCAGTTTATCTCATCGTCAGCGAATTTTACAAAATCATTAATTCCCAGTCCCGGAGCTACCATTGGGAGTACCATATTTTTAGGATTAATGCAAACCTCTATAAGATAAGGCTTCCTGCATTCCCACGCCTTGGCCACTGCCTGAGCCAAAGCCTCCGGCGTATCCGCATGCTCTCCTTCAATTCCGAAGGCAGCAGCATATTTTACAAAATCAACATAGCCCGGCAGCTCGCAGGCCGTAAAGCGTTTGGCAAACTGCACCGTCTGCAGCTGGCGTATCATTCCCAGTCCGCTGTTATTGAACACTATAGCGATAACAGGCACATTATTGCTGGCAATAGTAAAAAGCTCGCTGCCTGTCATCTTAAAGCCGCCGTCACCGCTTATGCTGATGACACGGCTCTGCGGACGCGCCAGCTGTGCGCCTAACGCAGCAGGCAGGCCGAATCCCATCGTACCTAAGCCACCGCTTGTCAGCCACTGGCGGGCAAACTGTATCTTCAAATGCTGCGCTGCCCACATCTGATGCTGCCCTACGTCCGTAGTAATAATATAATCCTTGTCCTTGAGCACCGGATTCAATGCTTTAAAGAACCGGGGCGCCTCCTCGTCCCCAAAATCATCATCCATACCCGGCCAGGAATTTATCTTATCCCACCATGAGCTCAAATCGTGCGGCTGCGCTGCCTTTTCCAAAGCATTCAGCGTTGCTACCATATCTCCGGTTATGCCTATACCCGAATCAATATTTTTATCTACCTCGGCAGGGTCAATATCAAGATGGATAATAAGCTTGTTGGCACTGTAGCTGCTGCGTTCGCCTGTAACGCGGTCATTAAAGCGGCTGCCGACAGCCAAAATCAGGTCGGCTTCCTTAACGGCATTATTGGCACGTTCATGTCCATGCAGGCCTGTCATTCCCAAAAACAGCTGTCTGTAGGCACTAATCGCACCAAGCCCCATCAACGTGCTGACAACTGGAATATGCAGCTTTTCACACAAATGCATGGCATCATATTCTGCATTGGCATTGATAACGCCACCGCCGACCAGCATTACCGGACGCTTTGCCTTATTGATAGCTGCTGCAGCCGCTGCCACACGTTCAGCATCAGGCTCCAGCGGCTGCAGCTCCGCCAGACGGGATTCCTCAAAATCTATCAGTGCCGTCTGCACATCGCGCGGCACATCTACCAACACCGGTCCCGGGCGTCCTTCACGCGCCAGCTGGAAGGCAAGTCGCAATGTCTGCGCCAGATTTTCCGGCTTTTTAACTAAAAAATTATGCTTGGTAATAGGCATTGTAATACCTGTGATATCTACCTCCTGGAACGCGTCATGGCCGATAAGCGCCCTGTTTACCTGACCTGTAATGGCCACAACCGGTACGGAATCTAAAAATGCCGTTGCCAGACCTGTGACCAGATTGGTTGCACCGGGACCTGATGTAGCTATACACACGCCAACCTTACCTGAAGCACGCGCAAAGCCGTCTGCCACATGTGTAGCACCCTGCTCATGCGCCGTTAATATATGTTGTATCGTACTTTGCCGTAATGCATCATAAAAAGGGAGAATCGCACCCCCGGGATATCCGAAAACCGTTGTTACCCCTTCTTCTGCCAGTATTCTGCACATAATCTCTGCGCCGCTTAACTGCATACGCTCACTTCCTTCCGCAAATCTATCTCTTATATTGCCGCATGACCATCATCCATCTGCGGCCATTCAAAACGTGATTTTTCCACAGCCAGCGACGTATCTCCGCGCTCTAAAGCAACAAGGCCGGTCTGTACCATTTCGGTTACGCCATATGGACGCATAACATCAACAAAAGCGCGCAGCTTGCCTTCATCGCCGGTAGCAACAAATATCAGTGACTCACCGGTTACATCCACGGCATGCGCACGGAACACTTCCGCCAGCTGCAGCAGCTCCGGACGCTTATTGCCGGCCTTTACCTTAACCAAAATCATACTGCGGGTAGCACTG
Organism: Phascolarctobacterium succinatutens; assembly: GCF_023497905.1. NCBI lineage: Bacteria > Bacillati > Bacillota > Negativicutes > Acidaminococcales > Acidaminococcaceae > Phascolarctobacterium > Phascolarctobacterium succinatutens. Next base: position 193,520 of record NZ_CP097284.1, on the reverse strand, counting down.
GATTTAGGAGGCAACACCTTGACACGCTCTACCTCAACCAGCTTCGCCAGCTGTTTGGTAACCTGAATAATGGTCGGCTCGTCAGCTTCCATCGTCACTGTCATACGCGAGAACTCCGGGTTTTGCGTCGTGCCTACCGCCAGGCTGTCAATATTGAAGCCACGGCGTGAAAACATGCCTGCTACACGCATCAGTACGCCAGGCTGATTACGTACAACAATCGATAAAATTTGCTCCATATCTTTCCCTCCTGCAATAACATGTCTACAGCTCTGATGCTCTTACAAATCTGTCAGGCTTGCCGGCATCATATAATCAGTGTTTTTTTATTATTTCAGCAAGCAGTTTTTTTGTCAACAAAAAGTGTAATATTTGTATATTATTTTTTGATTACAGCTTATTAGTGTAAACACTATTACAGATTTCAGTGTACAAAAAAGCCCACGCAGCTATTGCCACGTGAGCAGTAAAACATCCAACAGCATTCTTTTGTTTAACAGTTGAAGCAAATAATCAAAAAGCTCACGTGACCATTCCACGTGAGCCTGATTTATAAAGTTGGTGCGAGTGACAGGAATCGAACCTGCACGCCGAAAGGCGCTAGATCCTAAGTCTAGTGCGTCTGCCAGTTCCGCCACACTCGCATATAAAATATTATATCATAACAAGAACATCTATGGCAACTGTCCATGTAAACAAAAAGCCGTCCTTCTTTCGAAGAACGGCCTTAAATTCGTGGTGATCCACCCGAGACTCGAACTCGGGACACCCTGATTAAAAGTCAGGTGCTCTACCAACTGAGCTAGTGGATCATTGGCTGGGGCGGCTGGACTCGAACCAACGCATGCGGGAGTCAAAGTCCCGTGCCTTACCGACTTGGCTACGCCCCAAGCTTATTAGTGGTTATTCAGATTTACCAAATCTGAAAAGGTGGGGTGACTGGTGGGAGTCGAACCCACGCGTAACGGAGCCACAATCCGCCGTGTTAACCACTTCACCACAGCCACCATCTTGTTTCCAAGCTGAATAGCTTGGCGACGAATAGTATTATACTATATTACCGGCACTGCGTCAATAGGAAAATTTAATTTTTATAAAAAATTTTACAGCAATCACCGGACATAGTCAAAAATTGCTTTGCAGCTGTCAATCAGCGGCGGGCAATAACTTCAATTTCTACATGAGCGCCTTTAGGCAGAGCTGCTACCTGTACAAAGGAGCGTGCCGGCGGCTCAATCTTAAAGGTTTTTGCATAAACAGCATTAATAGCATCAAAATTCTTGATGTCATCTACAAAAATAGTAGTTTTTACAACGTCCATGAATCTGAAACGTGCTTCCGTCAGGATAGCCTCAATATTGTCTAAAACCTGCTGAGTTTCAGCTTCAATAGAGCTTTGAACCATTTCACCTGTTTCCGGATTAATAGCAATCTGACCGGATACAAACAGAATAGAACCTGCCAATACAGCTTGAGAATAAGGACCTAAAGCTTTGGGTGCATTTGTTGTTGCAATAACTTCCATGATTAAAGTCTCCTTTGCTATTTTTTTATTTACGGGCAAAGTATTTTGCTGCCCACTCTATAGCCGAAGGCGTTGCGGCCATACCGCCGCCTGCGGTTTCCTTCAAAGCACAGGGAAGCGCATCCCCTACGCTCTTCATGGCATCAATTGCTTCATCAGCATTAATAAAGCTGCTGATTCCGGCCAGTGCCAGCTCTGCTGCCAACAGCGCCTGCAAAGCACAGGCTCCGTTACGTTTAATGCAGGGTACTTCTACCAGGCCTGCCACAGGATCGCAAACAAGGCCCAGCACGTTTTTAAAAACGACTGCTACTGCTGTACCAACCTGCTGCGGTGTGCCGCCCAGCATAGAAACAGCAGCACCTGCTGCCATCGCTGCAGCACTGCCGCATTCTGCCTGACAGCCACCCATAGCACCTGCCAGAGAAGCGCGCTCGTTGATTACCATACCGATACTGCCGGCAACCACCATACCGCGCTGCAAGGTTGCATCGTCTAGTCCACAGTGCTTTTTCAGTGCGAATAACACTCCCGGAAGCACGCCGCTGGCACCTGCTGTAGGAGCAGCAACTATACGTCCCATAGCCGCGTTGCACTCGCCAACTGCTGTAGCATAGATAACGGCATCTAAGGCCTTCTCGCCCAAAAGATTAACAAAGCCTTCGGCACCTGCGGCTGCAGCCAGCTTTTTGGCATCACCGCCGGTCAGACCGCTGTGCGAGCGGACACCGGTTAACCCATGCTCTACTGATTTCTCCATAACGTCCAGCATTTCCTGCATTTTCGCCAACAAATCTTCCTGACTGCATTCCAGCTCACGCATATTGTAGTCTATGAGAAATTCATCTAACGGCTGCTGCCATTCAGCAGCCTCTTTAATCCAGCTGTTCAAAGACAGCATTTCTTTCTTCATGCTGCACCCCTTACAAAACACTGGCGATAAAACGCACCGATTCTATCTGCTGCAGCGCGCTTATAAGATTGATAATCTCCTGCGGCACTGCCTCGTCACATTCAATAACCATAGATGCCATACCGCCCTTATCGCTGCGGAACAAGCGCATCGTAGCGATATTTACACCGGCATTGGCCAAGGTACTGGTAACCAGCGCAATAACACCTCTGGTATCAATATGCACTGTCAAAATAGCAGGCAAGCGTCCTGTAAGCTCCACTGGGAACCCGTCAATTTCCGTAACCTGTACCTGACCGCCGCCAACAGAAGAGCCGACGATATCACAACGGGCACCATTAGCTGCAGTCAGCTTAAAAAACACAGTATTGGGATGAGCCTTATTGCCCAAATCAATTTTATGATAAGAATATTCTAAGCCGTTTTTCTCCGCATAGCGGTCAGCCTGCGGAATGCGTTCATCATCCGGCAGCCAGCCCATCAGGCCGGCAAGCAGCGCCATATCCGTGCCATGTCCCTTATAGGTTTCAGCAAAGGAGCCATGCAGATAAATCTCTGCCTTTACCGGCTTACTGCCAAGAATACTGGTAGCCAAAAGTCCCAGACGGACAGCACCGGCAGTATGCGAGCTGGAGGGACCAATCATCACCGGTCCGATAATATCCAAAATACTCATAAAGCACCTCTATTCATCACTGGCCAGCGAACGATGTGCCAAGCCGACACACAGCTCATTGAGATTAAGCACGCCAACGCCCATATAAATAGCAACACAAAGATGCTCTCCGGCGCGGGCAATACCTATTTTACCGCCGACATTGAAGCCAAAGGCCTTAACCTTTACCTGTTCCAGTGCTTCGTGCGCCGCACCGGCCACAGCACCGGCACCCACATGAGATTCGGTTACAAGTCCCTGACGCTGCGCAGCCACTACGGCACGCTCGACAATTTTTACAATAGAAGGAATAAATTCACCGCCGAAATCAACAGCTGTTGAACGGATGCCATGCTCCGCTAAGCGTTCCTTTACATTCGTTTCCTCCACACGACTGGAGGTAAGTGCAATACGCAAGGCAGCACGGCCGATTTCGATGCTGTTGATGCAGCTTTTACCACATTCATGCATGTTAGTCACACCCCTCACAAAACAATTTTTATATCAGCAGGCGCAGAGATTATTCGTCCTTTTCAGGAACCTCTACAACCTCTTTGATTTTATTTTTATCCAGCATTGCTACCAACAGGAAGGTAATAATGCAGATAGGCCATTCAAAGTAAATTACTTCGTTGGCAAAAAGCGGTTTGATGCCTGCCAGCGGGCTGCCGGGAACAAACCAGAGAGCAATGCCGATAAGGCTCACCAATGTAGTCCAGAAAGCAGAGCTGCGACGGCACAGGCCGGGAGCGAACATCGTAAAGAAGAATACACAGGTCAGGCCGCAGGTCATAGACAAACCGGCAATCATCGTCTTAACAATGCCTGCCGCATTGAAGGCAAACCACAGAGTAATCAGGCCGACAGCAAAAACAGACAGACGATTGATGATGACAAATTTATTTTCCGCAACAGTAGGATTAATAAAGCGTTTGTAAATATCATTACTGAAGAGCGTAGCCGCACCCAGCAGAATAGTGCAGGCAGTAGATACATCCGCAGCCCACAAAGCAGCCAGAGTTACACCGCCGGCAAGAGGATCCAGAGTCATAACAACCTTAGGCATAGCAAGTGCAGCCTGCGCTACCGGCATTTCCGGATACATTGCCTTGCAGACAACGCCCAATACAGCGCAGATGAAGCCTACAGGGAAAATCATCAGGCCGGCCAGCACATAACCGTTACGGGCAGCCTTGGCATTTTTTGCACCGCAGGCAATCTGTACAGGACCCTGCGCGGTAATAGTCTGAGTAATCATAACGATAATCCAGCCGAGAATAGTAGCAAAAGCCAGGCCTGCTACCGGACTGCCCATAACCTCGGGGTTAGGCAGCTTACTGAGCACTGCATCCCAACCGCCTACGTTGGATACAGATTGAATTGCAGAGTAGATAATACCGATATAAATCAAGGTAACGCTGACAATATTTGCCAGACCGCTGGACCAAAGACCGCCAATCAGCGTAATACCGATAAATACCACGGCACTCATAATCATACCGCCATGGAAGGAGAAAATCTCCGGCAGCAGCGAGGACAAAATCGCACCGCCTGCCATGTACTGCAAAGCAGTAATAACGCACATAATGATAACCAGACCAATAGCAGCGATTGCACGGCCTTTAGTATCATAGTAGAACTCAAAGAATTCCGGAATAGTGGAAACCTTCATAGAACGCAGCTTGCCTGCTGCCAAAAGGCCCATAACAATAGCACCGATAGACCAGGCACCGTTATACCAGCCTGCTGCCAGACCAACACTGAAGGCACGCTGTGCTACGCCGACTGTAGAAGCAGCGCCGACTGCCAGACCGGTAACATTGACAGCTACCAGAATCGTGTTCAGCTTACGTCCGGCCAGCAAAAACGCTGTCGAACCCGAATCAGCCTTGTGCTTAACCCACAAGCTGATGCCAAAAAGCAACGCGATGTACACTACAACAATTACCAACTGAATAGACATAAAAACTACACTACCTTTCTTCCATGCTACAAAAGCATAATACTTGTGCTGTAAGAATATAAACCATGCTACCATCCTACAACGTACAATAATTTGTCTTATATTATACCAACTTTTTTTAGTAAATTAAAGCTCCCGCCAAAACTTTTCTGCAGCGGGAAATTTTTTGAAATAAAATTTACGTAAAATCTTTCTTGCGCAAGCGTAAGAAAAAGGATTTTATTTATTTTTGTCGAATTGTCTAATGTATGTTGTGATACAATGGAGGAAAGAAATATGTTTACTTATAAAACCATCGGAGTATGCTCCCGCGAGATTCATTTTGATATAGTTGACGGCAAGCTGCACAATGTAAGCTTTGACGGCGGCTGCCCCGGAAACCTGGCTGCTATCGGCAAGCTGGTAGAAGGCCAGGATGCCAAAGCAGTTGCTGATTTGCTCAAGGGCAATGACTGCCGCGGCCGCGGCACCAGCTGCGCCGACCAATTGGCCAAAGCTATCTCCGAGCATCTGTAATATATAAAGATTGTTGTGACGCAGACGGTGCTTTATATCACGCCTGACAGGAAAGAGGAAAGGAGGAACCCTACTATGTACAAAATTTTAAAAAGTACCGACCAAGGATTGGACGAGCTGGAGCTGGAACATCTGGAAAAGGGCTACTGGCTTGACATAGTGGCTCCTTCTGTAGAAGAGCTGCAGGAAATAGCGGCAGCGACAAAAATCCAGATGGATTTTTTGAGTGCCGCACTGGACGAGGAAGAAAAATCCCGTATCGAAGTAGAGGATGACCAGATTCTGATTTTGGTCGATATTCCTTTTTTACGCAGCAATAAAGATTACGATACCCTGCCTTTAGGTATCGTAGTAACCGAAGAAGGCATTGCCACTATCTGTTTGGAGCCAAACGCCGTAACTGCAGATTTTGGCACGCACAACAGCAAAATGTTCAGCACCTTCAAAAAAACGCGCTTTTTGTTCCAGATTCTTTATAAATCCGCTACTCTCTATCTGAAATATATCCGTATCATCATCCGTCGTACGGACGAACTGGAAATTCACCTGCGCCAGTCCATGGAAAACAGCGAGCTCTTCAACCTACTTGATCTGCAGAAGTCCTTAACCTACTTTTCCACATCTCTGCGCAGTAATTCCATTGTACTGGAAAGACTGCTGCGTCTGCGCAATGCGACACAGTCCCAGCATCTTATAAAGGTATACGAAGAAGATGAGGATTTGCTGGACGATGTTATCATCGAATATAAGCAGGCTGTAGAAATGGTTGAAATGTACAGCCACATTCTTAACAGCATGATGGAAGTTTTTGCCAGCATCATCAGCAACAACCTGAACCTGGTCATGAAATTTTTGGCATCCGTCACCATTATTTTGGCGATTCCTACACTCATCAGCGGTTTGTGGGGCATGAACGTACCTGTCCCCTTTGCGGAAAACCCCTTCGGGTTCCTTATCGTCATCAGTCTGGCGGCGTGTATTGCCATCGGCACTGCCTTCATGCTGTGGAAGAAGCGAATGTTCTGAGGTTAGAAAATGTCTAAAATTACGCAAGAAAAACTGCTCGCCGGAATTATTTTCGGCGATAATGATAACGAAGAATATATTTACCTGCCCGGCGGCGAGGTTGGCAGCGAAGCGCCTCTTTGCGTGCTGGAACGCGGCGGCAGCCGCGAGGACCTGCCTCTTGAAGAAGCGGCACAGCAGGTTCATCGTCTTGCGCTGCGCCCCTGCACTCATCCGCTGTGGGGTAAGCGTTCGTACTAAATCATAATGCCGCAAGGAGGAATGCAAGATGTATATCCCTAAACTGCACAAAATCTGGCTTTGTCAAAATGACAATGGCGGTATCTATATGTATCCCAAAATGGCAAATCGTCACGGCCTGATTGCCGGTGCTACCGGTACAGGCAAAACCGTTACGCTCAAGGTGCTGGCAGAAAGCTTCAGTGAAATGGGCGTACCTGTTTTTCTGGCAGATATCAAGGGCGACGTTTCCGGTATGTGCCTGCCCGGTGAGGACAGCGAAGGCTTCCGCAAGCGTTTGAGAAATAAGCTTGGCCTGGAAACAGAATGGAAATTCGCCGGTTATCCGGTACGCTTCTGGGACGTTTACGGCAAAGGAGGCATTCCCGTACGCGCTACCGTTTCGGAAATGGGACCTGATCTGCTCAGCCGTCTGCTGGAGCTGAACGAAACCCAAAGCGGTGTAATGAATATTGTTTTCCGCGTAGCAGATGACCAAGGCCTGCTGCTGTTGGATTTCAAGGATTTGCGCAGCATGGTACAATACGTCGGTGATAATGCTGCCCAGTTCAAAACAAGCTACGGCAACATCACTCCCGCCAGCATCGGTGCTATCCAAAGAGCTTTACTGCGTCTGGAGGACCAGGGTGCGGATATTTTCTTCGGTGAACCGGCACTTGATATCAAGGACTGGTTTGCTACGGCAGAAGACGGCCGCGGCGTTATCAACCTGCTGCATGCTACCGAACTGTTCCAACGTCCGCTGCTCTACTCCACCTTCTTGCTGTGGATGCTTTCCGAGCTCTACGAAATGATGCCGGAAGCAGGCGATTTGGATAAACCCAAAATGGTTTTCTTCTTTGACGAAGCTCATCTGATTTTTAAGGATGCACCGCAATCCCTTTTGGATAAGATTGAACAGATTGTCCGCCTCATCCGTTCCAAGGGCATCGGTATTTACTTTATCACCCAACAGCCAACCGACGTACCCGAAAGCGTACTGGCACAGTTGGGCAACAAGCTGCAGCATGCACTGCGCGCCTACACTCCTAAAGAACGCAAGAGCCTTAAAGCTACCGCACAATCCTTCCGCGAAAACCCTGCATTAGATTCAGAAGCTGCCTTAGGCGAGCTTGGCACAGGCGAGGTCCTCGTTTCTATGCTGGACCCCGAAGGTATTCCTTCTATCGTACAGCGTGCTTATGTAATACCGCCGCGCAGCTATCTTGGCGTGTGTGATGACGCCAAACGCCAACAGCTGATCAAGGACTGCCCGCTCTACAGCAAATATGCAGAAGCTGTTGACCGTGAATCCGCCTACGAGCTGCTGACACAAAAAGCGCAAGAAGCACAGGCGGAAGCCGAAGCGGCAGCGAAGGCTGAAGCTGAAGCGAAGGAAGCAGCGCTGAGAGCAAAAGAAGAAGCCAAGCAGGCCAAGGAAGCGGAGCGTGCCGCCAAAGCTGCGGAACGTGAGCGCATTGCAGCAGAACGTGCTGCACAAAGAAGCAGCGGCCGCCAAACCAAGAGCGTGTTGGACAAGGTTTTGGACAGCGCTGTCAATTCCGCTACCCGCACAGTAGGCAACCAAATCGGCAGCAAGCTGGTACGCGGTATTTTAGGAAGTCTTTTCAAAGGTAAATAAAAAAATTCAGGACTGACGCACAGCCAAGGCGTCAGTCCTTTTAGTTTAGACATAGAAGCTATAATTATTTTTTGATTACCAGAGCCTGCAGCAGCAAATCCTCGGCAGCATCTGCCGGATTGCCGATAGCATGACCTTCGCCGCTGGGACAGTGCACCTTGTCGCCTGCATGCAGCGTCATGGCCTTGCCGTTATCGTTGTACTCGGCAGTTCCCTGCAGCACCACGATAGTTTCGCTGTTGCCGTCGTGAATGTGATAGCCAAGGCTGCAGCCCGGTTTAAGAGTTACCTTAGCGTACATTACTACGCTGTCATTAAGCATGCTCTCGTCAAGATAATGTTCAATAATTACGTCACCATTGCCACCAAAGCGGTTGGCGCAGATGTCTGTTTTGCTGTTTGTTATTTTCATAAGCAAAGCCCCCTCTTTTTGTACTTCTTCCATTATATGCCTATTTGACGCTGCAGGCAAATATTTCTCTGACAGCATATGTAAGTTATCTCCTTGACACTTACTGACAAAAACATTATACTTATGCTAACAACTTCATAAACAAAGCTTAGAGTGAGTCTGAAATTTAGCTCATGAAGGGGTACACCACCACGGGTGTAGCTTTTTCATGAGCTTTTTTATTACCCGAAAGGAGAAAATCATGCTTATCAACGGAGAAGAAAAAGCTTTAGCCTGCCCCACCGTGCTCAGCGAGCTGCTCACGCAGCTCGGCTATCGCGCTGCATTTGTTGCCATCGAGCTTAACGGCAATATCATCAAGCAGGCGGACTTTGGCAGTACAACAATTACCGACGCCGATAAATTGGAAATCGTCAGCTTCGTAGGAGGTGGCTGAATGATTAGCAAGGAGGAAATCAATGCCGCACTTGGCAAAGGACTGACACAGGAGCAGCTCGACGCTCTGCATAACGCGCGCGTTGCTGTCGTAGGCCTCGGCGGACTTGGCAGCAACATAGCAGTCGCCTTAACCCGTCTTGGCATAGCTCAGCTTTATCTTTATGATTTTGACAGGGTAGAGCTTTCTAATCTCAACCGCCAATATTATTTTCTTGATGATATAGGGCATTACAAGGCCGACGCCCTTGTGAAGCATCTGCTCCGGATTAACCCCTACGCAACTTTGCATTCGCAGGTAGTCAAGGTAAATCAGGAAAATATCCCCGCACTTTTAGGTGACTGCGATATTATCTGCGAAGCGCTCGATGATGCTTCAAGCAAGGCTATGCTCGTGAGCACTGTTTTGAGCACCTGGAGTGATAAAAAGATTATCGCCGGCAGCGGCATTGCAGGCTTCGGCAAAGCTGAAGAAATCACCAGTAAAAAAATCAGAAAAAATCTTTATCTTTGCGGCGACGGCAGCAGCGATTTTCACGATTTACCGCTCTGCGGTGCGCGCGTCGCACTCTGCGCCATGCAGCAGGCACTGCTTGCCGCACGCATTATTTTAGACTTGGAGGAAAATTAAAATGACAAACGATACGTGGACTTTAGGCGGACACGAATTTCATTCCCGTTTTATTTTAGGCAGCGGCAAATATTCGCTGGACTTAATCAAAGCAGCCGTAGAGCAGGCCGGTGCGGAAATCCTTACACTCGCTCTGCGCCGCGCCAACAGCGGTGCTCTTGCCAACATTCTTGATTATGTGCCGGAAAACGTTACCTTACTGCCCAACACCAGCGGTGCACGTAATGCCGAAGAAGCAGTGCGCATCGCCCGCCTTGCACGCGAGCTTTGCCACACCTACTTTGTAAAAATCGAAGTAATTAAGGACAGCAAATATCTGCTGCCCGACAATCATGAAACCATCAAGGCAACAGAAATCCTTGCCAAAGAGGGCTTCATCGTTATGCCCTATATGTATCCTGACCTGCAGAGCGCACGTGATATGCGTGACGCCGGTGCTGCCTGCATCATGCCGCTGGGCGCACCAATCGGCAGCAACAAGGGCTTGTGCACGAAGGATTTCATTCAAATTCTGATTAACGAAATCGACCTGCCGATTATTGTCGACGCAGGCATCGGCAAGCCTTCTCAGGCCTGCGAGGCTATGGAAATGGGAGCTGCGGCTATCATGGCGAACACCGCGATTGCCAGCGCCGGTAATCTGCCGCTTATGGCAAGTGCCTTCCGCGATGCCATCAACGCCGGCCGCAAGGCTTATCTCGCAGGCTGCGGCAGTGTCCGCGACACTGCCAGCGCCAGTTCCCCGCTGACAGGATTTCTGCATGATTGAGGTGGCAGCATGAAGAACGAAGACAAATTTTTCAATAATAGCATTTATGATGAACAGGCAGCAGCCTTCAGTGAAAAACAGCTGACTGACCCAATGCAGTATCAGGAAGGCATGGAAATTATCGACTCCGATATTTTTGATAAGGTGCAGACTGCCCGTGCCGCTTATGATTACACAAAATATACGGAAGCAGACGTACGCGCAGCACTCGCTCACAGCGAGCGTACGCCCGATGACTTCGCTGCCCTGCTTTCACCTGCCGCATTGCCGCTTCTAGAGGAAATTGCCCGCGCCGCACAGATTGAGCGCCAGCGTTACTTCGGCAATAACGTTACCTTTTTCACACCGCTGTATATCGCCAACTACTGCGAAAATTACTGCATCTACTGCGGCTTCAACAGTCACAACAAAATTCAGCGCGCCTGCCTCAGCAGTGAACAGATTGCTGCCGAAATGCAGGCAATCGCCGCCACAGGCCAGCAGGAAATTCTCATTCTTACAGGCGAAAGCCGCAAGATGAGCGACGTGCATTACATCGGTGAAGCCTGCAAGCAGGCACGCCAATACTTTAAGGTAGTCGGCGTAGAGATTTATCCGCTCAACAGCGATGAATACACTTATCTGCATGAATGCGGCGTGGATTACGTAACTGTTTTCCAGGAAACATATAACAAGGATAAATACGCACAACTGCATCTGGCAGGTCATAAGCGCGTTTTTCCCTACCGTTTTTACGCACAAGAGCGTGCCCTGCGCGGCAAAATGCGCGGCGTCGGCTTCGCTGCTCTGCTCGGCCTAGACGACTTCCGTCGCGACGCCCTCGCTACCGGCCTGCATGCCTACCTGCTGCAAAAGAAATATCCGCATGCGGAAATCGCTTTCTCCTGCCCCCGCCTGCGCCCCATCATCAACAACGACAAAATTAAACCGATGGACGTGCACGAGCGCCAGCTGCTGCAGGTTGTCTGCGCCTACCGCCTGTTCATGCCCTTCGCTTCAATTACCGTTTCCAGCCGTGAATGCGCGCGTGTGCGTGACAATTTGATGCTCATTGCCGCCAACAAGATTTCCGCCGGTGTCAATACAGGCATCGGTGCACACAGCAAAAAGCAGGAGCTTGGTGACGAGCAGTTTGAGATTGATGACAGCAGAAGCCTGCAGGAAATCTATGATGCATTGCTGAAAATCGGCCTGCAGCCTGTAATGTCGGAGTACGTTTATGTCTGAGCTACCGCTGATTGCCGTTACGGACAGCGCCACCTGTCCCCGTCCGCTGGCTGAGCAAATAGAGCGTTTGGCAAAGCTTACGAAGTTGCGGCCGCAGGCTGTTATCCTGCGTGCGAAATCTTTAGACAAAGCAGCCTATCGCACGCTCGCGCTGCAAGCACAACAAAGCTGCGAAGCTGCAGGCATACCGCTTATTTTGCACAGTGATTGGCAGCTGGCAAGTGAACTTGGCATAAAAAAACTACATCTGCCGCTTGCTCTGCTGCGCCAACTGCCAACTTGCGAGTGTGCGCATTTCACCTGGCTTTCTACATCTGTTCACAGCGTTGAAGAAGCAATCGAAGCACAAGCGCTTGGTGCTACTGTACTCATCGCCGGACACATCTATACTACGCAGTGTAAGGCAGGCCTTGCACCGCGCGGTCTTGGCTTTCTGCAGGCCGTCTGCAGTGCTGTAAGCTTGCTGGTTTACGCTATCGGCGGCATAGGCTTCGATGCTGCGCAGCACGCCGAGCTTCAAGCGAATGGAGCACGCGGAGCGTGCGTAATGAGTGCTTATATGAGGCTGTAATAACGTTTGGTAAAAGTTATGCAAAATCGCCCTGCAAAAGTTGACATCAGCCTTCATAACATCTATGATTAAGAGAGGAATTTGTGAGAAACATATTTATTTCTGTCCCAAAGCACAAGAGGAGGCAAAAACGAAATGACTATGAATATTTGGCATGACATTGATCCCAAACGTATCTCTCCTGACGATTTTATTGCAGTTATCGAAATCCCCAAAGGCTGCAAGGTTAAGTACGAGCTGGACAAGGAAACAGGTCTGCTCAAAATGGACCGCATCCTGTACACCGCAACTCACTATCCTGCCAACTACGGCTTTATTCCCCGTACCTACGCAGCAGATAACGACCCGTTAGATGTATTGGTTTTATGCTCCGAAAACGTTGTGCCGATGACCTTGATGCGCTGCTACCCCATCGGCGTTATCATCATGGAGGACAGCGGTGATATGGACGAAAAAATCATTGCGATTCCCTTCGGTGACCCGATGTATAATTCCTACAAATCCATCAGCGAGCTGCCGCAGCATATCAGCGATGAAATGATTCACTTCTTCAGCGTGTATAAATCGCTCGAGGGCAAAAGCACCGCTCTTGAAGAGGCACATGATGTAGACAAAGCAAAGGAAATCATCAAGCAGTGCCAGCAGCGCTATAAAGATACCTTTTGCTGAAAAATAAGCATGTAAAAAAGACTATTGCGTAAAATTGCTTACGCAATAGCCTTTTTAGGTTGCTACAGCTCCCCCGCCAACAAAAAAAGGACTGCCTTTCGCAAATGCGTCCAGCAGCCATAAAATAAGGGAAAGCGTATTTAGTTAAGAAGCAGCGGTTCACGCCAATGCTTCTTTTTAGTTGCCGCGTACATATTCACGCGGCACACGCGGGCTCACGTCGCAGACAATTTCATAGCAGATAGTATCTGCCCATTCCGCAACCAGCTCCATTGGCAGCTCACGACCGCCAAACACGATGACCTCACTGCCCAGCTTAACGTCCGGAATATCCGTTACGTCCAGCATCGTCTGGTCCATGCATACGCGTCCGATAATCGGCGCCTTTTTGCCGTTGACCAGCATATACCCGCGGTTAGATAAGCGGCGGCTCACGCCGTCGGCATAACCGATAGGCACAGTAGCGATAACACTCGGTCTCGTCAATGTATAGGTTCTGCCATAGCCGATTGTTTCACCGGGCGGCAGTGTTTTCACAAAAGCAACCTGCGTCTTCACAGTCATAACAGGTTCAAAATCCTTGTAGCAGTCAATCATATGCGCCGGGTGCAGGCCATACAGGGTGATTCCCTGACGCACCATATCCAGCTGATATTCCTGCAGCTCCGTCAGCGCAGCACTGTTGGCGATATGACGGATAGGGATATGCACTCCCTCCGCTTCAATCAGGCGCAACGCCTCCTGAAAGCGTTCAAACTGATAGGCAGCATACTGCTTATCATCAGCGTCAGCAGTCGCAAAGTGACTGAACACGCCCTCAATATAGATACCGGGCAAGGACGCTGCCAGCTTGGCAAACCTGCCGGCATCACGCACATGTACACCGATACGGTGCATACCTGTATCAATCTTAATATGTATTTTAGCCTTAGTATGCAGCTTCAAAGCCGCCGCATTCAAAGCATATAAGCGTTCTTCATCAAATACTGCATGGCTGATATCATAACGCACGCAAATTTCCGCAACCTCCGGTAGCATTGAGCCAAGCACCAGAATCGGCGTTTCAATACCGGCCTCGCGCAGCTTCACTCCCTCCTGCAGGAGAGCTACCGCAAAAAAGTCTGCACCGTTACGCGCTGCTTCCTGCGCTACGCGCACAGCGCCATGACCATAGGCATCTGCCTTGACGACAGCACATAATTTGGTTGTCGGCTTCAGATTGGCCTTAGCCATCTGCACGTTATGTGCAACTGCATCTAAATTTATTTCTGCCCACGCACCACGTTGAATATGCACAATGGCATCCTCCTCAGCTTATCGTCCAAAAAATAAACCGCAGGCAAAGCATCGTTGCTGCGGCATCAAACTTACCCGTGAATTTTGTTTAGCATACAATAATTTTACAAAACTCTAATATTAGCATATAACCAACAGGGGATTTTGTCAACATTTTATTTTTTTATCGAGTTGCAGTTTTTAGCATGCGGACAGCCGGAACAGCCGTTGCACCCGCCGCGATACTTGTTGCCAAAATAACTGCGCACTGCCAAAATCACCAATATTACCAACAAACCACCAATAATATAGGTTGCCATCAGTCTGCCTCACTTTATAATTATCATTATTTGTTATATTAACCAAGAATTCTAGCTATAGTGTAAACCAAAATTATGCTTTTGACAAATGAATTCTTTGTGAAAGAGTGACACTGGAAAATTTTTCCTGAGCGAAACAATATATTGCTTGCGACATTTTATTTAACTCACCATATATTCCTATAGCAAAAGCGTTTTCCCTATTGATAAAATCACTGCGGTATACTACAATAAGTCTAAATTAAAACAGAAAGCAGGGTTTACTATGCAATTACCGGAAAAAAAATACATTGCCTCCTTTGATATTGACGCGCAAAACACCTTCACCCCGGTCTGCCCCGATGAACTGCCGGTTGCCGAAGGCGATACCATTGCTCCCGAGCTGAACGCCCAAGCGCAATTCGCCAGCCTGCGCCTCGCTTCCCGCGATGCGCACAGCCGTTGCGCACTCTGGATCAGCGACGCCGAGCACGCTCCGCTCACTCCCATCAGCGGCTATCCTGATCTCGATATCCGTTGGCCGGCACACGCTATTATCGGCACCAAAGGCTTTGACTTCATCGACGGCCTCGATGAAGCTGCCTATAACTATCAGGTATTCAAGGGCATTGAAGCAGACAAGCATCCCTACGGTGCCTGCTACCATGACCTGAAGGACACTCTTTCCACCGGTGCCATCGAATATCTGCGCTGTCACGGTATCACCACCGTTATCTGCGGCGGTCTGGCAACCGATTACTGCGTAAAAAACACTGTACTGCAGCTGAAGGCTGCAGGCTTCGACGTTATCCTGAACAAAGCTGCCTGCCGCGGCATTGCTCCCGAAACCATCGAGAGCGCTATGCAGGAAATGGCTGCTGCCGGAGTAAAATTCGTAGAGTGCGCCAAGGAATTAGCTGAATAAGACTATTACTGAAAAATGCTGCAGGCTTTGCGCCCGCAGCATTTTTGTTGTACTGTACTACTATTCAATTTCACGCAGCGCGTGCGAGCGACCAGTCAGCGAACGTGCGCCCTTTTCCGTAACCACATAGGTATTTTCCGTGCCTACCAGACCTAAACCCGGCAAAGCAATTTTAGGCTCTACGGCAAAAGTCATACCAGGCTCCAGCGGCTGCTTAAAGCCCTTCGCTATAGCCGGCGCTTCATCCATCACCAGACCAATGCTGTGGCCCAGGAATTTACCGCCGTTCATAAACGCATCGCCGTAGACATTATCAAACTTTTCCATAGTGCGCAAATAAAGGTTTTCAATCGGCTCACCCGGCACCATCATGGACACTACCTCTTGCTCCAGCTCCAGGCAACGCTCCTGCGCTGCCAGTAGTCTTGCACATTGCTCGTCCTTTTGCAGACTGCCGAAATAATAAACGACAGTCTTATCTGTATGGTAACCGTCAAAACCGCAGGGAACATCAAGATAAACCAGTCTGCCATGCTGCAGCTTGCGGAAAGCATTGCCTATGGATTGCACCGCTATACATGTGCCGCCGGTACCGCCGGGGCCGTCAAAGCCTGTGCGTACCAGACCACTCTTGCCAAAGGAAGCCAAACCGACAACCTCCTCGCCCAAGGATTGGTTAAAGCGCGCTGTTCCGTGCGAGCCGCGCTGCACCATCTCGCTGTAAAGCTCAATGGCCAGCTGAGCCTCGCTGATACCTGCATGAATCAGCTTCGGTGCAATAACATCCAGCACTGTTTCGTGAATAGCGCCGGAGTGTTCCATCTGCTGCAGCTCATAAGCACTCTTGCGCAGACGCAGCTCCTGCAGCACAGCATCAAAGGAGCCAACCTCTTCAAAAGCAAAATACTTATGCAGCATACGCTCCCAGTCCAAGGTAGCCTTCTTCGTTTCTACATACATAATGCGCGGCGCACTGCCATAATAGGCAGCAGCTTCACGAAAGCTGTGCATCGGACGAATATCGCTGAAATGCGATTCATTTACTGCACGCTCATAATTGCGGCGCACCCAGAAAATTGCATCCTGCGGACGAATCAGCAGCACACCCTCCTGCATTGTACCTGTAAAATAATACATTGCAATCTTATGATTAACTGCAGCCATCTCCCAACCGGGATGCATTTCATCCATCATTCGGCGAAATTTCTCCAGACGCGCCTCAAGCTCACTTGCGGGCACGGGGCGAATAGCATCAGTCAATACAGCAGTCTGCTCCAAAACAGCCATAGCAATACTCCTTTCGTTATCAAAGCAAAGTATTTATACGTTATTAACCAAGATATTGCAAAATTTCCTTAGCATGCGGTAGAATAATATCCGGCTTAATAGAACCGTTTTCTACATCTTCCATGGTTGCCTCACCAGTCAGCACCATCACAGAAAGAATATCGTTGTTCAGGCCAAAGGCAATATCTGTCGCCAGGCGGTCACCCACCATAGCAATTTCCTCTTTTTTATAACCGGTTTTGTCTAAAACCACGTCTACCATATACTTATAAGGCTTACCGAAAATCAGCTGCGGCTTTTTACCGGTAGCAGTTTTAATCAGCTCCAACATCGCACCGGTATCAGGAATGAATTCGCCGCCTTCAATCGGGCAGCGCACGTCAGGATGCGTTGCAACATAAGGCACCCCCTTGTCAATCAGGCGGCAGGCGGTAGTAAGGCGGTCATAGGTAAGTGTCTGGTCAAAGCCGACAACTACATAATCAGCGCCCTCCTCCAACGTATTCGTCAGCGTAAAACCTGCTTTCTCAATCGTTGCCAGCAGCTGCGGCGTTCCCAGCACAAACAGCTTCGCGCCCGGTTTATTCTTCTGCATCCAGTTTGTCAGCGCATCCGATGAGATCAGGATATTCTCACGCGTAACCGGCACGCCAAGTCCGTTCATCTTCTGCACATAATGCTCGTGGCTGCGGGAAGAATTATTTGTCAGCAGATAATATTCCTTACCTGCAGCCTTCAATTTATCAAAAAAGCCCTCCATACCCGGAATCAGTTCGTTGCCCAGGTTGATGGTTCCGTCCATATCAAAAAGAAAACACTTAATTTTCGCTAAGCGAGCGTAATCATAAGTCATGCCCTATCCTCCATACTTAAATATAACAATATTATAAAGCATTTGCCTTTTTTGTGCTACAATAGACAAGGAAGAAAATCTGAAGTTCCAAAGGAGATTAACTATGAAATATACAACCATTATTTTTGACCTTGACGGTACCTTACTCAACACATTGGCAGATTTAGCTGTCGCTACCAACCATGCTTTAGCAGAGCACAAGCTACCTCAGCGCACCACAGACGAGGTGCGCCAGTTTGTCGGCAATGGCATCCGCAAGCTGATTGAGCGTGCGGTACCGGCTGACACCCCTGCAGAGCTGCAAGAGGAGGTCTTTGCAAGCTTCAACAGATACTATAAGCAGCACTGCGCCGACAGCACCCGCCCCTATGACGGCGTACCGCAGCTTTTGCAGCAGCTGCGCACTGCAGGCTGCTGCACCGCCATTGTTTCCAACAAAGCGGATTACGGCGTACAAGCGCTGGCTAAACAATACTTTAACGGACAGCTCGATGCTGCCTGCGGCGAACGCGCCGGCATCGCCAAAAAGCCTGCGCCGGATATGCTGTTGGCAATCATGCAGCAATTAAAGGCTGAGCCTGCAAGCACTATCTATATCGGTGATTCGGATACCGACATTGCCACCGCAAGCAATGCAGGCGTAGACTGCATCGGCGCCTGCTGGGGCTTCAGGGGCCGCGCCTTTTTGGAAGCACATGGTGCCAAGCTGCTGGCTGAAACCGTTGGCGATATCTGGAAGCTTATAAAGTAAAAGAGGCTGCCTCACGACAGCCTCTTATTTTATAACTATTTTAAGCTAAGCAATCATACATAAATTTAATCAGTCCGGCTTCAACTTCGTCACGCAAGCACAGCTCATTGTGAATTTCATGACGGAATCCCGGATACGGCTTTACAGAAACCTTATGTCCGGTTTTTGCCAGCAGATTTGCTACATGATACAAGCCCTCGCCGTAATTACCGCAGGGATCCTGGTCACCGGCAATCAGATAGCTGGGAATATTTTGCGGCACCTTGGCAGCCCACTCATCATTTTCAATATAATGATACAACTGCACGAAATCATAGCACAGCTCCAGCGTAGTATCAAAGGTATTGAACATATCGCCTGCATGGTCCTCAACAATACGCGGATCTGTTGCAATCCAATCTGCAGGACCGTTGGGATTTTCCACTCTGTCCGTCATACCGCAGAAAACACGCTCAAACCAGACGCCGCAGGGTTGATACGGATCTGCCTCATAGGCAGCCTTGAATTCCGCATTAACATAGGCATCCTCACAGCCCTTCCACTGCGAGCAGACACCGCACAGCATCATACCTTTGATATCTTCACCGTAGATTGACGCATAAGCACGCGCCAGCATAGAACCCCAGCTATGGCCGAAAACGAAATACGGCAGCTCAGAATATGCCTCTTTAGCAATATCATGCAAAGCCTTTTCATCCTTCAGGTAAGTCATATAGCCGCCGGAATGCGGGTCACCCAGGGTGCCTCCGTCATAGCCGGTTTTACCGTGACCGAGATGGTCATCAGCAAACACTACAAAGCCTGCTTCATTGAACTTGCTAATCATATGCAGATAGCGGCGTGAATGCTCACCATAGCCGTGAATCAGCTGTACAATAGCTTTCGGTTTGCCTAAAGGACTGTAGGACCAGGCCTTGATGGTATCTCTGCCGTTGGCAGAAGGGAAGGAAATTTCTCTGATGGACATAATGCGGACCTCCTCGCCTGTAATTATTTATAATATTAAGATAATGATAACACCTGCATTTCCTGCTGTAAAGCAATAATAGCGCTCTAAAGAATGTTTTACGTATTTTTTACACTAAATCCATCTCTGCATATCCCTCATAAATTCTGACCAAGACATACAAAAAACCACTACAACAAATTTGTCATAGTGGCTTGCAAAATCTATTTTTAATTTTAACGGTCAGCTTAGCACTGAACTGTTTTGCCGCTGATATCAATGCACAGCAGTCTTTATTTATTTTTCAGCACATAGAACGGATCGATATTCTGTCCGTCAGCCAGTACCTCATAATGAATATGCGGACCTGTACTGTAGCCTGTACTGCCGACAAAGCCGATAATCTCGCCTTTGATGACCCTCTGCCCTGCAGCAACGGCAATGCCGCTCATATGTCCGTAGGCCGTTTTATAGCCATTACCATGATTGATACGCACATAACGTCCGTAGCCACCGTTCCAACCTGCCTGTTCAATCGTACCGGCAGCCGTAGCATAAACCGGTGTGCCAAAATCGACTGCTATATCCAGACCGGGATGCCAATCATACCCGCCCTCAATCGGACCGGTACGCACACCGTAATTACTGCTGATAGTGCCGCCGTCGGTCGGCCATTTGTCCGGGAAGGACGCCATGCCGCCACCGGAGCCTTCAACCTCACTTAAGAGCTCGCTGACAGATTTTTTGGTACTATCAAGCATCTTTTTGATATTGGCATTTTGCGCTGTCAGCACCGCCATGGTACCGTTGATATCCATTTTAGCAGGCCCGCCCTTGCCTGTATAAGACGTATTGGCAGACGTTTCCTTTGCCGCTGTCGAATCAACCATACTGGTACCTTCGCCCAGCTTGCTGCTGTCTACATCACGGATGACAGCACGGCGCAGCTTTTTCTCCAGATTGGAAATTTCGGCCATATCGCGCAGCATTCTTTCGTTATCCTGTAAAAGCTTCTGCAGCTTTGTCTGCTGCTCAGCCTTGTTTTGCTTATAGGCAGCATAATCGGTTGCTTCGCTGCGATAATCCGCCAGCTGATGATATAAATAGCCGGCTCCGCCGACTGCTCCGACAAGCACCAGGGCAGTAACAGCAATGCCTGCCTTGAGCTTAGCATACGAAAAATTTACTACCTTGCCGTTTGGCAAGCGCAGCTCACATTTCCTTTCCTCCATTATTTTAATTACCTCACTTGAAAAGACCAAAGCGTTGGCCTACTGCCAACAATCTGCGTCCCACAAAGGGCACGTTGTCCAAATCCTCTTTATTCAGACCACCGCAGGCCAGCAGCGCCAATGCATAGACAGGAACAGCTACCGCCATAGCAAACAGCACACACCACATACCCATGCTTTCCGTAAGCATCAGCACGCCGTAAATCGCCGCGCCCATGACACAGGAAGCAAAGCAGGGACGGATAATGCTGCCAACAGAGAAGCTATAGCCTGTCAGCTTGTAAATAAAGCCCATATTGATAATCGCTGCCACGGCAAAATCTGCCACCGTCGCCATCGACGCACCGCGGATGCCCAGCTCCGGCACAGCAGTAAGATACCAGCTCATAACGATTTTTACAATGCAGGCAATAATCATATTGATTACAGGGATTGCCGTGCGGCCAAGGCCTTGCAGAATACCTGTACTGATTTGATGCATACCTAAAAACAGAATACCGATGCTCATCGTCTGAATCGCAGGTGCCGCACCGGGAGCGTTATACACAAGCGCCGCAACCTTTTCTGCCAGACAATACAAGCCCATAAAGCATGGGAAGGTGATAATCATCGCTACGCGGAAGGCGATACGGATTTTATCACGGATTGCATCAAAGCTGCCCAGCGCACGAGATTCGGAAATCGACGGCACCAAGCTGATAGTCATTGCCGCCGTAAAAATTGTTGCCAGATTAACCAACGGTACAGCCATACCTGTCAGATAACCGAACAGCTCAGTCGCATGATGAATATTAAAACCGGCTGCTTCCAGACGCTGCGGCACAAGCAAAAGGTCCAGATTTGCACCTATCGGCAGCATCAGACTGGTCAGAGAAACCGGCAAAGCCAGCTTCAGCAGACGCTTGATGATATGTCCGGCGCTTTCTACCGGCGCACTGTCATCCTGCTCTGCCATTTCCTTTTGCAGGCGCTGCTTCAGGCGGCGATAGAACCACATCAGCACCAAAAGTGCACAGAACGCGCCTACACCGGCACCCATGCTGGCACCGCCTGCAGCGAACGCCAAACCGTACGGCATAAAGAGGTCGGCAAAAACGAGCATGGTAATAACACGTGTCAGTTGCTCGACAATCTCACTGACCGCCGTCGGCGTCATAATCTGCCAACCCTGCAGATAACCGCGGAAGCTGGCCAGAAAGGTTACGAAGAAAACCGCAGGCGCCAGAGCGATAATAGAATAATACGCACGGCTGTCGCGGATGATATGGTTATTAACCAGCCAGTCCGCACCGAAAAACAGTGAGGACGAAAACAAAAGGCCAGTCAACAGCAGCACTCGCAGCGAAACATTAAAGACTCGCTTGGCACCGCGATAATCCTTATTCGCCAATTTTTCGGAGGTAATAATAGATATTGCCACCGGTACACCGGCACTTGATACGGTTATTGCCATCAGATAGATTGGAAAGCCCATCTGATACAGACCGATACCTTCGCCACCCAATACACGTGATAAAATAATCCAGTTCAGAGAACCGATAACCTTGACCACAATACTGGAGGCCGTAAGGATTAAGGTTCCCTTTAAAAATTTGCTATTCGAAGCTTTAGAATCTGCGCTCATAAAATCCCCTTGTTTATAGATAGATATACATTATAATTATCCTCTTTTCCGCGTGATTTTACAAGTACTTTTAACACATTTGTCATAAACACATCACTGCTTTTTGCTTGCATAACTGTCTTTATATGCTAAAATTAAGTTAAGATCAAAATTATGTTGTAAAAGGAGCGATGCAAAATGAAATCCTCACATGCTTTATTAGCTTTCGGTGCAGCAATCTGCCTTGCAACCACCTGCAGCCTGAGCGCCTATGCTTCTCCGCTGAAGAATTATGATGCCGGCAAGGTTGCTATTGATGCAGGCATTACTCTGCCATCCAGTCTTAAAGGTGACAACTATAAATTCAGCAAATCCAACAGTACCTATCTTGGCGCAACTGTCGGCATCGGCCAAAAAACTGCTTTAAACTACAAATGGAATAATTACAAAGCAGACGAAGCCAAAACCCGCGCCCAACAATTCAATATTATGTATAAAGTTCTGCCTGGTATTTCCGCTTACGCAGGTTATCTGAACGCTGATACCTCCGGTGACTTTGGCGGTAAAACCAAAAACTCCGGTCAAATCGGTCTGCAGGCTGCCTATGATATTCCCGCACTCTTCACTGTTTGGGGAAATGTTGGCTACGGCAACAGAAACAGCGGCTATGAAATCGGCATCAGCAAGCCTATTCTGAACAACCTGGAAGTTAACGCTTCTTACTATAATCAGACATTTGATGATGCCTGCGGCGAAGACCTTGACATGAAGGCTAAAGGCGTTAACCTGGGCTTAACTCTCAAATTCTAATTTGTCAGCTATGGCTAACTAAATTAAAATAAAAACTAACGGATAATTATTATTGACAACTGTGCCGGCCTGTGTTATTATATAAGTGTCAAGGGCACACAAGCTGTGCAAGTCAAAAATAAAATTAAGCAATGCAATATAAAAACATGGAGGGAACTAATATGAAAAAATTTGTATGTCAAGTATGTGGTTATGTATATGAAGGCGAAGCTGCTCCGGCAAAATGCCCGCAATGCGGCGCTCCCGCTTCCAAATTCCAGGAAATGGCTGCTGAAATGGGCTGGGCTGCTGAACACGTTGTAGGCATCGCATCCGACGTTCCTGAAGATATCAAAGCTGACCTGCGTGCTAACTTCAACGGCGAATGCTCCGAAGTTGGTATGTACCTGGCAATGAGCCGCGTAGCTTTCCGCGAAGGCTATCCGGAAATCGGCCTGTACTGGGAAAAAGCTGCTTTCGAAGAAGCTGAACATGCTGCTAAATTCGCAGAACTGCTGGGCGAAGTTGTAACCGACTCCACCAAAAAGAACCTGGAAATGCGTGTAGAAGCTGAAAACGGTGCAACCGCAGGCAAAACCGACCTGGCTAAACGCGCTAAAGCTCTGAACCTGGATGCTATCCATGACACCGTTCATGAAATGGCTCGTGACGAAGCTCGCCATGGCAAAGCTTTCGCAGGCCTGCTGAAAAGATATTTCGGCAAATAATCAGCCAATAAAATTTAAAACAAAATAACAAAGCTCCCGCTGAGTGATCCTGAAGGATTACGGCGGGAGTTTTTTAGATTTTTAACAGCTAATTGCTTTGTTATGCAGAATTATTTTGGCAATCTTCTTAACTTTATCCACTTTCTTATGTTTTTCACACTTAAAAAGCCTTCAATATCTTTATAAATCGCTTCAGATATGATATTATATAAAGGTTAATGACACTCATTATCACGTTCCTATAGGTGGTTAATTATATGCTTAATAAAACTAATTTTCATTATCCTGCTATGCTGCGTGTAGCAGGCAAAAACTGCGTAATCATCGGCGGCGGTGCTGTTGCTGCCCGTAAGCTGGCAACTTTGCTGGATGCCGAAGCTAACGTAACGGTTGTTGCCCCACTTTTCTGTGACGAGGTGCAAAAGCTTGCCTCAGCACAGGGCTGCACGCTCATCAAGGATTACTACAAACCGGAATATCTGCAGAATGTATTTGTGGTTATTGCCGCCACAGATAATAAGGCTGTAAACAGGCAGATTTCAGAGGCTGCGCCCTGCCTCGTCAATAATATTACCGAACCTGAGCTGAGTAATTTCACTGTCCCCTCAGCCATCAGTGAAGGTGATATTACTATTGCGTTGGCAACAGGCGGCATGCCTGCTTTTACGCGTCTGCTGAAAAAACAGTTGGAACACATTCTGACACCCGAGCTGGCTGACTTCAACAGCTTTCTGCTGCTGCAGAGGGAAGCTGTCAAAAACATCGAAAGTACGCCGCAGGAGCGGACGCAATTCTGGCGCAGTGTTTTGAAACAGGATTTACTAAATTTAGTTATAGCAGGTAAGGCTGCTCAAGCAAAGGAGAAGGTATTAGATGCAGTTAACAGTTTTAGGACTCAATCACAGAACCGCCCCCGTTGAGATCCGTGAACGTTTTAATTTTTCCAATGACAGGGTGGCAAGTATTCTGCGCCGCCTGCGCAATTACGATAATATTCCCGAAGCCATGCTGCTTTCCACCTGCAACCGCACTGAGCTGTACATGGTTATCGAAAATCCGCATGAAGCAATTCCTTTTATCAAATCATTGCTCAAGCATTTGGCAGGCGAACATTACCAAAGCGAATATTTTTACAATCTGAACGGAACAAATTGCGTCAAGCATCTGTTCCGCGTAGCATCCAGTCTTGATTCACTGATTGTCGGTGAAGGCCAGATTCTCAGCCAGATTAAAAATGCTTATCATATTGCCCGTATTAATGGTATGACAGATACGATTCTCAATACCATCATGAATAAGGCAATTGCCGTCGGCAAACGTGTGCGTACCGAAACAAAAATTGCTTACAGCAGCGTATCTGTTTCCAGCGCTGCTGTTGACCTGGCCATCAAAATTTTAGGTGACTTGAGCAAAGCACAGATTTTGGTGGTTGGTGCCGGTCATATGAGCGAGCTCACTGCACAGCATCTGTTGGACAAGGGTGCGCAAACCATCTGTGTCAGCAACCGTCACTACGAGAGAGCACAGGATTTGGCAGACAAATTTCACGGCACAGCTATTCCCTACCGTGCCATGTTCGAGCATGCCGCTGATGCAGATATTATTATAACCTCTACAGGTGCGCCGCATTACGTGCTCACCGCAGAAAATTTGGGACCGCTACTGCCCAAGCGCAACGGCAGACCGCTGATTCTGATTGATATTGCCGTTCCGCGTGACGTCGACCCCAGACTGGCCGATGTTGACGGCGTAACCATTTATAACATTGACGATTTGGAAGGCGTTGTTGATACCAATAAAAACTTCCGCGAAAAGGAAGCTCACGTTGCCGAACAGATTATCAGCGAAGAGATTGGTGCCCTCAAGGAGCGTCTGCGTTATTACACAATGCGCCCTGTTATGGTACAGCTGCATGATAAAATGAATTTCCTGCGCCAGAAGGTTTTGAAGAAGGCCTTTATTAAAATGCCGGAGCTTACCGACCATGAAAAGCGCATTATTGACCTGATGACCCAACGTCTGGAGCATAAATTCCTGCGCGAGCCTATGAAGGCTATGAATGCTGTAGCAGGCACCGCAGAGGAAGAACGCTATAAAAAGATGATGTGTGATTTATTTTTATTAAACGAAACCGGAGAGGAGTTTGGTGATGAAAGCAAAATTGACGATTGGGACTAGACAAAGTCTTTTAGCGCTTTGGCAAAGTAATCATATTGCAGCCTTACTGCGTAAGGAGTATCCTGAATGTGAGGTTGTACTGAAAAAAATTGTCACCAAAGGCGACCGTATTTTAGACGTACCCTTGGCGCAAATCGGCGGCAAGGGTTTATTTACCAAGGAAATTGAAGAGGATCTTTTAGACGGTACTGTTGACTTGGCCGTGCATAGCCTTAAGGATATGCCTACCGTTCTACCGGAAGGCCTGTGTCTGACAGCAATTACCGAGCGTGCCAACGTAGGTGATGCTTTTGTCAGCAACAAATATGCTACCTTCGAAGAGCTGCCGCTCGGTTCCGTAGTCGGCACCAGCAGCCTGCGCCGCAAGGCACAGCTGTTAGCTAAGCGTCCGGATTTGGAAATCCGCGACCTGCGCGGCAACGTTGATACCCGCCTGCGTAAGCTGGATGAAGGACTGTACGATGCTATTATTCTGGCCGCTGCAGGCTTAGAGCGTCTGGGGCACGGCGACCGTATCTCCAGCCTGATTCCTGCTGATGTCTGCCTGCCGGCTGTAGGCCAGGGCGCATTGGCAATCGAAGCGCGTACCGCGGATAAAGAAGTACGCGATATGCTGAGCTTCTTAAATGACCTGAACACCAAACAGGCTACCGATGCCGAGCGTGCCTTCTTGGGCTTACTGGAAGGCGGCTGTCAGGTTCCTATCGGCGTACATGCCGACGTTGAAGGTGAAAACATTCGCATTGAAGCAATCATTGCTGCCTTGGACGGCAGCACTATTCTGCGTGATACAATAAACGGCAAGGCTGATGACGCTGTCAGCCTCGGTCAACAGCTTGGCAAAAAAATGCTGGCTGCCGGCGGTCAGGAAATTCTGGCCTCTATTCTTTAAGGAGAGTGACATCATGACAAAACAAGGTAAAGTATATTTAATCGGTGCAGGCCCCGGCGACCCGGGCCTTCTGGGACTCAAGGCTAAGGAATGCCTGCAGACTGCAGACGCTGTTGTTTATGACCGTCTGGCAGATCCGCGTATTCTGGCCTTCGCCCGCAAGGACGCAGAAATGGTTTACGTTGGCAAAGCCAGCGCCAACCACACCATGCGCCAGCCCGATATCAACAAGCTGCTGGTAAAACTGGCTGCCGAAGGTAAGGTTGTAGCACGTTTGAAGGGCGGCGACCCCTTTGTATTCGGCCGCGGTGGCGAAGAAGCCATCGAACTGCGTGAAGCAGGCCTGCCGTTTGAGTTCGTTCCCGGCGTAACCAGTGCTATTGCTGTTGCCGAATATGCCGGTATCCCTGTTACCCATCGTCATGTAGCAACCTCCTTTGCCGTTATTACCGGTCACGAGGATCCTACTAAAGGAGAATCCACCATCCATTGGAAGAGTCTGGCAACCTCTGTTGACACTCTCGTTTTCCTCATGGGTGTAGAAAACATCGAAAAAATCAGCCGTGAGCTCATCGCTAACGGCCGCAGCGCCGACTGCCCGGCAGCTGTTATCCGTTGGGGCACTCATCCCGAGCAGCGCACTCTGATTACCACCCTCGGCAAAGCTGCCGCTGACGTTAAGGCAACCGGCATGAAGCCGCCTGCTATCTTCCTCGTCGGTGAGGTTGTACGCCTGCGTGAGCAGCTGCAATGGTTTGATAACAAACCCCTCTTCGGCAAAACCGTTATCGTTACCCGCGCACGTGCACAGGCCAGCGCTCTCACCAAAAAGCTGGAAGCACAGGGTGCCAAGGTTATCGAAGCTCCGGCAATCAAAATCGTTCCGGCAGCAGATTACGCTCCGCTGGACAACGCTATTGCCAATATCAATGACTACAAATGGCTTGTCTTCACCAGCGCTAACGGCGTAGATTACTTCTTCGAGCGTCTGGGCGCTGCTAAGAAGGACGCACGCGCCCTGGCTAATGTTACGCTTGCCGCTATCGGCAGCGCCACTGCCAAGGCTCTGGCAGAACACGGCCTCACCGCCGACCTCATTCCTTCCGCTTATAAAGCAGAAGAGCTGGCTGAAGCTCTTGCCGGCGAAATCACCGCCGGTGACAAAATCCTGCTGGCACGTGCTAAGGTTGCACGCGAAGTATTGCCCGAATCTCTGCGCAAAATCGGCGCCATCGTTGACGTCGTAACTGCTTACGAAACCGTTGCCGACTGCGAAAACAAGGATGAGCTTATCGAAGCTCTCGAAAGCGGCGAAGCAAGCATCGTAACCTTCACCAGCAGCAGTACCGTAACCAACCTGCTGGAGGTTCTCGGCGATAAGAAGGAACTGCTGAACAAGGCTGCTCTGGCTGCTATCGGCCCCGTAACCGCAGATACCCTGAAAAAGCATGGCTATACTCCGGCTATCAATGCCGCTGAATATACAATCGACGGCCTCATGACCGCTATCACAAATTTTTATAATAAATAAGGAAGTGTATCAAGATGAGTATTACCGGTTTTCCTGTATACCGTCCGCGCCGCACACGCGCTACTGAAAATCTGCGTGCAATGATCCGTGAAACTGAGGTTTCCGTAAAAGACTTAATCTATCCGCTTTTCGTCGTTCCCGGCGAAAACGTTAAACATGAAATCGAATCTCTGCCCGGCAACTACCACTGGTCCATCGACCGCGTTATGGAATGTGTTGACGAGGTTGTTGAGCTGGGTATTCCCGCTGTCCTGCTCTTCGGCGTACCGTCCTACAAGGATGCTGTCGGCAGCAGCGGCTGGGATATGAACGAACCTGTACAGCAGGCCTGCAAGCTGATTAAAGAAAAATACCCCGAGCTGGTTATCATTACCGACGTCTGCCTGTGCGAATACACCGAGCATGGTCATTGCGGCGTACTGCAAAACGGCTGCACCGTAAACAACGATGAAACTCTGCCGCTGCTGGCTAAGGTTGCTGTTTCCCATGCTCAGGCCGGTGCTGACATGATTGCTCCTTCCAACATGATGGACGGTTATGTTAAGGCTATCCGCGAAGCACTGGATGCAGCAGGCTTCAACCATATTCCTATCATGGCTTATTCCGCAAAATTTGCTTCCGCATATTACGGTCCCTTCCGCGCCGCAGCAGACTCTGCTCCGTCCGCAGGCGACCGCAAAGGCTACCAGATGGACCCCGCCAACAGCGACGAGGCTCTGCGCGAGGTTTCTCTGGATATTGAAGAAGGCGCAGACATCGTCATGGTTAAACCGGCTCTGGCCTTCCTCGACATTGTGCAACGTGTACACGAAACCTTCAACCGTCCGCTGTGTGTTTATAATGTCAGCGGCGAATACGCTATGGTTAAAGCTGCAGCTGAAAAAGGCTGGATTGACGAAAAACGTATCGTTATGGAAACCATGCTTGGCTTCAAGCGTGCCGGTGCCAAAATGATTATTACCTACCATGCGCTTGATGTAGCAAAATGGCTGCAAGGCAAATAAGGAGATATTACAATGGAACATACAAAATCTCAGGCTGCTTTTGAGGAAGCACGCCAATATATCCCCGGCGGTGTTAACAGCCCCGTACGCTCCTTCCGCAGTGTCGGCGGTGTACCGCCGTTCATCTCCGGCGGCAAGGGCAGCAAAATCTATGACATCGACGGCAACGAATACATCGACTACGTTATGTCCTATGGTCCGCTGCTCATGGGCCATGTACCCGACTGCGTAACTGACGCTATCAAGGCTGCGGCTGAAAAGGGCACCTCCTACGGCGCTCCGACTGTTGCCGAAACCGAGCTGGCAAAATTAATCTGCTACCTTGTTCCGTCCATGGATATGGTCCGCATGGTCAACAGCGGTACCGAAGCAACCATGAGCGCTCTGCGCTTAGCACGCGCCTACACCGGCCGTGACTGCATCATCAAATTCATCGGCTGCTACCATGGTCACCATGACAGCCTGCTTGTTAAAGCAGGCAGCGGCGGAGCTACCTTCGGCGTACCCGACAGCCCGGGCGTACCCAAGGCAGTAGCAGCAACCACTATTACCGTACCGTTCAACGACCTGCCTGCTCTGGAAAAGGTTTTTGCCGAACGCGGCGAAGAAATCGCCTGCGTTATCATGGAGCCTACTCCGGGCAACATGGGCCTGGTTCTTCCGCACGAAGGCTTCCTGGAAGGTGTACGTGCCATCACTAAAAAATATGGCGCTCTCCTCATCTGCGATGAGGTTATGAGCGGCTTCCGCAGCGCTCAGGGCGGCAGCCAGTCCCTCTATGACATCGATCCCGATATCACCTGCCTCGGCAAGGTAATCGGCGGCGGTCTGCCTGTTGCTGCTTACGGCGGCAAGCGCGAAATCATGCAAATGGTTTCTCCTGCTGGCCCGATGTATCAGGCAGGTACCTTAAGCGGTAACCCGCTGGCTATGGCTGCAGGTATTGCAGCACTCACCTATATGGAGCAGAACGATGTCTGCAACCGCGCAGAAAGCCTTTGCGCTATTCTGACCGGCGGCTTGGAAAAGGCAGCAGCTAAGGCCGGTGTACCTGTACAGATTCATCGCCTCGGCAGCATGTTCACCGTCTTCTTCAACAATAAACCGGTAACTGATTTTGACAGTGCTGCAGCCAGCGATCTGGAAGCCTTCAAAATCTACTTCCATTCCATGCTGGAGCAGGGTATCTATCTGCCTCCTTCCCAGTTCGAAACAAACTTCGTTTCCGTTGCTCACAATCCCGAGGATTTGCAAAAGACTATTGATGCTGCGGAAATTGCCTTTGCTGAAGTTGCCAAAGCAAGAAAATAACAGCTAAAGCATTATAAAAAATAAGCGTGCAGGCTTGCACAAGCTGACATCAGTCAGCAGTAAGCATGCACGCTTTTAGTTTTAAATTTTAAAATCTCATCTTAGCCACGAATCAGTTTAATAGAAGGTACTGCTGCTCTGACAAATTTCCACAGCAGCACGGAAATACTGCAATCCATAACCGAATGCAACACAGTACCCGCACCCACCAGCACGATAACACTCATAACAAAACCATTGGACAGCTGCTCTTGCGTAAACATATAACCGCTGAAGAAGAAGGGGGCTACCACAAGCACTTCTCCCAAAGCATGCAATACGGCAAGTCCCAGATTCAGACCGATACCGGCCACGAAGCTCTCCATAATATTCGGATAGCGCCTAATAATTAATGCACCGACCAGAGCGAAAATGATATGGGTTGCTGCACGCGCAGCGATAATCAGGGGTGTGGTTACAAAAAAGCCCATCGTTGTACCAAGGCAGACAGCAGCTGCCACCTTAGGCGAAATAAACATTGCCAAAAAAATTGCCGCATGCGCACCCAAAGTAAAGGACATCGGTCCGATAATCACCTTCGGCATAACCATAGGTACAACCAAACCTATAGCGCACAATACGCCTGCGAGAACAAGTTGATAAATATTTTTATGTTCCAAGAGTATTTCCTCCTATTCAAGTATTAGCTAGTGATTATAGCACTATTCGAGATAACTTGCAAATACTATGTAAAAATGATTTTTTAAAATTAGGTTATTCACTTCTCCCGGTGGATTTATCCCGATAATTTCCCACTTATCCCCAGTTTTTCACAAAAGTTATCCACAATGTGCATAACTTTTGTGGATTGGTGGATAAAAGCTGTGCATTACCTTTATAAAAATCTCGCTATCCATAAATACTTCCGTCTGTTGCTTATTATTTCACCGGCTCTTCCTCTTAGATTTGACTTATTATCCATAATAGCATATAATTTAAGTAGGTTTATAGATAATTACCGAGTTTAACTCAAAGGTGGAGAATCAATGAAAATATCAACAAAAGGACGCTATGCCTTGCGCATGATGCTGGATTTGGCAGATCATCAGCAGGACGGCTTTGTTGCCCTCAAGGACATTGCGGCAAGACAAAACATTTCCAAAAAATACTTGGAGCAGATTGTGCCTATTCTGAATAAATCCAACTTTCTGCAGGCTAACCGCGGCTTTCAGGGCGGTTATCGTTTGGTTAATGCACCGCGTGAGTATACTGTCGGCAGCATTCTGCGCCTTACAGAAGGCAACCTTACACCGGTAGCGTGTCTGGACTTTAACCCTGTAGGCTGCGAGCGCCGCAACGAATGCATTACCTTGCCGCTGTGGCAGGGACTGAACAAGGTTATTGCAGACTATCTGGACAATATCACTCTGCAGGATATTCTCGACAATTATAAAGCTCGCAGCATTGATAATTATTCAATTTAATGCTTAACCGCCGGTTACATAAAGCCGGCGGTTTTTTGCGCTCTAAATTAAAGAAAGCAGTCCGCGCGGACTGCTTTCTTTTGGTTAGGAAATGGGATGTGATATGTATTTTATCTGCTTATTCAGCAAATAACGGAGTGGAGAGATAACGCTCGCCGGTATCAGGCAGCAGCGCTACGATAACCTTGCCCTTGTTTTCCGGACGTTTTGCCAGCACAGTTGCCGCATATACAGCAGCACCGGAGGAAATGCCTATGAGCACGCCCTCCTTATGGGCAATAGCACGACCGGTTTTGAAGGCATCCTCGTTTTCAACAGCGATGATTTCATCATATACCTTGGTATCTAAAGTGTCAGGTACAAAGCCTGCGCCGATACCCTGAATTTTATGCGGACCGGCAACACCTTTGGAAAGTACCGGAGAACCTGCAGGCTCTACAGCAACAACCTTCACATTGGGATTTTGGGATTTCAGATATCCGCCTGCACCGGAAAGAGTACCGCCGGTACCTACGCCGGCAACAAAGATATCAACCTTGCCTTCGGTATCCTGCCAGATTTCCGGACCGGTAGATGCTCTGTGAGTTGCAGGGTTAGCAGGATTGGTGAACTGGCTGGGGATAAAGCTGTTCGGAGTGCTTTCTGCCAGCTCCTGAGCTTTGGCAATCGCACCTTTCATACCCTTAGCACCGTCAGTCAGCACAAGCTGTGCGCCATAAGCCTTCAGCAGATTGCGGCGTTCAACGCTCATGGTTTCAGGCATAGTCAAAATGATTTTGTAACCGCGGGCAGCAGCTACGGATGCCAGACCGATACCGGTGTTGCCGCTGGTGGGCTCAATAATAGTAGCCCCCGGCTTAAGAACACCCTTAGCCTCTGCATCATCAATCATTGCTTTGGCAATTCTATCTTTGACGCTGCCGGCGGGATTGAAGTATTCCAGCTTGCCCAGAATCTTTGCTTCCAGCTTGTTTTCAGCTTCGTAGTTTTTCAGCTCCAGCAGCGGAGTGCCGCCAATCAAATCAGTAATGCTAGTATAAATTGCCATAATAAATCGCTCCTTTATCTTCATCTAATCAGTATATTATCGTTGTATAGTTTTTCTTTCTTATATTAACAGGTAACCAGAGGCAACATCGTGTATCAAAATGCAAGCTTTTCATTAGTATAATCCCTCATTTTCTCTGTTTTGTAATCTCTAGTAATCATAGTTTATTTATAGGTATTATTATACTGTTTTTTTTCTTACTGTCAACAAAAAGAATTACAATTTTCTTTGCTTGACAAAAAAACGTCTGTAATGTACCATATGAAACATATTAAGACAGTAGGAATTGAATTTTACTCAAAATACGCCGCAAAAAGACGCTGACTCTGTAAATCTCACGCCGGTAAGCGTATAATATAAAAGTAAAAGCAGGATTTCCGCTATTGAAGGAGAATATTTTACTATTATGGAAAAGCAATTTATCTATGCAGATAATGCAGCTACAACAAAAATGAGCGACGTTGCCGTTAGAGCAATGCTGCCCTATCTTCAGGAAATATATGCCAATGCTTCCAGCGTGCACCTTTTAGGTCAGCGCAGTGCAGCAGCTTTGTTTAGCGCACGGCAGCAGGTGGCACAGGTACTTAACTGTGCGCCGAAGGAAGTTTTTTTTACCTCCGGCGGCAGCGAAGCAGATAACCAGGCGCTTATCAGCGCTGCGGCCCTCGGCAAAAAGCAGGGCAAATGCCATATCATTTCCACTGCCATGGAGCATCATGCTATTTTGCATACGCTTGAAGCGTTGGAAGCACAAGGCTTTACCGTAACACTGCTGCGTCCGCAGGCTGACGGCATCGTCACCGCTACGCAGGTAGCAGAAGCTATTACAGATACCACCTGTCTTATTTCCGTCATGTACGCCAACAACGAAACAGGTGCCATCCAGCCTATATGCGAAATCGGTGCTCTCTGCCGCAAGCGCGGCGTGCTTTTCCATACCGACGCCGTGCAGGCCGCAGGACATCTTACTATTAACGTACAGCGCGATAACATCGATATGCTTTCGCTTTCCGCACACAAATTCCATGGGCCGAAGGGCATCGGCCTTTTATTTGCCAAGAGCAATATCCAGCTCACAAGCCTTATCCGCGGCGGCGGTCAGGAGCGCGGCAAGCGTGCCGGTACCGAAAATCTTCCCAGCATCATCGGACTTGCCACAGCGCTTAAAGATGCACAGGAGCATATGCAGCAAAATACTGCTTATATCACAGGTCTGCGCGATGCTCTGCGCAACGGTTTAGATAAAATTGACGGCGCCGGTTTTAACGGCAGCCGTGAGCATTGCCTGCCCGGTACTGTCAACTACAGCTTTCAGGGAGTAAACGGCGAAACACTGCTTTCGCTGCTTTCTAACGAAGGTATCTGCTGCTCGTCCGGCTCTGCCTGCTCCGCAGGCTCGCTAGAGCCCAGTCATGTACTGCTCGCCCTCGGCCTGAGCCACGAAACAGCGAAAAGCGCCCTGCGCTTTTCGCTGTGCGAATACAATACTATGGACGAAGTTCAAACAATTATAACTAAGGTTACAGAAGCGGTAAACCGCTTACGGAGGTAAAAATATGCTGTCAACAGCTGCCAATTTAATAAATAAGCTCGCCTGTGAGCATGACCTAAGCGACGCAGAGCTGTTGACGCTGATAACAAGCACTGAACCTGACATCAACAAGCTGCTCGCCTGCGAAGCTGATAAACTCCGCCGTCAATATTACGGCGACAAGGTCTATATCCGTGGTCTGATTGAATTCACCAACTACTGCAAAAACAACTGCTACTACTGCGGTATCCGCGCCGGCAACAGCCTCGCGGAACGCTACCGTCTGACGCAGGAGGAAATCCTGGCCTGCTGCGCCGAAGGCTATAGGCTCGGCTTCCGCACCTTCGTGCTGCAGGGTGGCGAGGATGCGTATTATACGGATGACAAAATCTGCGCCATCGTCAGCGCCATCCGCAAGCAGCATCCCGACTGCGCCATTACACTGTCCATTGGCGAAAAAAGCCGTGCCGGCTATAAGGCATACTTCGATGCAGGCGCCAACCGTTATCTGCTGCGCCACGAAACAGCGGATGCGGAGCATTACGCCAAACTGCATCCAGACTGCATGAGCCTGGAAAACCGCAAGCGCTGCCTGTTTGACCTCAAGGAAATCGGTTATCAGGTTGGTTCCGGCTTCATGGTAGGCTCCCCCTACCAGACGCCACAAAACCTTGTCAGCGACCTGCGCTTTCTGCAAAAGCTGCAGCCTGATATGATTGGCATAGGTCCTTACATTACGCATGAACACACACCATTTAAGGATATGACCAGCGGCACATTGAAACAGACGTTGCGCCTGCTGTCTATCCTGCGACTGCTCTTCCCTTACGCGCTGCTGCCTTCGACAACAGCGCTCGGCACCATCCATCCCCAAGGACGCGAGCTGGGGCTGCAGGCCGGTGGCAACGTCGTGATGCCTAACCTTTCTCCGATAGGAGTACGCAAAAAATACGAGCTATACGCCAACAAAATCTGCACCGGCGAGGAGGCAGCCCAATGCCGTGGCTGTCTGGAGGCACGCGTAAAAATAGCAGGCTATAACATAGTAACCGACAGAGGCGATGTACGCCGCACTTTAGATAAACCAGAAGGAGAAAAATTATGAACAAGAAAGCACTAATCGCTATGAGCGGCGGCGTTGATTCCAGCGTTTCCGCATTGATGATGCTGGAGCAGGACTACGAATGCACCGGTGTAACCATGAAGCTTTTTGCCAACGAGGATATCGGTGTTTCCAAAGCCAACAGCTGCTGCTCCATTGATGATGTAGCAGATGCCCGCAGCGTAGCAACCAGCCTTGGCATGCTTTACTACGTTTTCAACTTTGCCGACCGCTTTGAACGCGACGTTATCGACCGTTTTGTTGACGCTTACGTTAACGGCAGAACACCTAACCCCTGCATTGACTGCAACCGTTATCTGAAATTCGACCAACTTTTCGTGCGCGCACAGGAGCTTGGCTGTGACTATGTTGTCACCGGCCACTATGCGCAAATCAGCTATGATGAAGCCAAAGGCCGCTATCTGCTGCGCAAGGCAGTTGATCCTTTGAAGGATCAGAGCTATGTGCTTTATTCGCTCACACAGGAGCAGTTGGCACACGCTATGTTCCCTCTCGGAGGCCTGTATAAGACACAGGTACGCGAAATTGCCGAAAAGCATGGCTTCGTCAACGCTCAAAAGCATGACAGTCAGGATATCTGCTTTATCCAGACCGGCACCTACGCTGATTTCATCGAAGCACGCCTGGGCAGGAAATTCAATCCCGGTAACTTTGTAGACGAAGCAGGCAACGTGCTCGGCAGACACAAGGGTATTATCCATTACACCGTAGGCCAGCGCAAAGGCCTGGGCTTGGCACTGCCGCAGCCTATGTACGTTAAAGAGATTGACACCAAGAACAACGCTGTTATCCTCACAACAAACGAGGGACTGTTTACAAAAAACGTTACAGCCAAGAACATCAACCTTATCGACTGCGACGCTATCACCGAACCGCGCCGTGTGAAAGCACGCATCCGTTACCATCAGCAGGAGCAATGGGCAACTGTTACCCAGCCTGACGCAGATACTCTGCAGCTCGTTTTCGACGATCCTCAGCGCGCTATCACCAAAGGCCAGTCCGTTGTTATGTATGACGGTGACGTAGTTGTCGGCGGCGGCACAATCGTATAATACCCTGCAAATTAAAAGCATCAGTTGCTACAATAATTGTAGCAACTGATGCTCTTTTATTATACTCGTTCTGAATGAGTAATAATTTTACCAGTTGTCAGCAAAACATTTTTAAGCATGATTAATATTTTCTTTATATATACATTGTCAACACTGACTCGATATGATAAAATATAAACAAGCAGATATAAAGAGAAACAATATTTTTATACCGCTCTAAAATAAGTTTGCCAGAAGTAAGGAGGAATAATATGAAATCATTAAAAGGCACCAAAACCGAAAAGAACCTGTTGGAGGCATTTGCTGGCGAATCCATGGCACGCAACAAATACACCTGGTTTGGTATTGTAGCCCGCAAAGCAGGCTATGATCAAATCGCTGAATTATTTGAGAAAACCGCTAATAATGAAAAAGCTCACGCTTATATGTGGTTCAAGGAATTAGACCAGTTAGGCGATACTGCAGCTAACCTTTTAGCAGCAGCTGAAGGCGAAAACCATGAATGGACCGATATGTATGTAAAAATGGCACAAGAAGCTGAGGAAGAAGGTTTCCCTGAAATCGCAGCAAAAATGCGCGGTGTTGCAGCTATCGAAAAACGTCATGAAGAACGCTATCGTAAACTCTTACAAAACATCGAAGAAATGAAGGTTTTCAGCAAAGACAGCGGCCTGACCATTTGGGAATGCCGCAACTGTGGTCATATTGTAGTCGGCCCCAGCGCTCCGGAAGTTTGCCCTGTCTGCGCTCATCCTCAAGGTTTCTTTGAAGTGCATATGGATAACTTCTAAGCTTATACATCTCCCCAAATTCATAAGAGAAAGTAGAAAAGTGTAGCGTAAAATTTACGTTGCACTTTTTCTTTATTTCCGTTTCAAAACCAATACGCAAATGAAACGCAAATTTTTACGTTTCATTTCTAATGCAACGTGAAAGAGCCGTGCAAATTATGCATGGCTCTAATTTCTTATAATGAATTTTTAGGTTCTAAATTGCAATAAGAAGTTGCACACTTTTTGAAAATTAAGATGCATAGATCTTATCCAACTCAAAGTCAAACAGTTCATCTGGAGTTTTATATCCCAGAATCTTCCTTGGAAGTGAATTACACCAATCAGCGATAAACATAATATCTTCGTAGCTATAATTGTCCATCCTCTTTCCTTTTCGGATGAATCTTCTGAGCAAACCATTATGGCGCTCATTACTGCCTCTTTCCCAAGAACTGTAAGGATGTGCGAAGTATATTTTTATAGAAGTGTCATTCTCTATTTGCGAGAGTTCTGCAAACTCGCTTCCATTATCGCTAGTAATTGTCTTAAACACCTGACTGAATTTAGTACCATAGTATTCCTTTAGGTAAGCAATGCCTTCGTTAACAGCAAAGGATGTTTTACTAGTTATTTTCAGTGCGATATACTTGCGTGTTATACGTTCCACAAGAGTCAACACCACGTTGTCACTCTTGCTTTTACTTCCTATAACAGTATCTATTTCCCAATGACCGAATTCATTGCGTTCATCCACATTAGAATCCCTCTCGTCTATGCTGCGACCCATATGCTTCAGATTTTTCTTTATGCTGCGGGTTGTTCTACGTCTTCTTACCTTTAATGGAAGGTCAATGTTGCGCAATCTAAGCAGCATGGAATCTACATAGTTATAGAGAGTCTTTACGCACACAATTTCTTTGAGAGGAAATAGATGATTGTCTAGGGCATAGCCATGGCAGGCATCCAAAGACCAGTGTTCTTGCAATACTTTTCGAACAGTCCAAGTAACAAAATTACTTGTAAGAAATCTTTTAGACTTGCAAATACTGTTGCTACGACTAGCAATATAGGCACGTTGAGCACGAGCAGCTCCATATCTACCGGTATGAGGATGAGCACCACGCTTGAGTTCATTCCTGATAGTATTTGGAGCACAGTTAAAATACTTTGCCAGCTGACGAAGAGAATACTGTTTAGAGCTGTCAGACAGAATTCCTTGTAATTCCCTGCGGTCTCCTAAAGAAAAGTGTTTACCTTTTTGATGATTTGTGATATCTTTGGTGTAGTCCATTGTGATTACTCCTTAGTTAGTTTTTGTGTAGCAACTTAATCTTAACACAAAGGTATCACAATGGACTATTTTTTATTCAATTTTTCAGGTGTGCAATTTCATTATACAATGAGCCTTTTTACAATAGTTTTCAATTCGTTGTGGATAAATTGCTCGTTTAATTGTATAATGTTACCAGACATAGATTCTACCTTCTTTCATGTTTTGTGTGGTAACTTAATTGTAAGCAAAGGTAGTCTCTATGTCTATCTTTTTGAATTGAATTTGCGCAACTTATTATACGTTATCGCCATTTTTTTACGTTTTATTTTCGTTCCACTTTTATTTCATTTTTCGTTTCAAAATCAATACGCAAACGAAACGCATTTTTTTACGTTTCACTTCTGTTGCAACGCAAAAAAGAGCCGTGCCTGCGCACGACTCTTTTTTACTGCTTATTAAGCTTATCTTACCAATGGTATTTTTCGCCTCTGCTGATTTTAAAAGCACGGTAAATCTGCTCAATCAACAGCAGGCGAATCATCTGATGCGTAAAGGTCATTTTAGAAAAACTCAGCACCAAATCGGCACGCTTACGCAACGCATCAGTATAACCAAAGGCACCGCCAATCACAAATGTGATATGGCTGTTGCCGGCAAGCGCCAGCTCATCCAGCTTTGCCGCCAAATCCGGGCTGCTCAGTTGCTTGCCGATAACATCCAGCAAAATCACATAGGAATTTGCCGGGATAATTGCCAGCAGGCGTTGCGTTTCGCGCTCCAGCACCTGCTGCTTTTCCGCAGGAGATGGATTATCCGGCATACGCTCCTCATTAATTGCCAGCGTTTCCAGCTTGCAGAAGGGTGTCAGCCTTTTGCTGAATTCCTCTATTCCCGCAGTAAGATATTTTTCTTTAATTTTGCCTACACAGGCTATCGTTATCTTCAATTGCCGTAATCCTTCGGAACCTCTTCCAATACCACAGTTCTGCTTTCTCTCTGACCGTTACGCATAATAGTTACTTCGGCTCTGTCGCCTACCTTGCATTTTGACAGAGCAGTGCGCAGGTCAAGCGCAGTCTTTACCTTGTTGCCGTTAAAGCTCAGGATAATATCGCCGGGGCGGATATCAGCCTTCGCTGCCGGACTGCCGGGAACAACCTTCACGAGGAAGATACCGCCGTGCAGATTGATTTCAAAGCCATAGCGATTAGCAATTTCCTGATCCATCAGCGAAGCACCCAGATACGGTCTTGCAACACGACCGCGCTCTGCAAGCTCCTGCAGAATCGGTTTAGCTGTATTGATAGGAATAGCAAAGCCAATGCCTTCAACACCGCTTACAGCAACCTTAGCACTGTTAATGCCGACTACCTCGCCGTCAGCATTTACCAAAGCACCGCCACTGTTACCGGGGTTGATTGCCGCATCAGTCTGAATCAGGTTGAACTTACGCTCGCCTACTTCAATGCTACGGTTCAATGCACTGATAACGCCTGCGGTTACACTGCCGCGAAATTCCAGTCCCAGCGGGTTCCCGATAGCAATTGCCGGTTCTCCGACCTGCAGTGTATCGCTGTCACCAAAGGTGGCAACGGTAAGGTTATCCGCATCAATTTTTACTACAGCCAAATCGGTTACAGCATCGGCACCCAGTACCTTGCCTTTAACGGTACGTCCGTCAGGCAGGCTGACGATGATTTCCGATGCACCCTCAACCACGTGGTTGTTGGTTGCAATATAGCCGGCCTTGTCATAAATAACGCCGCTGCCTGTACCACGCTCCATCAGCTGCGTGCGGTTGAAGAAGTCGCGCACATAAGCCTTGTTGGTGATACCTACGACAGCAGGACCAACCTTCTTGGCGGCAGCTACAATCGGTGTATTGCGCGCTGCGCTCAGCTGCTGCTCAGTCTTGACAGCAGGCTTATCATGCACTGCGGCAGATGTTTTATTGTCGCCGCAGCCGGCAACCAGGATTGCCGCACCTAAAAGACCACAGACAAAAATATTGGCCGATTTTTTCCAGATACTCTTGTTCATCTGTATCCACTCCTTATTTTAAATCTAAGACTGCCGGCAGCGGACTGTCTGCTACCACCCTGTTCTGGGCAGCTACAAAAAGCTCTGTTTCCTGCAGGCGGTTATTATCTTGTAAAATATTCTGCACCGTATCCTGCGCCAGCTGCGGCAGGTTATTGTGCTCGCTCAGGTGCGCCAGCACGATATGCTCCGGCAGACGTTCGAGCTCCGTCAGAAAATGTCCGGCGGTATCATTGGATAAATGTCCCAGCGTACTTAAAATACGCTGCTTCAGATGACGCGGATAAGGACCGTTTTTCAGCATTTCCACATCATGATTGGCTTCGAGCACCAAAGCACTGCTGCCGGCAACCGCCTCACGGATGGTATCGGTCACAAAGCCCGCATCCGTAAGATATGTGCACTTAGAGCCGTTGCTGCGGCTCGTAAAGGTATATCCGTGCGGATCAACGGCATCATGCGGTATGCTGAAGCTCTGCACCTCCAGATCACCGCAAAGCAGGCGGTTATTGTCAATAAGACGGCAGTTCTGGCGCACCAGACTGCTGTCCTTGGCCAATATTGCACGCCAGGTAAGCACACTGCTATATACAGGCACCTGATAATTTTTTAAAAAGGTTGCCAGCCCACGGACATGATCGACATGCTCATGTGTAATGAACACACCGTCCAGCTCGTTTACACTGACGCCTATTTCCTTCATTCTCGTTGTCAACGCTCTGCAGCTGATACCTATATCAACCAAAAAGCGTTGCTTTGCTGTGCTTATCAAAGCGGCATTCCCCTTGCTGCCGCTAGCCAGCATCACAATCTGAAAGTCGTTTAGCACAACGCCTTCACTCCTATCAATATAACATCTTTATTATAGCAAATTCACTAACTGCTATTGTGGCATTTTGGTAAAAATAACGCTACAAAAATCTGACATAATTACCCAATATATAAAGAAAAGTGTACCAATCAGCTAGAGAATCGGTACACTTCTTTATATTTTAATGCATCGTGGAGCACTTCGGACACAGACCAAAGAAATAGAACTGACGGCGGCTTATAGTATAACCGCTCTGCTTTTCTACATCCTGTGTCAGCTGCAGCTTAACGCCGTCATCCATCAGCGCATCGTCTACCGCACCGCATTTCAAGCAGCGCAGATGATAATGCTCACTGATATCGGCATCATAACGGAAGCTGTCCTCTCCTGTATTCAGAATCTGAATAACGTTGATATCATGCAGAATTTCTACGGTTTTATACACCGTAGCAAAGCTCATAGCAGGAAACTTCGGCTGCAGCTTATTAAACAGCATCTCTGCATTCGGATGCCATGTTTCATCAGCCAATGCTTCATATACAGCAAGTCTTTGAGGGGTGACCTTATAGCCACGCTCGCGCAACAGGTTGGTTAATTCCTGACTTGTAAGCATATTCATCACTCCATTGCCAAAAGAATCGGATACAGCGGTTGTCCGCCGTAAAAGGTTTCAACCTCCCATTCATCATTCAGCTCTTCCACTTCAGCTGCCAGCTTTTCAGCCTGCTCTTCGGTTACATCGGTACCATAATATAAGCTGATCAGTTCATAATCCCCATCTGTCAGCATCTTCTGCAGCACTTCCTCCATGCTGCTGCCGTTGCAAACAATCTTATCATTTAAGATACCAAGATAATCTCCCTCATGGATAGCAATACCGTTTACTACGCTGTCGCGTACAGCTACGGTAATGCTGCCACTGGCTGTTTCCTTGGCTTCCTTGGTCATAATAACAGTGTTTTCATCCATGCTGCGTGTTGCATCAAAATGCAGCAGTGCGGACAAACCCTGTGCCATATTGGTAGTAGGAACATAGGCCACCTTGGAATTACCCAGCAGCTTACGCACCTGCTCAGCCGCCAAAACAATATTCTTATTGTTCGGCAGAATAATGTACTGCTCGCAGGTACCGTTTTCAATAGCATTGACAAACTCCTCAACCGGAGGATTCATACTCTGTCCGCCGCTGATAATCTCTGCAGCGCCCATTTCATGCATGATTTTGGCAATGCCGTCGCCGGCTGCAACAGTAAGCACACCAACGCCATGCTTTACCGGTTGAATATCCTCGGCAGTAAAGAGACGGTTTTCGTGCTGGTCGCGCATATTTTCTATTTTGATATCATGCAGTGTTCCCCAAGTCTGCGCCATGTTGAGCGCATCACCGGGATGCTTAGTATGGATATGCACTTTTACAATATCCTCTACCACTGCTACAATCATGGAATTGCCCATGCCCTCCAAGGCCTTGCTGACGGTCTGCTTATCAACATCAGCATCCTTGACGATAAATTCGGTGCAGTAAGGGTATTCCAAATCAAGCGGCTCACCCTTCTGAATCTGTACCTTAGCACGCGGTGTAACAGGAAGCACTTCGCAATCCTGACCGCGCAGGCCTGCCAGACAGCCCTCGAAAAAGACAATCAGTCCCTGACCGCCGGCATCAACAACACCGGCTGCCTTCAATGCAGGCAACAGCTCCGGAGTTCTTGCAAGCTCTTCCTTGCCGCTGCTGATAGCCTCCAACAGTACTTTCTCCAGGCTTACATTACCGCGAACAGCATTATAAGCACCCTTGGCCATACCACGAGCTACCGTCAGAATAGTGCCTTCTACCGGTTTGGATACACTGCGATAGGCATATAAAATACCAAACTGGAAAGCCTTGCCGATTTCTGTATTGTTCAGCGTCTTTTTACCGGCAACACCCTTGCCGATACCACGCAGCAGCTGCGACAAAATTACGCCGGAATTGCCACGTGCACCCATAATAGCGCTGCGGGCAGCTGCGGCACCGATTTCGCCGGCCTCAGCTTCATCACTCATTGCACTGATAGCCTTCGCTACGGATGCCATAGTATGCATCATATTAGTACCGGTATCGCCATCCGGTACCGGAAATACATTTAAATCATTAATAGCTTCAAAATTCTTTTCAAAGCTATGGTAAGCACCCAGCAGCATATCCTTCAGCTGCTTGCCGGTAATTACCTTGCTGTTATTCATCT
Organism: Phascolarctobacterium succinatutens; assembly: GCF_023497905.1. Taxonomy (NCBI): domain Bacteria; kingdom Bacillati; phylum Bacillota; class Negativicutes; order Acidaminococcales; family Acidaminococcaceae; genus Phascolarctobacterium; species Phascolarctobacterium succinatutens. The sequence goes on along the minus strand of NZ_CP097284.1, from coordinate 149,401 downwards.
AAACCCCACACCTTTCCTTTCAGGCTTTGCGACGGACAAATACACCGATAGCACCGGGTCCGAGATGAGCAGCCAAAACGGTGCCGATACCTGTAAGCATAGTCGGTACATTCGGGAACAATCCCTGCAACTGCTGTTTCAAATCCTCTGCATCTGCCAAAGCCTCTGCATGAGCGACGAAAATTGCTTCAACGGGTGCCTTTTCAGCAGCCATCTCAACCATGCGCTTCATAACCTTTTTACGGGTACGGCACTTGTCCGCAACTTCCAGTCTGCCCTCTTTATCTAAGTGCACAATAGGGCGAATACCAAAAATACTTCCTATCAAAGCGCCAACTGCGCCAATGCGTCCACCCTTTTGCAAATAGTCTAATGTATTTACACTGAAAAATGTTTCTGTACGCGCAACCATCTCACGCGCCATTTTTTCGGCCTCGTCGATATCCATGCCTGCAGCTGTATGCTTCAGTACTTCCAGCGCAATACCACTGATAGGGCAGGCAGCAGTCTTGCTGTCGATTACACGGATATCCGCGCCCTTTATATCATCCATTACCTGACGCGCAGCAACGCAGGCGGTCTGATAGGTACCGCTGAGTACGCTGTCTACTGTCAGCATAATAACTTTTTTGCCTTCCTGAGCAAGCTTGGTAAAAAGCTCAATTACAACACCAATAGGCGGCTGAGAAGTAATAGGAAGCTTGCCGGTTGCTTCTACCATACCAAATAATTCTGCCAGGGAACGGTCACCGTCCTGCCATTCCAAATCTCCATGACGGATAATCAAACGCAGAATGTGACAACGGGGATCATCTTTCAAAGCTGTTTCGTCTGCTGCCGAAAGACTATCTACGACAACATGTATTTCATCGTGCATATAAGCCTCCTGTTAATTATGAATATTCTCTATATAAGTTATATCCGTTCTTCTCCCATATTATATTATATTGTACCATATTCTGAAAACTATTGCTACATTGACTATGGCTAACTGACAATATTTCCAAAATTAAATACTAAATTTCTAAAAATGGCAAAAAAAAAAGCCCTTACGAAGAAGGGCCAAATGAGGGGCTGTTTTGATGTTCTTAGTATACCATCTTTGTATACAAAATGCAAGAGTTTTTTGTAAATTTTTTTACGTTAGCTGACTAAATTGTCCACGAACCTCAGGCAAGTCTTCTGATTCGTGGACAATTACATTATTGATTATCATAGCCCGCAGTATCAAATCTGCGGCCGCTTACAGCTTATTTGAAGTCTGAGCCCAGCATAATTACACCATCGCAGTCTGCAGCACCGTCACGGCTGATACGCATCTGATGCGCAAAGGGAACGTTGGAAAGACGATTGACAACAGCACCGTTATTAGTTGTAGAAACAACAACAGTATTGGCAATTATTTCGCCGCTGCCGCCGCTGATAACCTCAAAGCCGGCATTGCGCAAGCGTGCGGCAGCCTCCGCGCCTGCTGTCTTGCTGCCGCTGCAGTTAACAAGACGTACAACTCCGCGGCTGTCGGAGGAAGCTTCTTGGGAAGCAGTATTTTTACCTGCATCCTTGTCTTTATCAGCCTGCTTCTTCTTTTCTTCCTTTGCTTTTTCTTCTTTCTTAGCCTTCAGTTCCTTTTCTTCCTTGATAGCTTCCTTATTTTCTTCGCTGTCATCGCCCTTTTCTACCTTTTCCACAGCGTTGTTGTATTCCTTCTCCATCAGCTCAGCTGCAGATTTGTAGTGCTCCGTCATGGTTGCACCCTGCATCTTAACCATCAGCTCACGCAGGTCGGTAATATCCGGCAGCCAGTAGCTGATGCCATCGATATACTTCGGAGTACCAGGAACCATCGCCATAGACAGGCCCTTTTCCTTAACCATGGAATGCAGCGCTCTGCCCAAATCTATCATATCACCAAGAGGCATATCAGTCTTTACCATAGAGGTCAGCTGCTTAGCCAGGCCGGGGATATGCAGCAGCATATCGGCAGAGGTAATCTTGTCGTAAACTGCCATCAGGAAATGCTGTTGGCGGCGGATACGGCCGATATCGCCTTCTTCATCGCGGAAGCGTACATACTGGATTGCTGTTTTGCCGTCCAGATGCTGACGGCCCTTTTTCAGGTCAACGGTAAAGCCGTCCCAGGTATCATGATAATACATATCCTTTTCAACATCGATATCAATACCGCCGATAGCATCAACAAGACCGGTAAAGCCTTTAAAATCAACCATTACGTAATTGTTGATTTTGATACCCAGCAGCTCTTCTACAGTTTTCTGTGTCAGCTCACGTCCGCCGTAAGCATAGGCATGGTTAATCTTATCCCAGCCGTGACCGTCAATGCGTACACGTGTATCACGCGGTACCGAAAGCAGGGAAGCGCTTTTGTTGCTGCTGTCGAACATTACGACAAAAAGTGTATCACTGCGGCCCACATCATCGGAGCGTTCGTCAACACCCATAACAACAATATTCTTTTTCAGATTCAGCCTGTCTGTCGGCGCAAGATTATCCAATCCCGTTTCCGGAAAGAAATAACCGAAGGCAATATAGCCTACTACACAGATAGCTGTTACAATCATTAAAATTTTTGTCTGGAGAATGCTTTTCATCCTTATATAACCTCTCAATCAATTTCTTCTGCCAGATATTCCGTCAGCTCCTTGCGGCTACGGTACAGGAAAGCATACAGCATGCGTGCGGTCAGGCCCCAGATAACCTTATCCTCATACAGGTAAAAATACACATAATAGGACTTATTCATGCGCCAGCCACGCTTGCGCTGCGGCACCAGGTCAAACGGAAAATCATCACCGGGATGGTCTGCCAGCTGCACGGAGCCACGCCTTGGCTTTTGCTCCAAAAGCATCTTTAGGGGTACAGTAAAGATGCGCTCTACCTCGCTTTTGCTGTACGTAATCTTGCTGATATCATCAATCAGACCAACAAAGGGGTGGATAATCGGTCCGTTATGCGTCACCAGACAATCCAGTTCACCGCAGATGGTGATATTCTCCGGCTTCAGGCCAAGCTCCTCGCAGGTTTCGCGCACTGCGGTATTGCGAAAGCTGTTATCCTCACATTCGTACTTGCCGCCGGGGAAACACACCTCACCCGGCTGACTGCGCAGCGTATGTGCCCTTTCCTCAAACAGCACACTGATGCCTTCGGGAGTACGCACTAAGGGCAGCAGCACAGCAGCATCCCACAAGCGGTCCAGCTTATCAATGCCAGGAGCACGGCGATGCAGACGTTCAAACAATACATACTGTAATTTTTCCATCTCATTCATAATAACACCTTATTTTAACACCTTCGCCAGCAAATGAAAATAGTATTTATAAATTTCTGCGTGAGACAGGTGTTTTCCTGCCGCCAAATGTAACTAAGCTGTAAAATTCAGGTAACAATCCTTAAAAAATACATTATTTACACTGTTTACGGCAAAAGGAAAGCGCCAGCCGCTAACGCAGCTGACGCCAAGGGAAAGACAGATTTAATTAGTACAGAGGAGCTTCAGCTTCTGCATGCTTTTTTTCGCTCTTGTCAACCAGCAGAGTTACAGCAGCATCGCCTGTGATGTTAACAGAGGTACGCGGCATATCCAGGATACGGTCGATACCTGCGATAAGAGCAGAGCCTTCCAGCGGCAGACCAAGGCTGGTCAGAATCATGGTCAACATGATGAAGCCTGCGCCCGGAACACCTGCAGTACCGATAGAAGCCAAAGTACCGGTAACGATAATGGTCATGTATTGGGAAGCAGTGAGGTCAATGCCGTACAGTTGAGCAATGAACAGTGCGCATACACCCTGATAAGCAGCAGTACCATCCATGTTGATGGTTGCGCCCAATGGCAGAACGAAGCTGGAAACTTCTTTAGAAGCGCCCATTTTTTGAGCACAGCTCATGGTCAGCGGCAGAGTACCACCGGAGGAGCAGGAGCTGAAAGCCATCAGGGACGCCGGAGCAATACCCTTAATGAATTGGATGAAGCCCATGCCTGCAATGAATTTGATCATAGAGCCATAAACGAGAACTGCATGCAGGAGGCAAGCCAGATATACAGCGATAACAACCTTCAGCAGCGGCAGCAGAACAGCTGGACCGTTAGATGCAACTACCGGAGTAATCAAACCGAAAACACCAATCGGAGCAACAGCCATGATCATTCCGACGATTTTGTAGGAAACCTCAGCCAGACCATCGATGGTGTGTTTCAGAGCGTTAGCTTTTTCACCGACAACAGTAATACCGGTGCCAACGAAGAGAGAGAAAACGATGATTTGCAGCATGTTGGCTTTAACCATAGCTTCCAACGGGTTAGTCGGGAAAATGTCAATGATAACCTTGGAAATAGGCGGTGCAGCCTTAGCAGCAACCTTAGCGGTATCAACAGCCATATGCAGACCAACGCCCGGTTGCATGATAGTACCGATTGCCAAACCGATAACAATAGCAAAAGCAGTGGTTACCAGATAGTACGCTACGGTTTTAACACCGATACGGCCTACCTTTTTGATATCGCCCAAGCTGGTAACACCGATTACCAGGCTAGAGAATACCAACGGTACGATAACCATTTTGATCATGTTCATGAAAATTGTTCCCAGAGGACCAATCCAGGTCTTGGCGAAGCCGGCACCTTCAGCACCCAGCTCCAGGCCTGCAATAATACCAAGCGCAAGGCCGATTAAAATTTTTGTAGATAAGTTCATTTTTACAACCCCCAGATATTTAAATAAAAAAACTGTTAAGATAATTATAGCAACTTATCATGGAAAAGTCCGATTGTATACAGTATTATTGGTTTGTATACAATATTATTTACGACTATCCTGTCGAAGCGCATAAAAATACCCCTGCAGCAACGTGCAGGGGCAAAGGCAAATTATCTTATTTAACTAAAAGCTCATACAGCACTACGGCAAGAGCACCGGGAACACCGAAGAAGCCGGCAATCAAAGCCTTGATAACCGTAATCTTCATGGTAAAGCCCGCCAACAAGCCTACCAGATTGATGAACCACAGCAGCAGTGCGCCGCAGAGACCATTCCACACCAGCTTAAACGGCATTGACAGCAGCTTTACTACCAGTAAAAGCAGCAGTACGCCGCCAATCATCGGTCCGAAGGCACCAAGCGGTGACAAAATAGCATTAAATTCCATATTAAATAACGCCGGTCCTTTCTACATTGTGCGCCTGTTTTCCAGCGCTTTAGACAAGGTTATTTCGTCAGCATACTCCAAATCGCCGCCCATCGGCAGACCATGAGCAATACGGCTGACGGTTATTCCTACAGGCTTCAGCAGCTGTGCCAGATAGGTAGCAGTCGCTTCACCCTCTACATCCGAGTTGGTCGCAATAATAATTTCACTGACCGATTCCTGCTGCAGTCGCAAGAGAAGCTCTCTGATGCGCAGCTTTTCCGGACCGATACCGTCAAGCGGCGAAAGCACACCGTGCAGCACGTGATACAGTCCGTGATAGCCATGACTGCGCTCCATCGCCGCAATATCCTGCGGCTGCTCCACTACACAGATAGTAAAGCTGTCGCGCGAGCTGTCACGGCAAATCTCACATACATCGCTGTCAGTAAGATTAAAGCAGCGGCTGCAGTAGTGAATCTGCTCCTTAGCACCGCTCAAGGCCGCCGCCAGCTGTTTCACATCCTCCGCAGGCATGTCAATCACATGATAGGCCAGTCGCATAGCTGTTTTTGAGCCGATGCCCGGCAAACGCCTGAGCTGCTCATATAAATTAGCCAGCGGCCTGATCATTCTTGCCATCAGCTTAGAACATGCCAGGCAGCTTCATGCCGCCGGTAACCTTAGCCATTTCTTTTTCGGTAAGCTCGTCAATCTGCTTCATAGCGTCATTGACAGCGGTCAGAATCATATCCTCCAGCATTTCTACATCCTCGGGATCTACAGCGGTCGGATTGATTTTGATGGATTTCAGTTCTTTTTTACCGCTGACAACAACGGTTACGGCACCGCCGCCGACAGACGTTTCTACAGTACGGCTTTTCAGATCCTCCTGCATTTTCGCCATATCAGCCTGCATTTTCTGTACCTTTTTCATCATTGCCTGCATATTACCCATGCCACCTGGAAACATAATTAAAATCCTCCTTGATATTTACATATATTGATATTATATATTCTCAGAAACATAAGCCAAGACCTGCTAGTCTCAATTTAGTTTCATTGGTCAGATATATCTGTTACGCTGCCGCCCAAAGCATTAAAGGCCTTGCGCAGATTTTCCGGCAGCTGCGCTGCCTGCAGATTTTGCGTTTCGCTTTCGGGCGATTGCTGCACCTCCTGCTGCTTTACAGGCTTTTGCGGCAGCTTAGCCTTGCCCTCAATCACAGCCTCCAGCCTGATTTCACGTCTTGCCAGACGCAGCAGGATCTCCTCGAAGGCTTTGCGATAATCATCCTTGTTCATCCTGTCCGCAAGGAACGGTGCCTTGAAGGCAACCTGCAGAATGTTGTTGGCAAAGCTGAAGACTCTGCCGTTCTTAGCGCAGGATACCATAGAATTCTTCTTTTCGGCCTTCATAATCTCCAAAGCCTGCTTCCAGAAATCCTCACCGGCTGCAAAATCACCGGCATATTCCTCTGTCTGCTGCACTCTGGCACTTTTAGGCTTAGGTGCGGCGTTCACCGCCGCAGCAAGAGTATCGGCAGCAGGCTGCGGTTGCGCTTTAACTGCAGGCTTCTTAGCCGGAGCAGCTTTTGCTGCCTGCACCTGTTCTGCCGCAGGAGCTTGCTGTGCAATCGGCTGCTGTGCTGCCGGTGCGGCATATTCCTGTACGATTGGCTGCTGCACTGCCACAGCAGGCGCAGACTGAGCGTTAACCGGAGTCTGTTGATAAACAGGCATCACACCGCCTGCCATCTGACGCTCCAGCTGTTCAATTCTTGCCGATAAAGCAGCCAAAGTGCTGCCCTCTACACGGCACAAATCAAGCAGGCACAACTCTGCCGTAATGCGCGGACGCATAGAACCGCGCAGCTCCTGAATAGCGCTGTGCAGTCTTTCCTCCGCCGCCAGCAGACGATCACGTCCGAATAACGGTGCCAGCTCAGCCAACGCTTCTTTAGCATCCGTCAGATAAATTTCCTCATAGTCAGGAACTGCCAGATAAAGCACCAATGCCCGCAAATACTCAATAAGCTCTGTAAGCACCTGCTTGACATCCTTACCTTGTTCCAGCAGCAGATTCAACGTAGCCAGCGCCTGCGGCAGCTGCCTGCGGCCTATTGCTTCCGTCAACTCGTGCAGCGCTTCACGCCCTACGATGCCCAGTACCTCGCGCACGGTTGCCACCGTAACACGCTTGGCCATGACACCGCACTGGTCCAACAGGCTCAGAGCATCACGCATACCGCCTTCAGCCTGAATTGCTATTAAGCGAAGTGCATCTGCATCTGCCTCAATGCCACTGCCTGCTGCTACCATTGCCAGATGCTCCGCAATCTCGTCTACCGTTACCCTGCGGAATTCAAAGCGCTGACAGCGCGACTGAATCGTTGCAGGCACCTTCTGCGGGTCCGTCGTCGCCAGAATAAACACGGCATGTGCCGGTGGCTCCTCCAGTGTCTTCAGCAAGGCATTAAAAGCGCCCGTAGACAGCATATGCACCTCGTCGATAATATAAACCTTGTAGCGGCTTTCCGCCGGCGTGAAGGCTACCTGCTCGCGCAGGTCACGGATATTATCTACACTGGTGTTGGATGCAGCGTCAATTTCAATTACATCCAGAGAGGTTCCCTGCACAATGCGCTGACAATTGCTGCACTGACCACAGGGCTCAGCAGTAGGCCCCTGCTCGCAGTTCAAAGCCTTGGCCAGAATACGCGCCATACTGGTTTTACCGGTGCCGCGAGGACCGGAAAACAAATAAGCGTGGGCTATTTTGCCGCTTGCCAAAGCATTTTTCAAGGTTGTTTTTACAGCCTTTTGTCCCACAAGAGCGTCAAAGTCCTGCGGTCGCCATTGGCGATATAAAGCTAAATAAGCCATCGCTACCACCTCCCCGGAATTTATTACATACATAACTATTATACTCAAAATAGCCTGAAATGTAAATTGAAGTTTTGTAGTCCCAAAATCCCGTTGAAATAAATATTTTACTAATGCACTGAAGTATTATATAATATCATCAGCTAATCAAAAGGAGGCTACAGCAATGACCATACCCGAAATTGACAAGGACTTTTTACGCAAGCAGTTACCTGACTTTGCCAGGCAGACTGCTGACTACCATAATGAAAAAATCGGCAAAATTGCCTACAAGGAATTTTCCGGTTACTTCGGCAGCTTCGCCCAGCGCGACGGCAAAAGCAATATGCTGCGCCTGCGCTGCAGCGCCGGGCGCATCACTGCGGAAAAGCTGGCCTTCATAGCCGAGATGATCCGCAAATATAACATCAGCCGCATTCACTTCACAACCGGGCAGACTATACAGCTGCATGATCTCAGCGCCGAGGCTGCCGCTGAAATTTTGGAGCAATGCCTGGATGCGGACATTATTCCCTTCGGCTGTGGCGGTGACTATCCCGGTAACGTGCTCTGCTCACCCTTAAGCGGTGTGGAGCGCGAGGAATATTTCGACGTACTGCCTTATGCCGAAGCAGCAGCGCAATATCTTGTCGCTGCCATTCCCGACGGCAAGCTGCCACGCAAATTTAAAACCGGCTTTTCCAATTCCCCGCAAAATCTTACGCACGCTACCATGCGCGATTTAGGCTTCGCCGCCCGTCCCGACGGTCGCTTCGATGTCTACAGCGCCGGCGGTCTGGGACCTGCTCCCTGCATCGGTATAAAAATGGCCGAGGCTGTTGCTCCCGAAAAAATCTTGTATCATATCAAAGCAATGCTCGCCACCTTCCGCGAATGCGGCACCTATACGAAAAGATCCAAATCACGCACCCGTTATCTGCCTGAGCTTTTGGGAGGCAAAGCCGCTTACAAAGCAGCCTACAGCGAACGCCTCCTGCAGGCACTGCAGGAAGGCGGTCTTGATTTGCGGCCTGAGGCAACAAAAATCACCAAGCGCAACTTCAAGCTCATCACCGGCTTCCGCATTACCTCACAGAAGCAGCCCGGTCTTTACGCCGTAAATTATCATCCACAGGCAGGACTGCCCAAAATTGAAAGCTTCCTCGCTCTGGCGGATTATCTGCAGAACGTTAAAGCCGCCGAGCTGCGTCTTGCACCCGACCAAAGCATCTATATTATCAACCTCACTGCTCCCGAAGCAGCAAAGGTAATGTCGCTCACGCCTGACACAGCCTATAATGCCTTCACAAGCAGCGTGGCCTGCATCGGCTCCACCGTCTGCCAGATGGGCATGGGAGATTCCCAAAGCCTGCTGACAAGCTGCTTCGAAGAAATGGCTACGCAGTACGCCGCCAGTGATGCTCTGCCGCAGATTTATATTTCCGGCTGTCCTTCCAGCTGCGGCACCCACCAAATAGGCGAACTCGGCTTCCGCGGTACAGTTAAGGTCATCAAGGGTACAGCACACCCAGCCTTCACTATGTACATCAACGGCTGCTCACTCCAGGGCAGCGAACACCTAGGAGAAGAAGCAGGCACACTGCTCGCCGAAGATATCCCCTTCGTGCTTTTGGAAATCGGCAAGCATATCGCCCAAAGCGGTCTGGACTTTGCCGCCTGGCAGGCAGCAAATCCTCAAGCCATCGCCACTATCATTGCTCCCTATATGAAAAAAATCGAGCTGCTCAGCAAATAAGCGCAGCACAAAAAAAAATCCGTCGCACATGCGACGGATTTTCTTCGTTTATTTCCCTGTAGGACCGCAAAGACGGGCTTCCCCACGGCACATGAAAGTATCCGCTTAAGGCTGCTTCCTTCCGGACCTGACCTGGTTCACAGGCTCCCATTGCGCAGGACCCGGCTCTACGATCCTACAGAGAAACAAGCTATATGATTTTATTAAAAAAGCCGCTCAGTGCGGCAGATTTTTAAGTGGCGGAGAGAGAGGGATTCGAACCCTCGGTACGGTTTCCCGTACACACGCTTTCCAGGCGTGCACCTTCAACCACTCGGTCATCTCTCCAAGGTTGAAAACTTTAAACTATTTTCAATTTGCCAGCACAATACGTACCCGCAGTCAACATAACTGCAAGTAGTATTATACTGGCATTTTTAATGAAAGTCAAGCGTTTTTTGTAAAAATTTTTATAAAATCATCAAAAAAATTCTTCTGCGGCAGTTTAGGAGAAGGTATTCTCCTCATCACTGTCTTCAGCCGGCAGCAGCATTACCGCACAATCAGAATTCAGGACCACGTTTTCCGAGGTGCTGCCCAAGTCATCGCCGTTAGTCATATCGGCACCGGTTTTAGTCATCATAATAAGACTGACATTGTCGCGCTCACAGATAGCGGCAATTTTTTTGGAGGCTACGCCATGTGCAATACGATAATCGGCTTCAATACCGAAAATTTTCATTTCGTCTACCAGCTCTTGCAAAAACATTTTGGCACTGCCGTATTTTTCTTTGTAATCATGCTTGTTTCTGCTATGCTCAACAACATGCACAAACAATACCTTACCTACATATTCACGCAGGCTGCGGATAACGTTCAGCGCTTCTAAGGATTTACGGGAAAAATCGGTCGGTATCAGCACAGTATCCAGCAGATTTTCTGTAACCTCATCTTCTTCATCCTTATTAATCAGCAGGGGAATCATTGTAGCCCGTGCCAGCTCATAGGTAGTGCTGCCCATCAGCGCACGCTTCAAAAAGCCCTTGCGGTGAGATGCTACCAGCATCAGGTCAGCGTCGTTTTCTTCCGCCAGCCTGCTTAAGGTTTCACATGGCTCGCCTGCCGGGGTTACAATGGAAATTTCTTCATAGCCTGCCTGCTCTATATCATTTTTATACCCATCCAATCGGCTGCGTGCTTTTTTAAAGCTGCTACCGTCAGGGTCGGCATCATCGTCATCATCAAAGACGTGAGCCAAAACCACTTCCGTTTCCGTATCGGGGCATAAGCAAAACAGACACTCGGTCAATTTATCAGCCTGCGGGGACAGATCTGTGGCCAACAGGACCTTGGTGAATGTACTCATCTAATTGCTCCTTTAAAAAATATGTAATATATGGATAGTTCGCCATGAATCCCGAAATTCCTGCCTGAGTAAAAACAGCCTGCCTAAAAATACTGCCGCAGCAAAAGTAAAAAGCAAAGCCCTTAAATGACTTTGCTTTTTGTTTCAGTCACGCGCCTTTTTCAGGAGTCTTGCCAGCTCCATAACATTTTCCAAAGTTATATCACTGCTGTTATCAGCTTCCTTTTCCCCTTCGATATCCACAAAAAAAGAACTGATAGGACATTCCAAAATTTGATGCAGCTTAATCAGATTGGGGATTGTCAAACCCGCGCGTCCGTTTTCGATGTTGCTTAAATGCGTCTGAGTTACCCCCAACTCTTTCGCCAATTCTGTCTGAGATACCTTAGCGGAAATGCGCTGCATTTTTACACGCTTGCCTATCAGGCGATTGTATTCCTCTGTCATATTCATCATCATTGTCCTCTTTTCCTAATATATATTCATTATTCCTAATTAAATTTATATAGACAGCATTATAACATATGCGTATTTTACAAGCAATAGTTTTTTAATTTTCCGCAATTTATTTAACTCTGCCTCTATCAAGTTGGCAACATTTATAATGTAGGCGAAGAATATTGTAAATAAAAAAAGCGACGCACTCTTGCATATAAGAGTACGTCGGAAGATATATTAAAATTATTCAGCAGTGCTCAAAAAGAATCAGGCACGGATAAGCTTGCCAGGATTCAGGATATTGTTCGGGTCCATAGCGCGTTTAATAGTCTTCATGATAGACATTTCTACCGGATCGCAATAAGCTGCCAGTGCGTCAATCTTTTTCGCACCGATGCCATGCTCGCCGGAAAGACGGCCGCCCAGACTGTAAACATATGCGTAGCAGATTTTGTGGAACTCTGCGAGCTGTTTTTCCCATTCTTCGTCGGTCATATCCATCTTCAGGCAGTTGAAATGCAGATTGCCGTCACCGGCGTGAGCCAGGCACATGCATTCGAAATCAAATTGTTTGGAAACCTCCATCAGGTGGTTCAGGCAAACAGCGATTTTGTCGATAGGTACAACAAGGTCATCAGAGGTAGAAACCTTGCTCAAAGCCTTGGAGCCTTCCAGACAGCTGCGGCGTACCTTCCATACGCGCTCGTCTGCTTCAACAACGTCGGTTGCACCGCAGGCAGTACAGATTTCGTCAAGCTGCTCCATCTTCATATCCAGCTCGTCCTCGTTAAAGGTTTCCACGGTAACAATAACGTAGCTGCCATCCTCGTAATGCGGCAGACGCTGTTCTGCATAATCGCTGGCAGCACGTACAAAGCCGTTGTCCATAAATTCAACACTTGTCGGATTCAAGCCGGCCTTAACCAGCGCAGGCACCAGGTCGACAGCCTTCTGTACCTCAGTGAAAACTGCAAGGATATCCAGACGATACGGAGCCAGCGGCAGCAGCTTCAGAGTTGCTTTGGTGATGATACCCAGAGTACCCTCGCTGCCCATTACCAATTGGTCGAGGCAGTAGCCGGTGCTGCATTTTTTCAGGCGGTTGCCCAACTCAGCGATTTCGCCGGTCGGAGTAACAACCTCGATAGAATAAACCTGATGACGGGTGGTACCGTAGCGTACAGCCTTGTTGCCGCCGGCGTTGGTTGCAATGTTGCCGCCGATCATGCAGCTGTCTGCACTGCAGGGGTCACCGGCATACAGCAGACCTGCTTCGTTAGCCTTAGCCTGAATATCGGAGGTCAGCGCACCTGCTTCAACCTCCATATACATAGCATCGGTATCGAGCTTAATAATTTTATTCATGCGCTCCATCAGCAATACAATGCCGCCGAAAACAGGAATCGCACCGCAGGATACGCTTGTACCTGCACTGCGCGGAGTTACAGGTACAAGATATTTATTGGCGATTTTCATAACAGCAGCTACCTCTTCGGTGCTGCCCGGTGCTACAACTACCTCCGGCAGATGGTGGTAATGAGCGTCCGGCTCTTCGTCGGTTTTGTAACGCTCCAGAGTTTCGGCATCATTTTTTACATGCTCTGCGCCGACTGCTTTACGCAGCTCCTCCAGAACTTCTTCTGTTACGGGTTTGTAATTTGTCATACTAAAATCTCTCCTTTGCTACTTAGCTACAATGCTACATATTTTAGTTTTACAGCAGACCATTGAGATAGTCTTATAAATTAAAAACCTTGCCTGGATTCAGGATATTATTGGGATCCCAGGCTTTTTTAATTTTTCTCATCAGCTCCAGCTCACCGCCAGGAGTAAAGCGCTCCAGGAAGTGTGCCTTCTTGCTGCCAATGCCATGCTCACCGGAAAGACGTCCGCCATGCGCATAAGCATATGTATAAACCTCTTCCGTAAAGCGGCTTAATTCAGATTCCCACTCCTCATCGGACAAATCCAGCTTACACAGCACGATATGCAGGTTGCCGTCACCGATATGCGCGTTGATACGCAACGGGAAGGGATATTTTGCCACAGTTTTAATGATGTACTGAATCATATCGCTCATTTCATCAACCGGCACAACAACGTCATCCGTTGTGCACACCTTGCTGATAAGGCTCACAGATTCCAGACAGTTGCGGCGCATCGACCAGATACGCTCATCAGCCTCCAGAACATCCACAGCGCCTGCTGCCTCGCAGATATCGCTGGCCTGCTCCATTTTCATGTCCAGCTCATCTTCATTGAAGGTTTCTATCGTAATGATAACGTAAATACCGTCTTCAATATGCGGCGCACCGGGGAACTCAAGATATTCCGATGTTGTCCGCACATTAGGGTTATCCATATATTCGATGCTTGTCGGGTCAATACCTGCTTTCACAAGCTGCGGTACAACGCCGATTGCCGCCATCTGGTCATGGAAAATCGCCAGCATATCTATTTTATACGGAGGCAAGGGCTGCAGCTTCAGCGTCACCTGTGTAATAATACCCAGCGTACCCTCGCTGCCGATAACAAGCTGTTCCATGCAGTAGCCTGTACTGCACTTTTTCAGCGGCGAGCCCAGGTCAACAATGTCGCCGTAGGGCGTAACAATCTGCACAGCGTAGACCTGATTGCGCGTTACACCGTAGCGCACAGCCTTGATGCCGCCGGCATTCGTCGCCAGGTTACCGCCAATCTGGCAGCTGTCGCTGCTCGACGGGTCACCTGCATAAAGCAGATTCTCCGCCTTCGCCGCTGCCTGGATATCCAGCGTACGCACACCGGCCTGTGCTACCATGTACAAGCCTTCCTTATTCAGCTCGATAATTTTGTTTAGGCGTTCCATTAAAAGCACTACGCCGCCCTTGTCGGCAATAGCGCCGTCAACGATGCCTGTACCGCCGCCACGCACGGTCAGCGGGATGAGATACTTGTTGCACAGCTTCACTACGCCGGCAATTTCTTCGGCGTTTGCCGGAATTACCACTACATCCGGCAGATGGAAGCAGCGTTCGTCCGCCTCCTCGTCCGTCTTATAGCGGTCGAGCGTGTCAGCATCGGTTTTGACATATTTTTCGCCCAACAGCGTTTTTAATTCATCAATAAATTCAGGAGTTACAGAATTGTAATTGCTCATAATATATCTCTTTTTCTAATTTTCATAAAGAGTGCAGAGAAAGTATCAGATGCGAGGGAGGGCGACGACGGCGTACTTCCACGTACTCCTAGGAGCCATCCCGACGCAGATGGTGCTTTATATGCGCTCTTGCTTATGCGTTAAATACCTTACCAGGATTCAAAATCAAATTCGGATCCCAAGCCAGCTTAATCCTGCGCATCAGCTCCAGCTCACCGGCAGGCGTAAACTCTTCCATATAAGCCAGCTTCTTGGCACCGATACCGTGCTCACCGGCTAAGCGGCCTCCCTGAGCGTAAGCATAGGCATAAACCTCTTCGTGGAAGTCATGCACGATTTTTTCCCAGGTTGCATCATCCAAATCGCATTTGCAGAGAACGATATGCAGATTACCGTCACCGATATGCGCGTTGATTTTTACCGGAATTGGGAAGGGATACTTGCTGCCGATATGCATAATTTCTTTAATGGTCGGCGCAATGCGGTCTACAGGCACAACAACATCGTCGGTCAGGGAAACCTTGCTTACAAGGCTGATAGATTCCTGGCAGTTGCGGCGCATTGCCCAGATACGGTCATCCGCTTCCAGAACTTCAACGGCACCTGCTGCCTCGCACAGCTCGTCAAGCTGCTCCATCTTCATGTCCAGCTCATCCTCGCTGAAGGTTTCTACCGTAATGATAACGTAAATACCGTCCTCATAATGCGGTGCGCCCTTAAATTCAATATAATCGGCGCAGGCACGCACATAGGAATTATCCATATATTCCATGCTCGTCGGGTTCAGACCAGCCTGCATAATCTTCGGCACTACGTCAAGAGCCTTGAACGGGTCATCAAAAACTGCCAGCAGGTCAAATCGATACGGAGGCATCGGCTGCAGCTTCAAAGTTACCTTGGTGATAATGCCCAAGGTACCTTCACTGCCCATTACCAGCTGCTCCATGCAATAGCCTGTGCTGCATTTTTTCAAACGGCTGCCAACCTCCACGATTTCGCCGGTCGGTGTAACCATCTCCAGGCTGTAAACCTGATTACGGGTAACGCCATAGCGTACAGCCTTGCTGCCGCCGGCATTTGTTGCCAGATTGCCGCCGATCAGGCAGCTTTCGGCACTGCAGGGGTCACCTGCGTAAAGATAGCCTGCTTCGTTGGCCATCTTCTGAATATCAACTGTACGCACGCCGGCTTCGGCGACAACGTACATCGCTTCGGTATTCATCTCGATAATTTTATTCAAGCGCTCCATGAGCAGTACAATACCGCCGCAGACAGCAATCGCGCCATCGGCAAGGCTGGTACCGCCGCTGCGGACAGTCAGCGGCACATTGTACTTATTGCACAGCTTCACAACTGCGGCAATTTCTTCGGCATTGGCAGGACGCACAACAGCCTCAGGCACACGGAAACGGCGCGGATCATATTCCTCGTCGGTTTTATATTGCTCCAGCTTTTCAGGCTCGGTAAAAACATTGGCGTCACCTACTACGGCGCGCACATCCGCTAAAAACGGTTCCGATACGGAATTATACTCTTTCATCATATTCCCTCATTTCTAAATTACATATAGACATCTGTGCGAAAGACAGCAGATGTTACTTATCTAACTTTATATTATATTACAAATCGCGCTGTTTGTCTGTAAATTATGTATGAGAAATCAACATAAAAAGTTTTTCTTGCAGAGAAAATAGGTTTCGCTATATATTGTATACTTCCCAGCACCCATTGCCAAGCAATATAAAAAAGGTTAAGATATAGATAATGAAGCTGCCTTTGCCGCGCCTTAACGCAAGGGCAAAATAAATTTACAGCTATAGGAGAGAGGTCTTATGCAAGCTTTATTTGATGCAGTTAACGCAATCTGCGCCAAAATCCAGATTGTTTCCAACTGGTTCTGGGATTTCCCCTGCAATCTCGACTGGTACGGTTCTATCCCCATTCTGGGAAATTTTAGTCTGGCAATTATTTTATTAGTCGGTACAGGTATTTACTTCACCTTCCGCCTGCACTTTGTACAGGTACACAACTTTATCTTCGCTGTGAAGGTGCTGATGCAGCGCAACCATACGCGCAACGGTATTTCCTCACTCACAGCCTTTTTGCTTTCCACCGCTATGCGTGTCGGTCCCGGCAATATCTTGGGTGTAACCGGTGCGATTTCCATCGGCGGCCCGGGCGCGCTGTTCTGGATGTGGGTTTCCGCCTTCTTCGGCATGGCAACGTCCTTTGCAGAATCCACGCTTTCGCAGATTTGCAAGGAAAAGCGCGATAACGAATATGTCGGCGGCCTGCCCTTTTACGCACGCAAATTGTTGAATGATTCTGCCGCTGCCGGCGTTGCGCTCAGCATGCTGTACATTGTTTATGCGCTGCTGTGCTTCCCAGCACAGGGCTTCAACACTATTTCCGCTGTTGGTGCCATCGCCGGCAAAATCTCCGGCGTGAACATTCCCACCAACTCTTCGCTCTACTGGATTTCCTTTGCGGTGCTTATCGTTATCACCGCTGTTATCAGCTTCGGCGGCATCAAAAAGGTTACGAAGGTTACCGACCGCATCGTTCCCGTTATGGCAGTTATTTATGTACTCACCGTCATCGCTTTGACCGTCGGCAACATCGACCGCATTCCACTGTTCTTCAGCTCCGTTTTCACGCAGGCCTTTGCGCCTGATGCTGTTTTCGGCGGCGCCTTCGGTCTGGCGCTCAGCCAGGGTATTAAGCGCGGCCTGATGTCCAACGAAGCAGGCCAGGGTACTATTACCATGCCGGCTGCGGCAGCAGAGGTTTCCCACCCCTGTGAGCAGGGCTGTGTGCAGGCTTTGGGCGTATTTCTTGATACCATCGTTATCTGCACTCTGACCGGCTTTGTCGTTATCATGGGCAGCATGTGGCTCACGGCAGATGCCAATGCCTGGTTTGAGATGGGCAAGCTGGATAAATTCCTCGCCTCCTGCGGCGCTCTGACCGGCGGCAATGACATGCTTTACAGCGTTGTTACGCTGCTCGTAAGCGTTTGCTTCGGCCTGTTTGCCTTCACCTGCCTATTGGGCTTCATGTCCTTCACCGAAATGTGTGCTAACCGCATTTCCAGCAAGGCTTCCTTCATCAACGCTATCCGCGTGCTGTGCCTCATCGTTATTTCCTTCGGCGTTATCACCAACATCGCCGGTATGGATTTAGGCGCGCTCTGGGAATTGAGCGACTTCGCCAACATCCTCATGGTATACTGCAACTTACCGCTGCAATATATCGGCTTTAAATATGTATTGCGTGCCTGGAAGCATTTCGAAAAGAACGACGGTACTCCGTTCACCTCCGAAATCGCCGGGCTGCAGTTGCCTGTTTGGGACGCTTTGGCCAAGGAACACAAAAACGAATATCATCACTAAAAAAATTAAGCGTGGCCGCTGCTCGCAGCCACGCTATTTTTATGCCTTATTCACCTTTAAGTAGACGCAAGAACTCTGCTTCATCAATAACCGTTACGCCTAATTGCTGTGCCTTTTCCAGCTTACTGCCGGCCTCCGCACCCGCAATGACGTAATCCGTCTTTTTGCTGACGCTGCCGCTGACCTTCGCGCCCACATCCTGCGCCATCGTCTTCGCCTCGGCGCGTCCTAACGTAGGCATAGTGCCCGTAAAGACAAGCGTTTTGCCGAAGAAGGGATTATCCTCCTGACTGGCAGGCGGTGTAAACGTCATCGTCAATCCTGCTGCCGCCAAGCGCTCCACCAGGTCAATATTCGCCGGTACATTCAGCCAGGTAACGACACTTTCCGCAATCTTATCACCAATATCACGAATCTGTGCCAGCTCTTCCGGCTGTGCCTGCTGCAGCTTTTCCATGCTGCCGAATTCAGTTGCCAGAATACGCGCCACCTTGGCACCCACATGACGGATACCCAAAGCAAAGAGCAGCTTGTCCAGCTCGTTCTTCTTGCTCTCGGCCAAAGCCGCCAGCAGATTATCCGCCGACTTTTCGCCCATACGCTCCAGCTTCAGCAAATCATCCTTGCGCAGGCTGTACAAATCCGCAGCATCGCGCACCAGGCCTGCATCAAGCAGCGCATTGATAACAGAAGGACCGCAGCCGTCTATATTCATCGCATCACGGCTGACAAAGTGAATGAGGCCCTCGCGTCCCAACGCCGGACAGTGCGGATTGGTACAGCGGATAGCTGCCTCCTCACCCTGACGCTCTACGCGCCAGCCGCATTCCGGGCAGACGCTGGGGATTGCTACCTCTTTTTCGTCACCGGTACGCTTTTCAACTACTACGCGCAGTACCTCGGGAATAATTTCACCGGCCTTGTTGATAACAACCCTGTCACCGATGCGGATATCCTTGGCACGGATAAAATCCTCGTTATGCAGTGTTGCACGGCTGATAACGCTGCCGCTTAATTTTACCGGTGTCAGCACTGCCGTCGGTGTCAGTACGCCTGTGCGTCCTACACGCCAGTCGATATCCTCCAACGTAGTTTCAGCCTGCTCCGGCGGATATTTATAGGCAGTCGCCCAACGCGGATCCTTGCCTGTAGCGCCCAAAATACGCTGCTGGTAAACATCATTGACCTTAATAACAGCTCCGTCGGTATCATAGGACAGGCCTTGACGCAGCTCGTTGAAATCGCCGATATATTTAATCGCCTCGTCGATATTTTCGACAACCTTATAATTCTCGCTCACCTTAAAGCCATAGTGCGCCAGCAAAGCCAGTGATTCGCTGTGCTTGGGCTGTGCGCCCTCGCCTACCAGATAATAGGCAAAAAAGCTCAGGCTGCGGCTTGCCGTTACCTGCGGGTCCAGCTGGCGCAGGCTGCCTGCCGCCGCATTACGCGGATTGGCAAACTCGCTCTCGCCGCGCTCAGCGCGCTGCTCGTTCAAACGCATAAATGCCTGCCGCGGCATATAGACCTCACCGCGCACATCAAGAAGCTCCGGCACTGTTTCACCATCCGGCACCTTCAGCGTCAGCGGAATGCTGCGGATGGTGCGCACGTTGGCCGTAACATTTTCGCCTACTACACCGTCACCGCGGGTAGCAGCGCGCACCAGCTTACCGTTTTCGTAAATCAGGCTGCAGGCAAGGCCGTCAATCTTCGGCTCCATAACGTATTCCACCTTGCTGCCTGCAGGCAGACCGCTGCGAACACGTTCATCAAAGGCGCGCAGCTCCTCGGCGGAAAATACATTGCCCAGGCTCAGCAGCGGCTCCAGGTGACGCACCTCGGTAAACTGCGAGGAAGCACGACCGCCGACGCGCTGCGTAGGCGAATCGGCCGGAATGCTGTCAGGATAGCGCGCCTCCAGCTCACGCAGGCGCACCATCATGCGGTCATATTCAGCGTCCGTAATCTCCGGCGCATCCAATACATAATATAAATATTCGTTATGACGGATTTCGCGGCGCAGCTTATCGGCCTCAGCCAAATCCGCTGCACGCTCATCAGCAAATAAATCCATTTCTGCCATTGCTTTATCCTCCAAAATTTTTATCCGGAAAGCCGCTGCTTACAGCTTTTCCAGCTTAGCATACTTCGTCAGCA
Organism: Phascolarctobacterium succinatutens; assembly: GCF_023497905.1. Lineage (NCBI taxonomy): Bacteria > Bacillati > Bacillota > Negativicutes > Acidaminococcales > Acidaminococcaceae > Phascolarctobacterium > Phascolarctobacterium succinatutens. The sequence goes on along the minus strand of NZ_CP097284.1, from coordinate 129,161 downwards.
GGCTGCGGATACCGCCGCCGGCAAAAGCAACCGTAACCTCCTGGCCGTCATCCGCAGCCTTAGCGGTAACAATCGTGCCTGCGCCCCACTTTTTATGCATAACCTTATCGCCGACACGGAAGCTGCAGCCTGCCGCCGCACTGCTTTCCCTCGGGAAGAAGCTGGCCTTATGCTGCTCGAACCAGTTGGCGTTTTCCTTAGCAGTAGGCTTGTGTACCTGCTGCGTCATCGCCGGACGCTGCACTACCGGACGTTTGATTACATGCACCAGGTTACGCGGCACCTCCTGCAGGAAGCGAGACGGTGTGTAATACTGCGTGCGGCCGTAGATAGTGCGTGTTCTGGCGTTGCTCAGGAACAAATGCTTTTCCGCACGCGTAATGCCTACGTAGCACAGGCGGCGCTCCTCTTCAATCTCGTTTTCGTCCATCAGAGTACGGGAATGCGGGAAAATTCCTTCCTCCATACCTACCAAAAAGACATTGGGGAATTCCAGGCCCTTGGCGGAATGCAGCGTCATCAGAGTAACTGCTTCCTCACCCAGCTCCGCATCATCAATATCGGCAACCAGCGCTACATCAGCCAGGAAGTTTTCCAGCGTCGGCTCTTCACCGTTGCGCTCGCATTTTACTGCAAATTCCTCGGTTACGCTCAGCATTTCCTTCAGGTTCTCCACACGGCTTTCGTCCTGCGGGTCCTTGCTGTTCTGCAGCTCCTCCAGATAACCTGTTTTCAGCAGCACATCATCCAAAAGCTGTTTTACCGGCACATCGGCAGCCTCGCCCATCAGCTCAAAGAGCAGACCGCTCAGCTCGTCCAGCTTGTTGGCAAAACGTCTGGCAAGACCGGGAACATCCGCTGCATTGGTCACTACCTCGAACAGAGACTGGCCGCTGGCATTGGCATATTCCTGCAGACGTGCCATAGTCGCATCACCGATACCGCGGCGCGGAACATTGATAATACGCAGCAGGCTCAGGCTGTCATGCGGATTATAAAGCAAGCGCAGATATGCCAGCGCATCCTTGATTTCCTTGCGCTCATAGAACTTCGTACCGCCGACCATCGTATAGGCGATACCGCTCTTAATCAGCATTTCCTCGAATACACGCGACTGCGCGTTAGTGCGGTACAGCACTGCCATATCGCCCAGCTTAGCACCTTCATTCAGCTGCAGCTTCTGCATATTTTCAATCACATAGCGTGCTTCATCTCTTTCATCGTTCGCCTGATAGTAAACGATTTCCGAACCGTTGCCGTTGGCAGTCCACAAATTTTTCGGCTTGCGTCCGCTGTTGTTGTCGATAACGGCATTGGCAGCGTCCAGAATAACCTGCGTGCTGCGGTAGTTCTGCTCCAGTTTCACCAGCTTGGCATCGGGGTAATCCTTTTCAAAATCAAGGATATTCTGGATATCGGCACCGCGCCAGCCATAAATGCTCTGGTCGGCATCGCCTACTACGCAGATGTTTCTGTGGCCTGCGGCCAACAGCTTCGTCAGCAGATACTGCGCATGGTTGGTATCCTGATATTCGTCAACCATCAGATAATCAAACTTGCGCTGGTATTTTTCTCTTACAGCAGGATTTTCCTGCAGCAGACGCAAAGCCAGCAGCAGTAAATCGTCAAAGTCTACGGCATTGTTGGCCTGCAGCTTTTTTTGATAAGCATCATAAATTTTTGCCACCTGCTGCTCATAGTAGCCAGAGGCCTCGCGAGCGTAGGCATCGGGCAGCAGCAAGGCATTTTTCGCGTTGCTGATATGGCTGATAATCGCCGGCAGCGGGAAACGCTTTTCATCCAGATTCATTTCCTTCAGCACCTGCTTAATCAGGTTTTTGCTGTCGCTTGTATCGTAAATTGCAAAATTATTGGCATAGCCGTTGAGATTTTCCAGCTCATAGCGCAAAAGACGAGCGCAGAAGGCATGGAAGGTAAACAGCCACACATCTCTGGCCGCAGCGCCTGCCATACGGTCTACACGCTCGCGCATTTCCGCGGCGGCTTTATTGGTAAAGGTAATCGCCAAAATGCGATAGGGACGCACGCCCTGCTGCAGCAGATGCGCAATACGGCAGGTAAGCACCTTCGTCTTGCCGCTGCCTGCGCCTGCCAGAATCAGCATCGGTCCGTTAATAGTCTGTACTGCATCAAGCTGCTCTTTATTGAGTCCTTGCATTGTATCGGTCATCAGTCGTTAGCCTCCATAATATTTCACGGATGCACCTGCATCCTCTTCTTGGGTAAAAATATTTTTGACTTAAATATTATATCACAAAACGCGTCGCTTAGGCGAAGAAAAGCAGCCGCTTTAGCCTAGAGATATACTAGGAAAAGCAGCTGCATTGTGTTAAAATAATGCTATGTAATGCAAAAGGAGATTGTATAAATGACTAAGAAAAGCACCTTCGTTCCCGCCAAGGATTTAAGCAAGCTGTGGCGGGCTATTATAGAATTCGATATGCTGCAGCCGGGCGACCGCATTCTAGTCGGCCTCAGCGGCGGCAAGGACAGCATGCTTCTGACAGCCATGCTGGCGGAAATCAAAAAATATTCGCCGATACCATTCGACCTTGCCTGCTACACCGTCAACGGCATGTTCGCACCCAACTTTCCCAAGGCGGAGTTGGAAGCCTTCTGCGCGCAGTTCGGCCTTACACACTACAGCGACGATGTTGACGTAATGGCGGCACATGAAAAAAAAGGCGGCAGTCCCTGCTTCACCTGCGCCTACTTCCGCCGCGCCGCTACCAACCGCCGCGCACAGGAACTCGGCTTCAACAAGGTGGCGTTGGCGCACCACAATGACGATGCCGTAGAAACCTTCTTCATGAATCTGGTGACCAGCGGTCAGCTGCGCACCTTTCTGCCGGTAACGCCGCTATCGCGCTCCGGCATCACGGTACTGCGCCCGCTGCTCTACTACCGCGAGCAGGAAATCCGCGAGTTGGTGGCAAAACTTGGCCTGAAGCCTATCAAAAACCCCTGTCCTTATGACGGTCACACCATGCGTCAGGACATCAAGGAGCATATCGCAGCGCTCGATGCGCAGTATCCGGAAATTTATGAGCATCTGGCGGCGGCCATGCGTGACAGCGACAGGCAGGAGCTGTGGCCGCCCAAGCCCGGCAAGGAGCTGCTGCAGAAGTTCCACACCTTCTGGGGACGCGGCAGGAAGCAGGCTGAGCAATGAAAACAAAGGCCTATCTTTATATCATCTCCGCTGCTGTCTGCTGGGGTTTAATCGGACTCTTCGTCAGAACGCTGGCAGCACAAGGCTTCAGCTCCATGCAAATTGTTGCCCTGCGTTCGCTGGCAGCGGCAATCTGCGTCACACTGCCGCTGCTGCAGTCAGGGAGTGCTGCCCTGCGCATCAGACTGCGTGATCTCTGGCTTTTCGTCGGCACCGGTATCTGCAGCCTGGTGTTCTTCAACTACTGCTACTTCAACGCTATGCAGCAGACAAGTCTGGCGGTAGCAGCGCTGCTGCTCTACACCGCCCCTGTCTTTGTTATGCTCATGTCGCTGCTGTGCTTCGGAGAAGCCTTCACGCGCACAAAAGCACTCGCTCTGCTGCTCACCTTCAGCGGCTGTGCCTGCGTCACCGGCGTTTTCGGCAGCAGCCTGACGCTCACGCTAAGCGGCCTGCTCTATGGCTTAGGCAGCGGCTTCGGCTATGCACTGTACAGCATTTTCGGCAAGTATGCTGTGCGCAAATATTCGTCACTCACCATCACCGCCTACACCTTTTATCTGGCACTCGCAGCTTCATGGCCGTTGGCGGATTTTGATTATCAGCGTCTTGCAGCTATCAACCTGCAGGCAATCGGTAGCACTTTAGGTTTGGGCCTGCTCTGCGCCGTGCTTCCTTATCTGCTCTACACCAAAGGGTTAGAACAGATTGAGGCAGGACAGGCCTCCATTCTTGCGACGATTGAGCCCTTTGTGGCTGCCGCTGTCGGTGTTATTTTCTTTGCGGAAGCACTGACGCCGGTGAAAATCATCGGCATGGGACTGATATTTGCGGCGATTGCCGTGCTGAATATCAGGAAAGCGTAAAAATAATACCAATATAAAAAGCAATTTGCATCTGTCAAATTACAGTTGCAAATTGCTTTTTCGTTTTATACAGCCAACTACTCCTGCAGCACCTCTACCTTACATTGGTGCTGCTTTGTTTTCTTGGAATAGCCTATCCCGACAGCCAAAATCCGTCCTTGATAACGCTTTCTGCCATCTCCCAGAGTTCCGGCAAACTTAAGTGCATACTGCCTGCGTTTAATCTGCTCAATCGCTTCCTCCGGTGTGTGATCCACCTTCAGCTCCAATATAAGACAATCATCGTTTTCCTGATAGGGATAGAAGATAAAGTCAACATAGCCTGTCCCGGCCTTATCCTCCCTTTGGACATTATATCTGTCACGTGCTGCCAGATATATGAGATTAACAATAGCAGCCAGTTCGGTCTCATTGTTATACGCCAACAGCGGTGTTTCCGTATTGTGCGCAAATTCCAAAACCCTGCTCATTGTAGCGGTATCGCCTTTCAGCGTAGCCTGCAGCATCGCTTCCGATTTTACCGCCAGCTGATGTACGTAGCCCAAGGAATCCTTATTCAGGAGCAGCTCATTAAATTTATCCATCAATTCTTTATTAGGGATAAACACTTTGCCGTTTTCATATGTCAGCAGGCCATAAACAACCATCGCCGAAAAAATCTGTTGCTTTGTATTAAGCTCCAGCAGCATGGCCGCATATTCCTGTATTTTCAAGGGTATGCGTTCACCGGCAGCCATCAGCGCCAAATCATCACGCACCGCCGTCACATTGTTACGGATATAGTAAAACAATTCATCATAGGGACCAGAGCTGGTCCAATAATTATAAAGCTGGTTATTCTGCAAAGCCATAACCACAGAACGCGGATTATACAGTAAATTGCCGGCAGCAGTGTGATAGCCGTCATACCATATTTTTAAGCCTTCACGTGTAACCTGCGGTTGAGCCGTCAAAGCTTGATACTTTGCAAACAGCGCATCTACTTCCGTATCATTAAAGCCAAAAACATCACTATATAATGACATCGTAGCCATATTATATTCCGCAAAGGTATTTAATTCCGAGCCGCTGGTATATTTTGATATCGGCAGTACGCCAGTCATATACGCCAGTTGAACATATACTCTGTCCTTAAGCAAATCCTTTAAGAACAGCAGGTATTTTTTTCTGTCATCCTCGGAAATAAAGGCAGCATGAAAGATTGCATCCCATTCGTCAAAAATGAAAATAAACCTTTCGCCCGTCGCTGCAGTAATTCTTTCCAAATCCTCGGCTACGCCGCCTGCCGCACGATAATCAACATCGGGATACGCCTTATGCAGATCGTTCTTCAAGGCCTCAGCAATATTATCTATATAGCTTTGGTAATCATTGCTGCTGATCCTGCTGAAATCAATATAAATAACATTGTATTGATTAATATGCTGCATAGCCTCAGCATCACGGCCTATATTTAACTGTGCAAAAAGCTTTTTCGTAGCAGCGCTCTTAGTCAGAAATGCTCCCAGCATATTAGCCATAACAGTTTTGCCAAAACGGCGCGGACGTGTGATGCACACATACTTGCCATTGGTACCTATACGCTGCAGCATTTGGCCTATAAAGGCAGTTTTATCAACAAAATATTTACTTTCTGCCATCTCCTCGTATAATATTGCCGGAGAGAGAGTATTTAACAATAATCCCATATTATTCTCCCCCTTTCTGTTTGCCAATCTATGTCATGCTTTAAGTTAAGCGTTATTTATTTCTGAAATTCTCCAACCTATACCCCTTTACCTGCCAGCACGCCTGTTCCCGCAGCCAGCAGTCCCAAAAGCAGGCTGCCGCCGCTGTACGCTGCCGCCGCGGCGATATTACCCTCCGTCAGCAGCATCAGGCTTTCATAACCGAACGAGGAAAAGGTGGTAAAGCCACCCAACAAGCCTACGCACAAGAACAGACGCCAAGCCGCAGGCAGCATACCGCGCTCCACAATCAGCGTCATCAAAAGGCCCATGCAAAAGCAGCCTATGATATTTATGGCGAAGGTTCCCCATGGAAGAGTGCTGCCGCTCGCTCTGCTGATAAAATTACCCAGCAGATAACGGCACACTGCGCCCAAGGCACCGCCGACAGCTACACTGATTATTTCCATCATGCACTCTCCAACTGTTCAATATATTGCAGCGTGCGCTGCCAGTCATTCTTCACCGCAGCCAGCTTCGCCTGCAGCTGCGGCAAAGTATAGTCCCCGCTGCGCAGCAGGCTTACAATATCGGCAAACTGCGCCTGCAAGCCTGTCAGCCCCAACGTTGCGCACACGCCCTTCAGGTTGTGCGCATAGCGCAGCACCTCCTGCAGGTTGCCTGCCTCCGCAGCCTCCTCCATCAATTGATAATCATCGCTTGTCAGCAGCTTGCGCAAAAAACGCACATACATAGCTTCACTTTCCATAAAGCGCTCCTCCAGCGCCTCCTGAATATCAATCGCCACATACTGCGGCAGTTCCTGTAAATGCACAGTTTCGCACCCCTTTCTGCTCTCAATGCTGCAGATACGCACTCATCATCTGCGCCAGCAGCTTCATCTGCACCGGTTTCACCATAAAATCATTCATGCCGGCAGCCATTGCGCGTTCCACGTCATCACTGCCGCTGTTGCCTGTCAGCGCCAGAATAGGCACCTTACGCGCATCCTCACGCGGCAATGCTCTGATAGCCTCGGCAGCCTCACAGCCATCCATTTCCGGCATCTGCATATCCATCAGCACCATGCTGATGCTGCCTTCCTCCGAAGACTCAAACAGGTTCACGGCATCCTTGCCGTTGCTTGCCAGCAATACCTCCAGACCGTTCATTGTCAGCAGCTCGCTGATAATCTCCATATTGATATTGTTGTCCTCAGCTACCAGAATTCTGCAGCCAGCAAAATCCTTCAGCTTCGGCATGCTATCCTGTGGCTTGCTTTCCACCTTTTTCACAATGTTGAACGGCAGGGAAATAATTACGCAGGTGCCTTCATCAACACGGCTGCTGATATGAATGCTGCCATCCATACGCTCTACCAGGCTTTTGACAATCGTCATGCCCAGACCGGTGCCGGTAACGCGCGGCACACCAAAACGGCTGTCGCGTTCAAACGGCTTATAAATCTTCTCCAGGAATTTGGCCGACATACCGCAGCCGGTATCCTTGATGACAAAGGTATAATGCACACGGTTGCGCTCATTGCTCGGCTCACGACGCGCCAAAAAGCTGATTTTGCCATGTGCTTTGGTATATTTAATAGCATTCGACAAAATATTATTCAAAATCTGCTGCAAGCCCTGTAAATCGCCGCTCACCATTTCATCTTCTTGCAGCATAAGCTGAGAGTCAAAGAACTTCTGCTCCAGCTCGGCCTGCGCCGCAAAAATATCGCTTGTATCCTGCGCTACCTTGGCAATCATAAAGGTTTCCTGCACATGCTCCACCTTACCGTTGTCCAGACGCGCCATTTCCAGGATATCATTAATCAAGGTCAGCAGCTGCTGGCCTGCGGTGCGGATTTTGCGGATATATTCCTTCACCTGTCCGCAGTCATCCTTATGCAGGTCTGCCAGCTCCGCCATGCCGATAATGCCGTTGAGAGGCGCACGCATATCGTGCGACAGCGCGGAAAAGAACATGTTTCTGGACTTGGCATTTTCGCGTGCTACCCTCAGCGCCTGCTCCGTCAGCTGCAGATGCTCCAGCTCTTTCAGCTTTTCGGCATCCACCTCACGGAAGAAGAAAACCGCTTCGTCCTTATTCAGCAAATCATCACGCATCAGGCGTACATTAAGCCATCTGTATTCCTTGCCGAAGCGATGGCGGAACTCACCGCCGAAGTCATTGATATGCCGCTCCACCAGCTCTTTGATATGCTCACGTGAAAAGCTGGCTGCAAACTCATCGGCAGCCTCCGGCTCCACATTCTTTATCAGCTCCTGCAGTAGCTCATCATAATCTCCCTCCGGCTCCTGCGGCCCCGGACTGGTGCTTTTCAGCATATAATAGCGTCCGGTAACATAATTCACCCTGAACACAGCCAGGAAGGACTTGCTCATAACGCGGATAACCTCATTGATGCTTTGCAACTGTTTGTTCAGCATATGCTCGCGCAGCGCCAAACCGGCAGCCAGCAGCAGGAAAATGGCCAGCGTCAGGCTGAACCACTGCATCAAATCCTCATAATCACCCAGCAGGAAATCATAGGGAATAGTTACGATAGATATCCAGCCCTTTTCCGAAACCTTGTAGTAAACACCGCGCTTATTGCCCTCGTAATCGGTGATATAAGATACATCACTGCCGGAATTGCGGATTTCCTTAAAAATTTTATCTACATAAGGCTGCTGTTCTTCTATCGACAGATTGCGGTCATTGATGGTAAACATAATATTACCCGACGGATCGCAAAGATAATAATAGCTGTGCTTAGGCATCTGGTTTTCGGCAAGCAAACCGTTCAAGCGCTCCGGATAAAGATTCAGCGCCAGTACATTGCCATCGCCGAAGCGCACTGCCATAGTCAACAGGCGTTCATTATTTTTACCGTAGGTATATAAATTGGTATAAGCCACGCTGCCATTACTATTCAGTGCCGTCTGATACCATTTCAGCGAAGCAACATCCGCCGGCTGTCCCTCCAGACGCTTGCCGATAAGATGTCCGTGAACAACAGCGCACATGTCAAAACGGCCTACATCCGCATTTTTTTCCATGTAGTCGGTAAAATGCGTCAAAGCCTCCTCCAGCTCCGCATCCGACATATCAGGCTTCATCTCCAGCATATGCGCCAGATTCTGCGCGGCACTGCGCAGCAGCATTTCCTGAGCTTTTATGCGTCCTGTTTCCCTGGTGGCAAAGCGAGCCGCCATCTGCTGCCCCATAATATGCGAATTATCTAATATTTTTTCGCGCACAACATACAGGCTCACCAGAGAAACAAGCAGGAAGAAGGCGAAGATGCCTATGCTGTATAGAGATACCTTTATTCTGTTCCTAAAAAATTTAAAGTCCATAAGCCCTCCATTGAGCCACTGTCAACAAACAAGTGCATATTTCATGTATACATATTTTATTATATAACACCGAACACATCTCTACAAGTGCACACGTCAAAAAGCCGCCTGCAAATATAGGAGTTTCCTCTGCAGGCGGCTAATTAGGTATTTATTTATATATATGCTTGTTGCGTTCTGGCATATCCTCCAATCTGTATCGATTGTATAGTATTCTTCACTTTCTCCACACAACCTTGCAAATCTCGCAAAATCTCATCCTCCCAAAACCTGATAACAATCCAGCCATTATCCCTAAGCATAATAGTATTCTCCAAATCTCGTTCTATATTGCGTCTGATTTTATTATCCCAATACACACTATTATGCTTAATCTGGTGCTCATGAAAATTTTTCCCATGCCAAAACACACCATCACAAAAAATCACTATCTTGTATTTAGTAATCACTATATCAGGATGACAGTCATATATACGATAGTATTTTCTGTATCGAATGCCTTCATGCCAAAGAGCTTTACGCAACAACACCTCTATTTTAGTATCCTTGCCTTTTATTCTGCTCATAGTTTTCGACACTATTGCATTTTTTGCAGCCATTTGCAAACACCACCAACAAAAACGCAGTAATAATATTATGGTTCGCCTTCCATTATGGTGCTTAATGTCCTTCCCATACGTGTAACCATAGACACAACCAAGGCATTACCCATACAAAAATATCTAAACTTCTGTGGCATCCCTGTATCAGTCCAGTTATCGTCAAATCCCTGGATTCGCTCTGCCTCCAACTGTGTCAATAATCTCAGCCTATTAGTTTCCGGATCACGGATTACATGTGTACTACGATTCAAACTCGACTCTGATGTAAGCATTGTACGTGCCGGAGCATCAATAGAATCAGGGAACGCAATCGCCCCTTCGCTGAAGATATAGCTATGACCTGTTTTAGAAGTACGTTCTATCTTCTTAGCTCCCTTAAGATATTCCCATTTTTCCAGCTTCTCACCTAGATAATAATCTTCAGCTACATTCTTTGCAAGGATATCACGCAACAAAGTCGGTTCTTCCTCTATAGGTTTAACATTAGCAGTATAAATCTGTCCGTTTAGCATATAACCTGCATTTTTAAACTCAAAGCTAAAACTTTCCGATACTGTAGGGATATCTTGAAAATTAAGCATTTCCTCATTCACAACAAAATTCTGCTCGACTGGAAAACTTCTTGCAAAAAAACCAATAGAACTTATTATATGCGCAGGATTATGCCTATTCATTCTTTCAGCATAACGGGTATTTGCAGAATACGCAAAAATAAATGTTCTGCGCCGGCGTTGCGCAGCACCATATTCCGCTGCATTAACCACACGCCATTCTACAGCGTATCCCAAAGCAGCTAAACAAGCAAGAATTACACCAAAATCACGTCCTCGCTGAGATGCAGGTGATTTCAATAATCTATCTACATTCTCCAGCAATACAAAAGGAGCTTGCTTGGCTTCCAACGTATCACGTATCTGCCACCAAAGCACACCTTTTTTGCCTTCTAAACCAGCAGAGCCAGGCAACGGTCTGGCAACAGAGTAATCCTGACAAGGAAAACCACCTACAAGCAAATTATGGTCAGGTATATTATGCTTATCTACAACAGAAATATCTACACCAGTAAATTCGTCAATATCGCCCCAATGTTGGACATAACAGTCGTGAGCCCATTGTTTTGTTTTTCCAGGTTCCCATTGGGAAAACCACACTGTATGAAAATCTCTGGAAGCACGCTCCAAGCCGAGGCGGAACCCTCCTACCCCCGCGAAGAGCTCGCAAACTGTTTTCTCCATCATTCCACGCCTTTCTTATATGATATACATATATTATACCATATCCTAGTAATTTGATCAAGTTTTAATTTTCCGTCATTCGTTGATTAATCAAATCAACAATATATGTATTGTTAAGCCAAAAGCTCTGTTTAGGCATACGTTCACCATTTGGCAGTAAATCACTATCACTCAATGTACCATTCCCTATAATACTTCCATCGGCAAACTGATAATATCGCTTTTGTGTATGTGGACGTATATGTATAATTTCAGCATCTGATTTCTTTGGCAAGTTGTTCTTTACTATCGGTCCATTTGCACTAGAAGTTATTTGAAACTCAATACCTGTCCTCGCAACATCTCTAATCGCTTCCCATTCGCTCTTAACTTTTTCTAAATCCTTAGCAGGCATATTCCATAACATGCAGCCCTTTAAGATATAATTACTATTATGCTTTTGATAGATAACAAAAAGAAATTTCGTTTCGCTCAAATACTCATAAAGAATAGAGTCTTCCCATTCCTCATTAACTAAATCTATAAAACTAAATTGTGGCAAAGGACTATTTTCTCTCAATGAACCTTTTTCATCTAACCTAATAGCTTTAGGAACAATATTTGCTTTCGCAAATTCTTCTGCTCTATTCGATTTTATACCAAGCATTCGATAAGCCAACTCAATCCATTGCGCTTTATTGTTGTTATATTCTCTATTGAAGATAGCACATAACATCTCATCAGACGTACCAATGTACTGATTTATTTTATTCGTAATGATTTCTTCAAAGCTCTTCTTTTCCAGTTCTGCAGGATCAGTTATAATTTCCTCATACGTATTGACATCATTAACTATATATTGGTTCAAAACATACGTCATATATGAGTTTTTGTAGCAAAAAGCCCTCTTTTTGGCTAATGTATATGGCGGATAAAACTGAGGCACAATACTTTTAGCTGCAGTAGCACCCTTTGTGCATGCACCAAGATAAATTGTATCGCCTTCTGAAAGCTCTTCCGCCTTGCCAGCCTTAATCTTCTCAATGATTTTTCGATAGTCCTGACGAATAATCTCCAAGTCTTTCGCAGGCGGAGTAAACAATGTAACATAATCAATAGAATACATCAGATTACTTTTTAAAGTCTTATCTCTCAGATAATATACCAATAAAAGTAATCTGCATTTCTCCCATAAATGTGATTTAAAAAAGTCTTCTTCTACTGGCGAATTGTAACTTATCATAGTCAAAACCAATCTTTCGCCTGCACGAAGCTCTCCTTTCTTATTCTTTTCATAAGGAGTTACTTTCAGCTCCACACCAGCCTTAACAAAGTCTGCATGTGGATCACTATTAGATTTATAATTAAAGTAGACATTCTCCAATAAATTGCCTAGCCCACCCTTACGATGCTTGTTAGCATAACTGTCAACCTGTTCCGCAGTAACCTGATTGCAATCCCGTTCTATCTTCCATCCTATAACATCATAAAAGCTTTTACCTAACAGCTGTTTTGCATATTCTTCTATTGATTTAGGATTTCCATCATCAAATTCATATTTCGCCATATCCATCACCTCATCATCACTTAACAAAAAAAGGCACCTGCCAAGCTCGACAGATGCCACTGACTCCCACAGTCAGGCATGACCTCTCCTAAAGATAGAGCTACCATGCAACTGCTATTAGTATAACATACAAGAATCTTTACGTAAAATGAAAATTTACTTCCCGCTGCTCCACTTGCACCACTTGCACCACTACTTTTGGTGCAAACATAAAAACTGCGCCACAACCCCTAATATATATCCCTGTAAGTAAAGTCTTCGTAAGGGTTTTAAAGCTTTATTTTATGCTATTTACAGCTAAAATAAGGCTTTTTATTTATATTATATTAAAAATTACGAGCCACTGATTTTTCAGCAAAAAGGCTGAAAAAAGTGGTTCAACCGGTGCAACTGGTGCAAAACGCACCGTTAAAGCAGTATACAAAAAGCTGCCTGCAAAAGGACCTCGTCCCTCCGCAGGCAGCAAAATTCATTTTAAGCTATAATCATGCCTGTTCCGCTCTGGCATCAATAGCAGCAGCTTCTTCATCTGTCATATATTCCGGCTTAATGTCACGTCCCATATGGTTCAGCATCTTTCTGTCGCTGCGAATCGTAGCGCAGGCCACAGTAGTCAGCATATTGCCGGTAATAGTTGCGGAGGCGCCAGCCTTAAACGCTGTTTCGCCGTCATTGGTCAGCAAAGCACGACCTGCACCCAAGCGGATATTAGCCAAAGGATTGATGTAACGGAAGAAGGCCACAGTACGCAGGATATCATCCTCGCTCAGACGCGGCAGATGCTCCAACGGCGTACCGGGAATCGGCATCAGCGCATTCAGCGGAATAGAATCAATGCCAAGCTCAGCAAGGCTGATAGCCATATCAAGACGGTCCTCCCATGTTTCGCCCATACCGATAATACCGCCGGAGCAGGCGCACATGCCCTCCTCCTTAACCATTTTCAGCGTGTTGATTTTCATATCATAGGTATGCGTGGTGCAGATGTTGGGGAAGTTGCGCTTAGAGGTTTCGATGTTGTGGTGATAGCTGGTGACACCTGCCTCATGCAGACGATGCAGCTGCTCACGGGAAAGGAACCCCATGGAAGCGCACAAATCAATCTTCAAATCACGATGCATAGTTTCATACGCATGAATTGCCTTGTCGAATTCTTCGCCGGTCAGCGCCTTGCCTGCGGTTACAATGGAAAAGCGGTGCACGCCCTCCTCCTGGTTCAGACGTGCCAGCTTTACGATATCCTTCTCCGGCAGGAAGCTGTAAACCTCGCAATCGGTATGGTTATGCGCGGACTGAGCACAGAATTTGCAGTTTTCCGGACAGCGGCCGCTGCGTCCGTTGATGATGGAGCACAAATCCACGCGCTCACCGACAAAATGCTTGCGGATTTTATCTGCGCCTTCACATAAGGCCTGCAAATCGCAGGTCAGAAATGCCTTTAAATCGTCCTGACGAGTCAGTCTTCTGCCATCAATAATTTCTTGTGCTAATGCTTGCGGGTTCATATTCTCTTTTCCTTTTGTAACCTATTTAATCGGTAGGCTTATACTGTAAAAAAATAAGTGCTATGTTAACCTTTACCGTTTTAACGTTCACCATTTGTTAACCAAAATTATAGCACAGGATAACGATGAGTGCAAGCAGAAGAAGCGGCAAAATGCCGATAAAAGCAATTATTTTCTCTGCGCAGATACTCTGAAACAGCAAAAAGCTGCAGCCGGACGCCTGTCGGCACCAAGCTGCAGCCTGCAATTTTTAATTATTTTCGTGCGCTCCACTCCAAGATGCGATATTCCAGCCAAGCACAGAAGCCACCGCTGAAATCCAGCAGTACGTCCTTCACCCTGCTGGCACGTCCCGGCGAAAAGGCTTGGATATATTCATCTATTACAGCTACCAAAAGCGCTAAAAAGAGAATATAACCGGTTGCCGTAAGCTTAGGCACGCCCCAGGCACTGAAGCTGCGACACAGCAGCAGTCCCAGCAGCGCAAATTCGCAGAAATGCGCCATTTTGCGGATGTGATGCTCAACATCGCCCGCCAGATGAATATCCAGATGCTGCGCCAAAAGCTGCGTCAGCGCAGCAAACCAGCTGCTAATCTCGGAAGACTGCTTCAAGGGCAGCGACGAATTATAATAGATAATGCCCACAAGACAGGCAGTGAGAAAAACCCATAAATATTTCATAAAGCTCCCCACTTAATTATTGTATCTGCAGCAAAATCAGATATGACGTGTCAGACACTCCATTACCATCATATTGCTGACAACACCGATACCGCCGGGAACAGGCGAAAAGGCGCTCGCCTTTTCGGCAACTGCAGGGTCAACGTCGCCCACCAGCTTACCGTCAACAGCGTTGATGCCTACGTCCACAATCACAACGCCTTCCTTAACCATTTCCGGCTTCACAAAGCAGGCCTTGCCCACTGCAGCGACGATAATATCTGCCTGCTTTAAAATCTCCGACAGATTGCGTGTACGCGAATGGCAGATGGTAACAGTAGCGTTTTGTTGCAGCAGCAGCACACTCACCGGCTTGCCTACAACATTACTGCGACCGATAACGACAACGTTCTTGCCCTCCAGCTCAATGCCATAGTGCGCCAGAGTTGCCATGCAGGCACGCGGAGTGCAGGCAGCAAAACGGCTGCGGCCCATGAACACATCACCGATATTCTGCGGATTCAGGCAGTCTACGTCCTTGTTCGGCGAAACCGCCGCGCCCACGTTATCGCTGTTGATATGCTTCGGCATCGGCATCATCGGCATAATACCGGTAACGTAACGGTTACGGTTCAGCTTTTTGATGATGCTGATAACCTCTTCCTCCGGAGTATCGGCAGGGCAGGTGATAACCTTAGCGGCACCGCCCAGACTTTCAATCAATTTGACCAGCCTGTCCTTATATACGTGAGATGCGGGATCATCACCCACAACCAAAATAGCCAGAGCTACTAACAGGTCGTGCTGCTTAGCAACAGCAATCTTTTTTGCAATAGCCTCACGGTAAACATCAGCAACAGGCTTACCCCTCATTAAAACAGTTTCCATAGTAAATTCACCTCAAAACAAAACAGATAATTTATTATAGATAGCAAAACATGAACGCAGATGACGCTTTATCCGTCAGACTTTCTTAGAACAAACCGCTGATTACACCATCATCAGTAACGTCAATCTTCTCTGCTGCCGGAACCTTAGGCAGACCGGGCATAGTCATAACATCACCGGTCAGAACTACGATAAAGCCGGCGCCTGCTGCAATGCGGCAGTTGCGGATAGTAATCTTGAAGCCGCTCGGACGGCCCAAAAGTGCCGGGTCATCGGAGAAGGAATACTGGGTTTTAGCCATGCAGATAGGCAGGTTGCCGTAGCCAAGCTCTTCAAATTCCTTGAGGGCTTTATCTGCTTCCTTAGTATAGTTAACGCCGTCAGCACCATAGATTTCTTTAGCGATGGTTTCAATCTTGCCTTTCAGGCTCATATCCAGCGGATAAATCGGCGCAAATTTGCTCTCGCCGCTGTCTGCCAGGGCAATTACTTCTTTAGCAAGGTCGATACCGCCCTCGCCGCCTTTAGCGAATACGTCGGACAATGCTACGTTAACACCGTGCTTAGCGCAGTGCTCGCGAACTGCCTCCAGCTCTTCTGCGGTATCCTGAGCGAAGATGTTGATGGCAACTACGCAGGGAACGCCGAATTTTTTAACGTTTTCGATATGCTTCTCCAGATTTACCAGACCTTTTTTAACTGCCTCTACGTTCGGGGTCTTCAGGTCGGTTTTCGGTACGCCGCCGTGCATCTTCAGCGCACGTACGGT
Source organism: Phascolarctobacterium succinatutens (assembly GCF_023497905.1). Taxonomy (NCBI): domain Bacteria; kingdom Bacillati; phylum Bacillota; class Negativicutes; order Acidaminococcales; family Acidaminococcaceae; genus Phascolarctobacterium; species Phascolarctobacterium succinatutens. Next base: position 112,869 of record NZ_CP097284.1, on the reverse strand, counting down.
AGCAACGATAACGGTTGCGTCCGGTTTCAGGCCGGCATAACGGCATTTGATGTCAAAGAATTTTTCTGCACCCAGGTCAGCGCCGAAGCCTGCCTCGGTGATAGTATAATCAGCCAGCTTCATGCCGGTCTGAGTTGCCATAACGCTGTTGCAGCCATGGGCAATATTAGCAAACGGACCGCCGTGGATGATTGCCGGTACGTTTTCCAGAGTCTGTACCAGGTTAGGCTTAACGGCATCCTTCAGCAGAGCTGCCATTGCGCCCTGAGCCTTAATCTGGCCTGCGGTAACAGGGTTGCCGTTGTAATCGTAAGCAACGATAATTTTTGCCAGACGCTCCTTGAGGTCGTGCAGGCTACTTGCCAGGCACAGAATAGCCATAACCTCGGAAGCAACGGTAATATCAAAGCCATCCTGACGCGGTACGCCGTGAGCCTTGCCGCCCAGGCCTACTACGATGTTGCGCAGCTCGCGGTCGTTCATATCTACAACACGCTTCCACGCAATACGGCGCGGGTCAATGTTCAGAGCGTTGCCCTGTTGGATATGGTTGTCCAGCATTGCTGCCAGCAGCATATGTGCGGAGGTGATAGCATGGAAGTCACCGGTAAAGTGCAGGTTGATGTCCTCCATCGGCACAACCTGGGAATAGCCGCCGCCTGCAGCGCCGCCCTTAATGCCCATGCAGGGGCCGAGGGAAGGCTCACGCAGAGCTACGATAACCTTTTTGCCGAGCTTAGCCAGGCCCTGTGCCAAACCTACGGTAGTAGTGGACTTGCCTTCGCCTGCCGGAGTCGGGGTGATAGCGGTAACCAGAATCAGCTTGCCGTCTTTTTTATCTTTAACACGGCGGATTAAATCGTAGGACAGTTTTGCTTTATATTTGCCATATAATTCAATATCGTCCTCGCTAATGCCTAATTTTGCAGCAACATCAGTAATTTTCTGCATTTTTGCCTGTTGGGCAATTTCAATATCGGATAACATGTTTATCTCCTCCTATTTAATTGCGTAAAAAACTGCGCATAGTGGCAAAGTATCTTATATAGTTCTTCCCCGAGCAGCTTTTCTCCTGCCCGGGGAAGTAAAATAATATAAAAATTTTTAGTTAAACCACACTTCTACCGTAGTGTTTTCAAGCACCTCACTGCCCGGTGGCGGCTTCTGCTGCCACGCATGACCGCTGCCGTAAGGCTTCAGCTTCAGCTTATACGGCTCCAGCAAATCGACAGTATTGCGCATGTCCAGTCCTTTGAAATCCGGCAGCTTGATTTTGCCGTCCGGCATTCTTTGCAGCACCGGCAGCTGCTTCGGCTTCTGGGTATCCTTCTGTCCGACGGCATTCATCTCCTCGAAAGAAGGCAGGCCTTCGCTTGCTGCGGGCTGAATGCCCTTGGCAACAAGTATCTGCTGTAGCGTATCGCGGAAGATAGGCGCGCTGACCTGCGAGCCGTAGAAGGCTCCCTGCGGCGTATCCAGCATAACCAGCATTGCATAACGCGGTTTATCAGCAGGCACAAAGCCTACGAAGGAAGCAATGTACTGACCGGCAGCATAACCGCCGCCGGCTGCCAGCTTCTCCGCCGTACCTGTTTTGCCGGCAATACGGTAGCCCTTAATAGCAGCAGTCTTGCCGCCGCCCTCGCTTACTACCTTTTCCATCATCTCGCGCATCTGACGTGCAACCTGCTCGGTAATAACATTGCGTACTACCGTCTTTTTGCCTTCCTTGATAACGGTTCCGTCGGCAGCCACAATTTTTTTGATGATATACGGCTGCAGCAGCTCACCGCCGTTAGCAATCGCGCAGATAGCGCGCAGCTCCTGCAAAGGCGTCACCGCAACGCCCTGACCTATAGCCATCGTCGCTACGTCAGGCTCATACATATCCTTGGGATTATACAGAATGCCTCCCTCCTCACCGGGAAGCTCAATGCCGGTAGGCTCACCGAAGCCGAACTTTTTCGCATAGCTGATAAGCCTGTCCGCTCCCAGCTTCATGCCCAGCTGTACCATACCGGTGTTGATAGAAAACTTGATAACAGTAGAAAACGGTACCGTACCCATGCCTTCGCCGTCCCAGTTGTAAATTACGCGGTCGGCAATCTTGATACGGCCGTTGTCCTGAATCAGTGTATCAGGTGTAATGATTCCCTCCGTCAGTCCCATGCAGCCGACAATCGGCTTAAATACCGAACCGGGCTCGTAAATCATGGAAACGGCACGATTCGTCCATGTATCGGATCTGTACTTACCGAAATTATTCGGGTCAAAGGTAGGACGGCTGGCCATACCCAAAATTTCACCGGTGTACGGGTCCATGATGATGGCTGCAGCGCCCTTGGCCTTGGTGCGTTCCATAGCATCATCCATAGCATCCTCCAGCACGTACTGGATTTTGCTGTCCAGCGTCAGATATACCGTAGGCAGCTTTTCCTGCTTCGGCTGCAGCTCATGCCCCGGATCATTCACCATTAAGCCTAAAAGCTGCTTGCCTACCGCATCATGCAGCTTGGAATAGGTTGTTTCGCTGCCCTTAAGCACATCATCAAGCTGATATTCCAGGCCGCTCAGTCCCTTGTCATCGGTACCGATAAAGCCGAGAATCTGCGCTGCCGCACGCTTTTTAGTATAATAGCGCTTGCTTTCCTCCAGAAAATGCAGGCCCTTCAAATCATTATCCTTAATAATTTTCTGAACCTGTGCTGCTTCCTTCGGCTCCATCGTGCGCTTCAGCCAGACAAAGCGTCCGCCGCCGGTAAAAATACCGTAAAGCTTTTGGGCATCCGTTTTCAGCACCGGTGCCAGCAAATCCGCGCTTAAGCGTCGCACATCTCGCTGCACGGTTTGTTTGTTCTTTTCATCCTGCTCGTCCTGCATCATTTCCGGGTCTGCGTAAAGCGAGCCCGTCATAATACTCACGGCCATCTCCTCGCCGTCACGGTCCACAATGCGTCCGCGCGGAGTGCCGCGTATATACTCTGCCGTCAGCTGTGATTTCGTCAGCTGCTTGAGCCTGTCTGCCTGCACTACCTGCAGCCAGATTAAACGTAAAAACACACCGGCTACAATTACAACCATACATATACATAAGGCTGTAAAACGTCTTTTACTGTCTAAAAAAGCAAAAGGCTTCATTGCTGCCACCTCCTGCTGCCCACGACACGCAAATCATTGCGGCGTTTTTCCGGCGGTTCGGCATCAAGAAGCTGCTGCTTTTCTTCCTCGTCATAAACCGACAGCAGCAAGCCGATTGCCGCCATTGAAATTATCATCGAGCTGCCGCCGTAGCTGATAAAAATAAGCGGTACACCGATAACCGGGAAAATACCGCAAACCATCGCCATATTGGCAAAGGCCTGGCCGATGATTAAAAAGGTAACTCCGGCTGCCAGCAAAAAGCCCTTCTGATCTCGCGTACTGATTGTAATCTTATAAAAAGCAACTCCCAGCAGACAAAAAACAAGCAGCAGAATAAGTGCTCCGAAAAAGCCGTTTTCCTGACAAAAAACAGCAAAAGCAAAGTCGGTATGAGCCTCCGGCAGATAAGCAAACTTTGCTGCGCCGTGTCCCCAGTTGGTGCCTGTAAGACCGCCGCTGCCGATTGCCAGCAGCGACTGCACCATCTGATAGCCCTTGCCCTGCGGGTCGAGCCAGGGGTCAAACCACACATGCAGACGTTGCAGACGATATTCCGAACTTATTGACAAAAGCACAGCGCCGACAGCACCAACGCCAACAATAGTTGTTATCCAGCGTGCAGGCAGTCCGGCAACAATAAACATGCCCATTACCAGCGCCGCAATAATCGCCGCGGTTCCCAGGTCAGGCTGCACAAGAACGCCAAAGGCAGCTATGCCCGTAGCCATTGTCACCAAAAGGCATTCGCCCTTATACAGGCTTATCTTCTCTCCCAGCTTCATCGCATTGCCCAAAAATCTGGCTGACAGCATAATCAGTACCAGCTTGGCTATCTCTGACGGCTGGATAGAAAAAGAACCTATATAAATCCAGCGTGTAGCACCCTTATTGGCTGCTCCCCAAAAATGCACCACTACCAGCATAACCAGCACTATGCAATAGCATATCCACAGAAATCTTTTATTCAGCAACCTTTTGTAGCCTATTTTACGGATAAAATAAATTCCCACAAAACCCAGCACAGCACAAAGGTAATAGCGAAGCAGATAAGACAGCCCGTTATCATACAAGCTGGCACTGAACACATTGATACCACCTAGCAGCAAAAGTACGGCCATAAGAGTAAAAATAGCTTGACGGGGATTGTCCCATAACAAAAATCTCTTCTTCATGGCAAAGCCCTAATTAAAAAACTACCTCGCAGAAATTGATTGGCGTTCCCAGCGCACTGAATTTCTGCTCATATTCTGTCTGTACAGGGTTCTCATATTCGGAATGATGCAGGTCATAGCTCAAAGCAATAATCTGCAGGCCGAACTCCTTGAATTCCTCTACGGAAAAATCAAACAGAGCGCGGTTATCCGTTTTAAAGCGCAGGTGACCGCCCTCGCCCAACAGCTGCTTGTACAATGCCAGGAAGTTGCGGTGCGTCAGACGGCGTTTGGCATGACGAGCCTTCGGCCAGGGGTCGCTGAAATTCAGATACAGCTCCTTGATTTCGCCGGGCTCAAACCAGTCCAGCAGGTTTTCGGCATTAGCACAAATGATTTTAACATTCGTCAGCTCTTTGTCCTTTGCTGCCTTAGCGGGGAAATAGGCAATATCATGCTGTGTTTCAATGCCGATAAAGGCCTTATCCGGATACAGCTCTGCCATACCGATGGTAAAACGTCCCTTGCCGCAGCCAATTTCCAGACACAGACGTTTGCTAGGGAACATCTCCTGCCAATGTCCCTTGAACTTATCGATATCATGCAGGAAAACGTATTCTCCCTGCACTTCCTTCATAGCTTCTTCAATCCATGGTTTTTTTCTTAAGCGCATAGTCAGACCTCACATAAAAATATTTTCTCAACTATATATTATACAACAAATCTCCTTAACTTGGGAAAAGAATTATAAAAAAGCCGGCAGCATAATAACTACACTACCGGCATAAGCAGGTGTCTCAATCCTTCTTCAACACGCCCTTTACCTTACGCAGCAAATCGTCGACCTTTTTATTTGCCGGCGAATCGTCATCCACCTCAAAGCGACGGCTTTCATCGCCCAGCGGCTTATCCTTGCAGGCCATATTCTTCAGCTCTCCCAGCATTTTGATGCCTTCGATGCGTGCCTCCTCATAGGTTGTTTTAAAGGCAGACAAATCCTCCGGACAGCCTGCTTCCAGCCAGGCATTCGCCACCTTGCCCACAGCGTAGGTCACCGACATGCCCACGGGAATCTGCACCGGTGCAAAGGGAATCAGCGTTGCCAACGTCTGCCCCACAAAGGCACCGCCCAGCGAACCTAAAAGTCCCAGCACAGCACTTTCGGAAAGCTTGATACCACGCAGCTTGGCCAGACGGGTAATCATATAAACCTCGTTCGCCATCAGCGTCATCGTTCCTACTACCGGAGCAACAACGATTACACCGGCACGGGCAGCAGCCCAGCGGCAGATATCCTCCGCCTCTTTATCCGTATCAACAGCATATTTCATTTTATGTTCATCCAAACGCTCTGTCATTTTCTCACCTCATTTATGCAGCTTACAAAGCAATTTACTTTTTATAATTACATTATACAGCAAAGCGGACGGGCGAAACAGTGAGATTATAGTGAAATCGCCGCTACAGTAAACTTTTTCCTTCATACTGACTAATCTCCTGAGCAAAGCAGGAGAGTTTATGGTAAAATATTAGAGTATATATTGATATTCGGTCAAGGTGGTGAGAAATAGTGACAGTGTACAATACGCCTGTCGTAGGACGCTTTGCGCCTACCCCCAGCGGCTTTCTGCATTTGGGAAACGTTTTCTGCAGCCTGCTGGCCTGGCTCTATGCCAAAAGCAGCGGCGGCAAAATAGTTTTGCGCATCGAAGACCTGGACCCGCAGCGCTGTTCCCTCGCCAAGGCCGATGCACTAGCGCACGAGCTGGAATGGCTGGGGCTGACGTGGGACGAGGGTGCGTATTGCAGCGCTGACAGCGACAGCTTTTTCCAAAGCCGCCGCTGCGATATCTACGCGCACTGCTTCGACCTTTTACAGCAGCAGGGGCTTGTCTATCCCTGCTTTTGCAGCCGCAGCGAGCTGCACGCCGCCGAAGCACCGCACGCCAGCGACGGACGTATTATTTATGCCGGCACCTGCCGCAAGCTGACGGCAGCACAGCGCAGCGCCAAAATGCAGCAGCGCCGTCCCGCCTGGCGCATCAAAGTTGCCGACGAGCTTATCGCCTTTACGGATATGCACTACGGCAGGCAGCAGGCCAACCTGGCGCACGAATGCGGTGACTTTATCCTGCGCCGCAGCGACGGAGTGTACGCCTACCAGTTGGCTGTTGTCATCGACGATGCGCTCATGGGCGTAAATCAGGTAGTACGTGGCTGCGATCTGCTCAGCTCCACACCGGTGCAGCTTTATCTTTACCGCCTGCTGAATCTTACGCCGCCGTCCTTCTGCCACATTCCGCTGCTTACGGATGCCGCAGGCCGTAGGCTTTCCAAACGCGACGGTGATCTGGAAATCGCCGCCCTCAGGCAGCACTTCGGCAGTCCGGAGCCTATTATCGGCCTTCTGGCCTATCTTGCAGGCCAGCTGCCCAAGCCGGAACCTCTTACCGCAGCAGAGCTGCTGCTGCTTTTCCGTCCGGAAAAAGTTCCCCTTGAAAATATCGTTGTACCGCAATTGCTTTGATTGCGCAGGCAATAACACATTACACTGATTATAAAACCTGGGAGGAATATATAATGAAAAAATATTTAATGAAAATCAAGGTTAATATGCTGATTGTACTTATCATTAGCTTACTCGGCGGCATGGTCGGCAGTTACTTCTTCAATAACCGCTGGTTAGGCCTGATTGTCGCTATTCCCCTGTGCGCTCTGTATATCTATCAGGTATATCAGGTGCAGGCAGACTACCGCGAGCAGCACACCAAGAAGAAACACACTAATAAGTACAGATAAGCTAAGGCGTTATATTAAACGACCTGCTGAAGTTTAGTTCTCGGAATAGACTTCAACAGGTCGTTTTGCCGTCTTGCAACATTGTGACTGCATTATTATACGGACGGAGCCAAAACGCTTTGCTCACCGATATTTTACATTTCCAGTTCCATCTGCTATTGGTATTTCTCCACCGCTAGTGTATAATAGCAATTAGGAGGACTTTACTATGCATTTACAAAAAACAGCTCTCGTTCTGGAGGGCGGCGGCATGCGGGGAATGTTTTCCGCCGGTGTGTTTGAAGCCTTTTTGGCGCATCAGTTCACCTTTCCCTACATCACCGCCGTTTCTGCCGGAGCCTGCAATATTTTATCATATATGTCTGCCCAACCGCTGCGCACACGTCAGATTATCGAGCACTACGTCACCGATAAGCGTTACTTCAGCGTGCGCAACTGGATTAAAAGCGGCAGCATCTTCGGCTTTGACTTTATCTTCAAGGAGCTTCCCAAGCAACTGCTCCCCTTTGACTATGCAGCCTACCGCGCCTATCCCGGCGTACTGCAGGTAGCTGCTACCGATATCGTCAACGGCGAAAGCGTCTGGTACGATCAGGAAGCAATGGGTCAGGACTTTATTCCTGTGCGCGCTTCTTCCTCCATGCCTTTCGTTGCACCTGTTGTCAAGCATGAAGGACGTGCGCTGCTCGACGGTGCGCTGCTGGCACCCATTCCCTACCAAAAAGCACTCGACGCAGGCTATGAAAAGCTGATTGTTGTGCTCACACGCAACGAAGGCTACCGCAAGAAAAAAGGCGTACCCAAGTTCCTGCTCAAATCAGTATACAAAAAATATCCTAAGCTTTGGGAAATCATGGAACAGCGCCCCAAGCTCTACAACGAGCAGCTGGAGGCTGTCGAAAAAATGGAACGCGAAGGCAAGGCTGTCATCATCCGTCCGCAGATACCCCTTACAATGGATAAATTTGATATCAAGCCGCATAAGCTGTTGGCGCTGCATGACCACGGTATCGGCTGCGGATTAGCTGCAATCGATAGGATAAAAGAATTAGAGCAGCAATAAATCCTTTTATCAAAACTATTTTCAGTGTATAATATATTCTATAATAAGGAATAACAAACAATCCACTCCTTATTCCTTGGAGGTTCACATGAAAATAAGGTTAGGCGTTATCGGCGAAGCAGAGAACATAGATATCTTTCGGGAAGTTATAGAAGAATATAATGACTACGAAATTGATACGTTCATTGATGCCGACGGAACACATACACTGAATATTATCGATACCCACCAACAGGATTTTGACTCCTGGCTCATCTTTGACCAGATAAATTATCTGCATATAAAAAATTGGGGCAAAGTACAAAAGCCTGTCTACTACATTCCTTACTGCGGTGCCAGCTTTTATAAAACACTCTGCACTACTATTTACCAAGGCTTTAAAATCGATGAATTAAGTATAGATACAATCCCCTATTATGACATTACCCGTGCTCTGGAGGATATGAAGATAAACTATAACGTTATTAATCATTTATCCGATGAACATGGTGCCTTATCGCTCAACGGATATGCTGCTTTTCATCTTGAACTCTTTAAAAAGGGCATCACTAAAGCTGCTGTCACCAGAAGCTACTTTGTCAAAAACTTATTGGAGCAGCACGGTATCCCTGCTTTCTGTATCATGCCTATACGTGTTACTGTACGCAATATTTTAAACGTAATTTTAACTCAATTCCGTATAAAAAAACTCCGGGAAGGCCAGATTGCCGTGCAGGTATTCAGCTTCAATCTTCTGGGCGATAAAGACAATTTTTATTCCGTGGATGACTTATACAGCAGAGAAATTGCTATTTCACAAAAGCTCATCAGCTACACCAAAAACATCAGCGGCTCATTAAAGCCTGCCAACGAAGGTAATTTTTATATTTTCACCACGCGCGGCAGCCTGGAACAGCTCACCAACAGCTTCACCAGCCTTCCCGAACTGCCGATTCTGCGCGATTTAAGCAAAAGCCTACGTGCCTGCGGTATCGGCATAGGCAACAGTGCCCGCGAAGCTGAATATAATGCCGTCATTGCCTTAAAGCATGCTTGCGCCGATAAAAAGGGCAGCTGGTATGTCGTGCTTGACGACAAAACAATCAGCGGTCCTTTAGGAAGCGCACAACAGATAGATTTTCAGTATGCCTCCGCACAGTTGGAAGAAGTAAGCAAAAAGACATCTCTCAGCCAAGCCACTTTAAGTAAAATTTGCCATGCGTTGAAAATTTACGGACGCGATGAGCTTAATGCACAGGAGCTTGCCACAATACTGCAAATCCTGCCCCGCAGCGCCCGTCGCATTCTCACCTGCCTTACGGAGCATGGTTATGCCAAAGAAATCCGCTCGGAAATGTCTGAAACAAAAGGACGCCCACGCAAAATATATAAAATAAAATTATAAACACTCCTCCAAAGGCTGAGGTTCAGCACCAAACTGTAACCTTAGCCTTTTTATTTTTAAATTATATACACATATATCTCCTATTGACACACTAGGTGAAAAGATGTATTCTTTAATAAAGGTCTTAGCCTTTATTAGTCTTTTATTATTTTGAGGGGGCAAAAACAATGTCAGATACATTATTAGACAAAAACAAAATTTGGCAACAGATAGACGATGAAAAGGAAAACATGCTGCAGCTTTGGCAGGAATTAGTTAACGTTGATTGCGGTTCCGGCAACAAAGCAGGCGTTGACTTCATCGCACAAAAAATCGAAGCCATTTTAAAAACACTTGGCTTTGCTACAACCCAGGTAGAATTTGAAAAAGCAGGCAACACACTGGTAGGTAAAATCGGCGATACCAGTAAAGATTTTATCGTTTTATTAGGCCACATGGACACCGTATTCAAAGACGGCACCGTAGCAGAGCGTCCGTTTAAAATTGTTGACGGAAAAGCCTACGGCCCCGGCTGCCTTGATATGAAGGGCGTCATTGTTATCATGCTGACAGCTTTAAAAGTGCTTTTGGCAAATAATTATTCCAAGCATGGTATTAAAGTAATCCTTGCAGGCGATGAAGAAGTAGCTCATTACTTAAGCAATGCTTCCGAAACAATTTTGGCGGAAAGCAAGGGTGCTTTGGCAGCATTTAACTTTGAAACCGGTTTCTTGGATCAGGGTGTTGTCACCAGACGCAAGGGCAGATATGAATTTACCATGGAAGCCTATGGTCGCGGCGCACACGTAGGCAATGACCCGCAAAGCGGCCGCAGCGCCATCATTGAATTAATGCATAAGGGCCTTGATATCGAAGCCTTAACTGATTTCGACAAGGGTATTAACTTTAACGTAGGTTTATTCGAAGGCGGCACAGTCAGCAACGCAGTACCGGACTACGCAAAATTAACCTGCGACACACGCTATACCGACTATGCCTTACTGGAAGAAGTATTGCCCAAATTGCAGGCTATTGCGGCTAAGCAATACGTTCCCGATACCAAAACCGTTCTCAAGACTGTTACGGAATTCCAATCCATGGACGAGGTTCCCGGCACAGCCGCTTTGCTCCAATTAGTACAGGAAGCAGCGGCAGAGTGCAATTTACCTCAACCTACAGCCAAAGCAGTCGGCGGCGGTAGCGACAGTGCCTATGCTACAGTTGCAGGCGTTCCTACAATCTGTGCTCTCGGCGTACAGGGCGTACGCAACCATACGGCAGAAGAATTTGCTGTTGTAGATACTCTCTTCAGCAGATGCAAACTGTTTGCTACTATCATGCTTAATATCTGAGGCAAAAGCTTAAGCTTACAGATGCCTTGTTTACATCTTACATATTATTCTTCCTACATACCCCTAAAAAGTATCGTCCCGGCATTTTTTCCGGGACGATACTTTTTTATGCTTATTATATTACCTTTAGTCCTCAATAATCAGACGTCCCTCAAGCTCACGTTTGAGATGCTGATGCGTCATAAAGTATTCCTCGATCACATCGCGATACGAAGTCGCCAGCACGCGTACTCTGCCGTTGGCTTCGGCCTCCTCCAGCGTAATATCCAAAAACGGCTTCAGGCTGCTGTAGTGATATTTGCACAGACCAATCTTATAAATCTGCTGCGCTCCCAAGGGTTTTCTCCCAAATGTCAGCTCCTTGAAGCATTGGCCGCTGCGGCTCCATACTACATGCATTCCCTGCGACAGCTGATAAAATTCCGTATGCTCGCCGGTAAAGGCCTCCTCGCGCAGGAAGCGCTTAATCATGCGTGTCAGCTGCTCACCGGTAACCGGCAGCATATACACCGCTTCATCATAGGGGAAGCATTCGGTAAAGTCGCTGTACAGCACTACCGGTCCCAGATTATAGCTGCGGATAGCACCGGAACCCATCAGCATAACATCAATGCCCAGGCTCTCCTGCAGCGCATCCGCTACCAGGCTGCCAAGAGGAGTTTCCTGAATTCGGGAAGGATGCTCCAGCTTGCGGGCAAAGCGGGTAACCAGTCTGCCGTACTTTTTGTCTGTCAAATCTTTGTAGTGCATAATGAAGTTTTCCAGGCTTTCATCACGAGGGCAATGGGTTTCATCGATAGGCACGTTCGACCAGGTATAAGTATCGACCGCATTCATGTCGGTATCTACCATGATATCAAAACGACCGATCTGATCCGTGCCTGTTCCGGCCTGTACAATCAGAATATCATTAACCTTTACCGGATGCTCCAAAAAGGTATGCGAATGACCACCGATAATAACGTCAACACCCCAAGCGGGATCAAGCATTGCCGCCAGTTTTTTATCCTCTTCGAAGCCGATATGCGTAAGAATAATCGTAAAATCGATATCGATTGGATTGTAGGTATTACAAATACGGCCGATTTCCTCTGCCGCCTCGCAGATATCTACAAAGGAACCGATTACCTTATCCATCTTCGTCTGCGCCAGTACGTCCTCGGTAATGATGCCGATGAAGAGAATCTTCATACCATCGATATGTGCGATATAAAACGGCTGGAAAAGACGCTTGTTATTCGTGCGAATGTGAAAGTTCGCATTGATAATCGGGAAGTTAGCGCACTTTTCGATAAACAGCAGATGCGCCAGACCGTAATCAACCTCGTGATTACCGATGGTCACAACGTCCGGTCCCAGCAGATTCATAATCTCAATGGTCGATACGCCCTTGTATTCCGCATCGATTACGGAGCCACGGAACATATCCCCGGCGATGCAGTAGATAACATTCTCTTCTTCTTCCCTTACCTTATTGATATAGCCGGAAAGCATGGATACGCCGCCGACGAGCTTATTATCAATTCTTTCAGCCAGGAAATCGCCATGCAGGTCATTGGAATGTAACAGTGTCAGCTTTTTTAAATTTTTCATATTAGCACCTCATTTCCTGCAGTTACTGTATTTTTGGTAATTTTATTATAAGGTAAACCCGGCAATTTGCCCCTACCCTAAAAGCGTTTTTCGGATAGGAATAAGCAAATTTTTTATTATTTTCGGCTATTTTTCCGTCTGCTTTACTTTTTTCCCGATACATAGTATCATATTTTCATCTGAACTTATCAATTTATCCTATATACCGAATTTCACTATAGTCAAAATTTTTCTTGGGCTTTTCTGTCAAAAAGGATTTTCTGCTATGCTAACCTACAGCTTTGCCGATTTACAGGGTGAGAGCATGTACGCTCATCTCTACAAATGCATCAAAAACGATATCACCAACGGTGTCCTCCATGCTGAGGAAAAGCTGCCCTCCAAGCGCATGCTGGCCAAAAATTTAGGCATCAGCCTCATCACCGTGGAAAATGCCTACGCCCAGCTCGTAGTCGAAGGCTATATCTATTCGCAGCCCAAGCGCGGTTACTACGTGGCGCGCATTGAGCAGCAGCCTCTGCCGGTAAAGGCAGAACGCAAAGCAGCGCCGTCACTTAAACCACAAGCAACGGCGCAAAGCGTCAGCTTCGCCAAAAGCAGCGTACCGCCGGACACCTTTCCCTATAACATCTGGGCACGCCTTTTGCGTAACACGCTCACCACAGCGGACGAGCACGCTCTCATCAGCGACACCAGCGCCGGCGGCGTTTTGCCGCTGCGTCAGGCGCTCGCCCGTCATCTTTACCAGTTCCGCGGCCTGAACATTGCGCCCGAGCAGATTATCATCGGCGCAGGCACGCAGACGCTGTATAATCTTATCGTACAGCTTTTGGGACGCAGCCACGTCTATGCGCTGGAAAACCCAGGCTATCCGCAGTTGGCAGCAGCTTATCAGGCCAACGATGTTTTCTGCCGTTATCTGCCGATGGATGCCCATGGTATCCGCGCCGATGTTCTGGAAAACAGCGGTGCCGATATTCTGCACATCAGCCCTTCGCACCAGTTCCCTACCGGCATTGTTATGCCTGTCAGCCGCCGCTACGAATTGCTGCACTGGGCAGCAAAAAAAAGCAGCCGTTATATCATCGAAGATGATTACGACTGCGAATTCCGCCTGTTCGGCAAGCCTATTCCGCCATTGCAGAGCATTGATACCGAAGAAAAGGTTATCTATATCAACACCTTTTCCAAAACGCTGGCACCAACCTTCCGTATCAGCTACATGCTGCTGCCACCGCACCTGGCATCGCTGTTTTATGACAAACTCGGATTTTATTCCTGTACTGTATCTAATTTTGAGCAGTTTACGCTCGCTAAATTTATCGAGGACGGTTATTTTGAACGCCACATCAACAGAATGCGCACCTACTACCGCAGCAAGCGCGACCGTCTGCTGCAGTATCTCACGCAGTCCGACGCTGCACCCGCACTTACGGTAGAAGGCGAGGACAGCGGTCTGCATTTTCTGCTGCATCTTGCTACCGATGCCAAGGATTCTCAGCTTGTGCAGGCTGCAGCAGCCAAGGGCATCCAGATTAAATTTCTTTCGGACTATTATCACGAAAAGGTTGGCGACAGCTCGCACACCCTGCTGATGAATTACACCGGTCTGGCGGATGATAAGCTGTATCCGGCCTTAGACACACTGTTTACCGTGCTGAAGCCTTATCTGAAGCTGTAATTATTTCGCAACACACAGGCTGACAAAATATTCGTGGATGCCCGTGCTTTTGGCTACGTCAAGCTCCGGATGAAAGGCCAGATCCAGCTGCTTGCCGTACTGTGCCGCCACAATATGCTCATCTACAGCAGCAAGCACCTCTACGCCATCCCCCACGCTGTCAATATACGGCGTACGGATGAAGGTCATCGGCACCTTGCCCAGCTTACCGAATTCTGCCTCGGTAAAAAAGCTGCCCAGCTGCCTGCCGTAAGCATTACGCTTCACGGTAATCGGCATAGTGGCCAAGTGCAACTTGCTGTCGTTCGTCAGCTTTTCCGCCAACAGAATCATACCTGCGCAGGTTGCCAGTACCGGCAAGCCCTGCGCTATTTTTTTCTGCAGCGGTGCAAACATACCAAGCTCATGCAGCAGCTTGCCCTGCACCGTACTTTCGCCGCCCGGCAGGACGATGCCGTCCAAGGGCTGCTCCAAATCCGGCAACTGACGCAGCTCTACAGCTTCCGCGCCCAGCTGACGCAAGGCCTGCACGTGCTCAATAAACGCACCCTGCAGTGCTAAAACGCCGATTTTCATTATTTACCACGCTCCGCCATCAGCAGCTGAATTTCCGGCTCGTTGATGCCAACCATAGCTTCGCCCAAATCCTCGGACAGCTCTGCCAGCATTTTTGCATCGTTGAAATTGGTTACTGCTTTAACAATGGCCTGCGCACGCTTTGCCGGGTCGCCGGATTTGAAAATACCGGAGCCTACGAATACGCCCTCGGCACCCAGCTGCATCATCAGTGCTGCATCCGCAGGAGTTGCTACGCCGCCTGCTGCACGGATATCGGCAGGAATCTTTTCCAGTGCCATAACAGCGCAGGCACCTGCTGCCTCCGCAATACGCGCCTGCTCCAGTGTCGTAACATCCATAATTACGCCGCCCTTTAACATCTGTGCCAGCTGTGCATTTAATTTATAACGTTCGTTCATTGTGAACACCTCTAAAATATATGCAAATAATAGGTTATGTGTAGTATTATACCTACATCTGAGCTTATTAGTATATTCATTTCTCATCAATTTACTATGTTCAGTTTTAATATATGTATTCTTCACAGCTTACATAACCATACTGCTAAGCAACGCCTGAAGCGTTGCTGCAGGCAGCAAAAAAGCAGTCGCTCTATCATCAACGATGATAGCGACTGCTTTTGCGTATCTTCAGGATCCCCGTAATGTATTTACATCACTGTATTCTTCATAACAATGACATTGTTACAACTGACGGATGTCATTACTTTAACATCTGGCCTCACATTTTTATGCAAAACTGAACTCTTATTACTGTACTATATTTAATTATAAACACCTTGCACTTTATAGAGCATCCAACAAAAATTTAATGCCGGTAATCAGCACCAGAACACTCGCCAGCTTCATCAAAATGCCGGACTGCAGCCTTTGCGCCAAGGCTACACCGCCCTGAGCACCGACAAAGGCACCCGCACCGATCGCCAGACCGCTGGTCCACACAATATGCCCAAGCATAGCATGCGAAACTAAGCCTGCAAGCGAGGAAACTGCCAGAATGCAGGTAGAAGTAGCAATGGCCACGTGCACCGGGAAATTCAGCACATAAACCATAAAGGGAACGTGGACGATACCGCCGCCTATGCCCAAAATGCTGGCTAAAAAACCCACACCGACGCTGCAAAGAACGCCCAGCTTCCAGTTATAGACTTCCGGCACCTCGCCGGCCGTCTTACCCGCCGCATTCTTACTGGCCTTGCGATACATATTTATCGCTGCCAGCACAAAGAAAGCGCCGAACACCAGATAAAAAAGCCTGCCCTGCAGATATTCTGCGGCATAGCTGCCTAAAAATGCACCGGGAACGGTAGCCACGGCAAATTTCAAGGCCGCATCTACGCAAACCTTCTTCTGCCTGATATACCCCCAGGTCCCCGAAACAGCATTCATCAATACCATCAGCACCGAAGTACCGATAGCCAGCTGCGGCTCATAATCCCAAGCAAACACCAGAAGCGGTACAATCACCATACCGCCGCCAATGCCTAAAAGCGCCCCCAATAAACCGACTAAAATACCTAAGGCCAAAAAGCCTGCTACTTCCATCTGCATCCCTCTCATTCTCTCATAATTCTCATTGCAGATTAGCTTAGTTTTTTTAAATCTCTCGTCGGTCAAAATCATCTTTTGACCTGTATTCTCATATATTCCGCAAGTATTCAAAAATAATTGCGGAACAGCAAATATTTTACACCTAAATAATCAAAAAAGGAAGTACCTGTGATATAAATTACTTAGTAAAAGTTAATTTTTCCCAGCAGCCTATATCAGCAGCGTACTTCCTTTATAAATTCGTTATATTGCCTGCTTATTAAAGTAGTCATCAGCACCGGAATCAGCAGAATGCTGTGATTGCGTATTTTTTTAACTAAAGCACTGAGGCCGGCAACAATGGCGCCGGTCTTGGGCAGAATGTTCAACGAACCGCCAACCATAAACAGGAAGGCGATAATGGTGATGCCACCCTTAAAGCCCTTGTTGATGGAAGTAAAGAAATCCAAAAAGCCTGTCGGCTTTTGTGCTACATAATGGAAGGTAGCAGGGTCAACGACCATTTTACCAGTGTGTGCATCAAAGTAAAAGTGGCAGCCGCCACCGGCGACTGCCACATGCATCAGCTTCGCTCTGAAATTATTCGGCAACTACCATAACCTTGAAGGTAGCAGTTACATCGGTATGCAGCTTAGCAACAGCGGTGTATTCGCCTAAGCCTTTAACTGCGGATTTCAGCTCGATTTTACGACGGTCAATGTTCAGACCGGTTTGTTTAATCAAAGCCTCAGCAACGTCCTTGGAGGTTACGGAGCCAAACATTTTACCGTTTTCACCCACGCGTACCTTCATAGTTACTACAACCTTTTCTACCTGCGCGCCCAAAACAACAGCCTCATCCTTAGCCTGAGCTGCACGATGCTTAGCGGTTGCCTGGTCCTGTTTAGCCTGGTTGAGGTTAGCTACGGTAGCTTCCTTAGCCAATTTACGCGGCAGCAGGTAGTTGCGGCCATAACCTTCGGCGGTTTCTACGATTTCACCTTTCTTGCCTAAGCTTTTAACATCTTGTAAAAGAATTACTTTCATCTGTTCGACACTCCTCTAACTGTTTTTTAGTCAGCGCAATAATCTGCGCTTCTACATCCCTGGCACGTTTATTTGCCAGCTGCACACCGGCCACCGTCTGATGACCGCCGCCACCCAGCTCTTCCATAATTACCTGCACATTGACGCTGCCGTCACTGCGGGCACTTATGCTCAGGGAACCATCTTTATATTCAACAATTGCCATGCCTACAGCTACACTCTCAATGGTAATCAGAGTATCCGCTGTCTGCGCGGCAAGCACGGAAGACATAGTATCATTATCGGCATTACGCATAACTGCAACAGATAAACCGGGTATCGGCATTCTTGCTCCGGCTATCAGCTTAGCCTTCTGCTGTACAAAGCTCAAATCATCCTTAAACAGCTGGCGTATCAGATTCTGGTTAGCACCGCAGCGGCGCAGCAAAGCGGCAGCCTCAAAGGTACGCTCGCCTGTCTGCACATTGAAGTTTTTCGTATCCAGTACAATACCGGCATACAAGGCTGTTGCCTCCGCCGGCGTAATATCCAGCCGGTCATCAAAGTAACCAATCAGCTCCGTTACCAGCTCACTGGTAGACGAGCTGGAAGGCTCCAGATACAGCAGCGTTGTATCGCCGATAATATCCTCGGCACGACGGTGATGGTCGATGATAATGCGGTTTCTGCAAGCCTGCAGCACAGCCTTGCTGGCCGAAAGCACCTCACGGTGATGATCGACGATAACCAAAAGGCTCTTATTGGTAACCAACGGTAAAGCATCGGCACCGCTCCGCATAATATCTATATACTTTGTTTCGTTAGCCGAAAGAATGATATTCTCATTATCCAGCACCTCGGTAATACGCTTATAATAAGCGTTATGCTCGCTGCTGACAATATAGGTTTCCTTGCCCAGCGACAGGCCCAGCTTAGCCATACCAATGGTAGCGCCGATGGCATCATAATCCTCATTAACGTGTCCCATAACAAAGATACGGTCAGCCTGCAGCATCTGCTCATGAATCGTCTGCGCCACGATGCGGGCACGTACACGCGTACTTTTGGCACCGACACTGCTCGTGCCGCCAAAGAACTGCGTATCCTTATCCTTCATAACAACAGCCTGATCACCGCCGCGTCCTAATGCCAGATACAGGCTCTTATTGGCATTGCCGATAAGCTCCTCCAGCGTAACGCCGTCACAGGCTACGCCTATACTTACAGTCGGCGGTATTTTATTACCACTGCGGATTTCGCGAACCTTATCGAGAATCATGAACTTATCTTCCATCATATCCATTACGGCAGACATGGAAAAGCCCATCAGGCTGCTTTCCTTGTTCATGCGGCAGATAAAGCCCTGCTTAGAGGCAGCCCACTTGGTCAGCAGCTCATTGATTTCGCCATTCAAATTGGCCATATTGGTTTCACTCAGCCCGCGCATAACCTCTTCGTAGTTATCAAAGCGCACATAAGCCAGGCACAGCTTATCATTGCTGTATTTCTGGCGCAAAAGCTCATAATCCGTGATATCCGTCAGATACAGCATCAGGCCGCTAGAGGTATTTTCCTTTTTGCTGTGACGCTCCTGCGTTTCTACACTGTAATAGCGCATACGATAATAGTGGTCTTCAATCTGAATAACCTGCTCTCCGTCACGCACGCTCATCAGCTCAAAAGCATTCTGTGCCAACGGCAGAATTTCCTCAGGCTTTTTGCCCTCCAGATTACTTTTGCCTGTCCAGGCGGCAAATAATTCATTTTTCCATTGCAGCTTGCCATCTTTGGAAAAAACTGCAATGCCTACATCCAGCTTGCGCACCGCAAAATGGTTGGTACGTTCAATATTGCGGATAATATTATCCAGATAACTGCTGAAGAAGATTTCCCTGTTAATAAGATTCTGGCGGCTGAAATAATAGATAACGCCAAAAAGAATCAGTGCAGGAAAAATCAGCTTAGGCTGCAGATAGCAGACTAATATTGCCAGCAGCACAATTATCAGCAAATAAATATTAGTATCTGCTTTGGAATTCATATTCCGGTTAAACCTACTGAACATTATTTTCACCTCAAATCCGGCACAGTTGCCGAACTTTACCTTTGTTTTCTGAATCTGCTTGCAGGACGGATTTTCCTGAAGTCCATAACAATATCAAAGGCACCTACATAAACCATAATCTGAGTAAAGATAGGCACTATAAAGAGCAGCGCTATACCGATATTGGCCCACCAGCGCGGCTTGTGCTTTGTTTCTACAAACCAGTACAGCAGCACAATGCCCTGCAAAACCAGCACAAAGCTGCAGACCGTCTGTACATTGACAGACAGCGTATACATCCAGCTTGCCTGATCATGCTGATAATAATAAGTTACCGCAAACAAAGACGCAGCATAAGGCCACAAAATCCAGCCGGGAACCTGCAGCATCGTAAACGGCGGGAAGGCTTCAAAGCTTTCACCCAACTTCGTAAGAATCTTTTTTGCTGCCATGTAGTTCACAAAAGCCATCAACGGCGCACACATCATGAATGCACCCGGCATGATAATGCGCATCATGCGCAGCATTTCAGCATAACCGTCGACAGTCTTTTTGATATCGGCCTCGCTCATGCCATGCTCGCGGTAATAAACCGTCAGCTGCTCCAGGCTTTGGTGGAAGGAGCTGAACATCATCTCAATCGGGTCAATACCAAGTACCCAGAAGCTAAGCACGATATTCAGCACCAACGCAATTACAGCGCCGACACTGCCGTAAAGCATCATTTTCATCGGCGGCAGATGACGTCGCATACACTCGCCTAAAATCAGGCCCAAAAGGCCAAAAATAGCCGCCAGGAAAAAGGCATTAATTGGGCTGATAATCATCGCGATAATCACGGTAGCAACCAGCAGCGTCATAATGCTCCACTTCAGTCCGTGACGGCAGCCGCAGATAACTATTGGCAAGGGCCAGACAAAATTAACAAAAGCACCCAGCACAGGCACATACATACTTATCAAAGCCATAACGATGGCAACGGCAGCTAAAATACTGGCCTCAACCATGGCAGATGTTTTACGAATCACAGGTTATCCTCCTTTATGGATATATTTCTTCAATATATTATTGTACTACATCAACCGCTGAAAAGCAAAGGCTTTACACCCGCCGACAAGCCGTATTGTGTATTTCATACAAAAAATGGTATAATATATATAACATTCTTGTACAGTAATGACTACCGTACATAGGCGTCTTTTATTTTTTCAAAGGGGTTCTTAGCTTGCACAAGCAATATTTTCCGCAGCGCTGCTGCATGTTTCTCGTCGGTATCTTTACCATGACACTCGGCATCGCTCTTTCCTGTAAGGCTGATTTAGGTACTTCGCCTATTTCCAGCGTACCATGGGTTATGAGTATGTTCATGCCCTGGAGCATCGGTGAAATAACCATCGTCATGAACTTACTTTTTATCATCGCCCAGCCCATCCTGCTGCGGCAATTTTACTGGCGTAAGCTGTTGGGCCAGCTGGCAACACTGCTCGCCTTCGGCTACTGCATAGATTTTTCGATGAGCCTGTTGAGCTGGGTAGCACCAGATACCTTGTTTTGGCAATGGTTTGACTGTATTCTGAGCACCATCATCCTTGCCTTAGGCGTTTTTCTCTGTATACGTGCTAAAATTTTCGTTGCAGCCGGTGAAGGTATCGTACTGGTTATTTCTTTTATCAGCAAAATTAGATTCAGCATCATCAAAAACTGCTTCGACTGCACGCTCGTCGCTATCAGCCTGGCAATTTCCTTTATGCACTTCGGTGCTATGCGCGGCGTAGGCGTAGGCACGATTGCCGCAGCCATCCTCGTTGGCCGCTGGATACAGCTTTACAGCAACAGGCTACATATTTTCGACAAATGGAGCATTTTAGAGTAATTTTAGAGTAAGATTTTTCTTACTCTAATTTATTTACTTAAATTTTCTGAATTTTTCTTGTATTCTGTTAGATTATGTGCTATAATCCATTACAACAGCTGTTAGTATAAAATTTATCTAAGAAGGTGCTAATTTATGCTCAGTATTGGTACAGTAAAATGGTTTAATAATACCAAAGGCTATGGATTTATTGAGGCACGCAATGGTCAGGAAGTTTTCGTGCATTTTTCAGCCATCCGTTCCGACGGCTATCGCTGTCTGCAGGAAGGCCAGCGTGTTTCCTATCATCTTTCACGCGGTAAACACGGCCCCATGGCATTGAATGTATCGCCAATTATTTAAGCCTAACAGAAAATCTTGTTATGTGCTTTATGTACTAAAAAACCGGTGGAGGTTTACCGTCAAGTAAAATTCCACCGGTTTTTCTATTTAAGGCTAAGTTATATCCCAGCAACTTTTTATACCAATATCACTCTTCTTAAAGCTTTACGTCCAGAGAAGCGCTCACGCCAACGCCCTGCACACGGTTAACATTTTGATAGGACACATTGTCTACCGGAATCAGCACTTTGCAGCGTACTCCCAAAAGTGTCTGCTCAATCATCAGCGCCGCCTTCACCTGGTCAACCTTTGACTGCGGGCCGGAAACCTGTGCCGCACCGGCACGGCTGCCGTCACCGACAGAAATAACAGGTACTACCTTCGTAGCATCCGTCGAGCTTACACCATACTTGGCCGTTACAGAGTTAATTGCATTATTCAATGCCGGAGCGGTAGCATCTACAGCATAGCCGATAACGCCGCCCTTCAGGACCTTATCCAAAATACCGGCCTGCGCCGCAGGCATACTGTTACCTAAAACAAAACCGCACACAAGTGCTGCCGCAATCCATTTCTTATTTCTCATAACGCATACCTCCTCGAATATTTATTATATTCGACAAGCATCGTCAAAAGCCTTGCAAGCATTCTGTGAAATTAAAGTAACGAGATTGTTACTGCCCGGAACTCGCATTTCCCACTGCCGAACCGTATCCTTAAAGATCATAATACTGATGTTCTTGCTGAGTTATACTTTATTGAAAGCACCAAAGGCTGTTGTACCACCCTGCAGATACAACATCCCTTATCATTTTGCTTATTATATATTATATTCTCATTTATCTTTCCGCTACCATCAGCCCGTTATCATGAACGCGCAGCGGCACCTTCAAAACCTGACCGGGATAAATATGCTTAGAGTTAAGTTTGTTCGCCTGTTCGATGCGGAAAATAACCTCCCGCACATCCTCACGCGCTTCTGTATGACGACCGGCAATTTCCCACAGCGTTTCGCCCTCAGCGACAGTCACCGTATATTCCTTATAAACAGGTTCGTCAGCAAACACAGCACTATATCCGGCATAAAAGAAACAAGCACAGCAGATAATACTTAAAAACTTTTTCATATCTATCACCACCCAATAAATTTCTGTTTGCTTATATTATAGTGTGCAGCGCAAACTTTGTCAACACTTTTATGAATTTTTGTTTGTTGTTTACCGATTCTTTGCGAACGTATTTCCAAACATCAATATAGTTTATGCGTTATATATAAAAAATCAATGCAGCAAAAAAGGCATCACCTCTTGGCAATGCCCTTTTGCTTAATATATGCTACTCTATATCGAAAATTTTGCCCGGATTCAAAATATTATTGGAATCCAGGGCTTTTTTAATAGCCCGCATCATTTCCAGCTCATCAGGATTAGTGAATTCTTCCATCAGCTGTTTGCGTTTATAGCCAATGCCATGCTCACCGCTCAAGCGACCGCCGTGTGCGTAAATAAAGCGGTACAGCTCCTGCTGGTTAGCTTTGACTCTGGCATCCCAGTCCGCATAATTCTCCTGCTCCTGCTTCAGGATATTCAGATGGATATTACCGTCACCGGCATGACTGGCAATGCGTGTTACCAGCTGATATTTATCGGCCAGACGCAAAATTTCCGCCAGCAGCGCAGGCTCATGATCTACCGGGCAGACAACGTCCTCCTTGCAGACAATCAGACTTTCCGCACGCACTGCTTCGGCGAAGGCCTTGCGTGCCTGCCAAATTTTATCGTGCTCCGCTACCAGCACATCGCCGGCACCGTTTTCCGAGCAAATTTCATCCATCGTACACGCCTTTTCATCCAAGTCATCCTCGCTGGTGCCTTCCACTTCTACGATAAGATAATTGCCCTTGTCACTGCCCTGCAGAGTTGTACCGAGATAACGCTCTACGGATTTGATAGTGATATTATCCATGTATTCTACGCAAGTAGGCATAATACCGGCCATAATCAGCTTGTTTACCGTGCCTATAGCATCCTCAGGGGATTCAAAAACCGCCAGCAGATCCATGCTGTACTTAGGCAACGGCAGCAGTTTCACTGTAATCTGTGTAATGATACCAAGAGTACCCTCACTGCCGATTATCAGCTGCTCCAGGCAATAGCCTGTAGTCTGCTTTTGCAGGCGTGCTCCCAGCTGCACAATCTTGCCGGTAGGACTTACCACCTCAACGGCATATACCTGATGACGCGTAGTACCGTATTTAACCGCGCGGTTGCCGCCGGCATTGGTTGCCACATTGCCGCCGATAAAACAGGAATCCCCGCTGCAGGGGTCGCCTGCATAAAAGGCTCCCTTAGCTTCAGCCGCAGCCTGCAAATCCGAGGTGCGCACACCCGGCTCTACAACTGCGTACATAGCATCGGCATTAACCTCGATAATTTTATTCATCTTTTCGAGCGAAAGCACTACACCGCCGTAAATGGGCACTGCACCGCAGGCAAGACCTGTGCCTGCGCCGCGTGGCACAACCGGGAAGATATATTCATTCGCCAGTTTGACCACAGCTGCCACCTGCTGTGCATTTTCCGCAAATACGACAGCCTCAGGCATATGATGATAGGCCGGGTCAGTTACTTCATCATGGGAATATATTTCCATCTGCCCTGCATCCGTCACTACATTCTGCACGCCGACCAAGGCCTGCAGCTTGGCAATTATTTCGTCAGACAGCTTATTATACTCCATAATTCAGTCCTCCTCATTTGCAACATTTATATTTTAAACCACTCTATGCTTATTTTATCACAAACAGCGACATTTATAACAGCAAATCTTTTTCAGTGTACCAGCCACATATAAAACGGTATTGCAAAGACCGCCAGCACCGTGCTTACCGCCGTCAGCATGGCAGCATATTTATAATCGCCGCCATAGCCTTTGGCCACAATCGCCGTATTGGTCATCGCCGGCATGGCCGCCATAATTACAAATACCTTTTCCATCATTGGCTCCAGATGGAAAAACGGCAGGATAAGGAAAACTATCCAAGGACAGATTAAATAGCGTCCCAGCATAGCAACTACCAGCTCCTTGCCTACGGCAATTTCTTCCCAACGGGTTTTGCTCATGGCAATACCGATGAACAGCATCGCCAGCGGCGTAGTCATGCTTCCCAGATAATGAAAGGACTTGAATACCGGCTCAGGCAGATTCCATTCCAGCAGTACCATCACTACGCCCAGCATAAAGCCCATAAGCGGCGGCGACATAATGCTTTTCAGTGTCTTACGGCTGAAAAGCGGCATGGTTACGCCATTGCTGCTTGCCAAATCATGAAAGCCGATAGTCCAGAAAAGTGTTGTGTTTACCATGTAGTAAATCATAATATAAGGAGCGCCGGCATCACCGAACAAGGCTATACCTAACGGCAGGCCGATAAAAATTGTGTTGGAAAAGCTGACGCAGATAGAAAAAATTCCTCTGTGCTCCCGCGGAACACCTATCAGACGTCCGAGCAGCCTGCTGATAAAATAGCCTGCCAGCATCGAAATAACCGGTACAATCAGGCCATGTGAAAGCGTGATAAGCTGGTCATGCTTAAACTGCCCCAAAATATTGGTCAGCATATATGTAGGCAGGCAGACATAATTCACCAGACGCGAAATCAGCGCCACACTTTCCTCGCTGAACCAGCCCCTGAGCTCTAAATAAAAGCCGACAGCAATCATCAGCATAATGGTCAGCACACCGTTTAATGCATGTAAAACTATTTCCATTGTTCATTCCCCTCATAAGGCAAAAATTGCCGAAGCATTCAGCTCCGGCAACGAAGATTTTAGTTTTTGGATTTTTTTACTTCTTCCAGTTTGTTTTTCATCCAGTCAATCATTGCTACCTTGCCAAAATCGTGCCAGGTTTCACATTCGGTATTTTTGGCAATATACTCATTCCACTTATCCTGATTAACATTTTCTACTTCCATCAGGTTCATAATGCCAAAACCGCTGCGCCAGATCATATCATCCATAGAAGTAAATTTGCTGTTTTCCTGCAAAAACTTAGGATTGAATAATTCCTGGAAGGATACCTTGTTCAGAATCTTGCCCAATTCCTTATCCTCGGTAAAAATTCCCAGATAATGCTTAAAGGT
This sequence comes from Phascolarctobacterium succinatutens, assembly GCF_023497905.1. Lineage (NCBI taxonomy): Bacteria > Bacillati > Bacillota > Negativicutes > Acidaminococcales > Acidaminococcaceae > Phascolarctobacterium > Phascolarctobacterium succinatutens. The sequence continues at coordinate 87,210 of NZ_CP097284.1, read as the reverse complement.
TTTATCTAATTTATTTTTTTCCATCTTACTTCCTCCAAAAATAGTTGTATAAGGGTATTTTAACACAAAAGTAATAAAATGGCACTAGCATTTTCATATTCGGTGTGCAGAATCATTAATTTATGCCAGCATAACACAGATATGATAATCATTATTGAATTCCTACTAAATTCATAGTAGAATATAGTCATTAGAAAGGTTGTGACCGTAATGAAAATTTCTACCAAGGGACGTTATGCCCTGCGATTGATGCTCGATTTAGCAATCAACCACACCGGTAGCTATATACCATTAAAAACAGTTGCCCAACGGCAAAATATTTCCGATAAATACTTAGAGCAAATTATTCACCAGCTGAGTAAAGCAGGCTTTGTCCAAAGTGCCCGCGGCGCTCAGGGAGGCTATCGTCTGGCGCACACGCCTGATGAATACACTGTCGGCGAAATCCTGCGCACAGTCGAGGGCAGTCTTGCTCCCGTATCCTGCCTGGACTGCAAAACCCCCTGCGATCAGTTTGACTCCTGTATCACCATCGGTCTTTACAAAAAAATTCAACAGGCCATTGACGGCGTAGTTGACCACACTACGCTGCACGATATGATAAGCGATTACCGTACCAAGCATCCGAAGGCTGAAAATATTTAAAAGCGAGCTAAGCACCCGCATTTTATAGAAAAATAACAAAGCATGAGGAGGACAATAATATGAACAGAGAAGAAGCCTGGAATTTATTACGTCAATATAACAAGGAATCCTTTCATCTGCGTCATGCGCTGACTGTAGAAGGCATTATGCGTTACTTTGCCAAGGAACTTGGCTATGCAGATCAGGAGGAATACTGGGGCATCGTAGGCCTGCTGCACGACCTGGATTTTGAGCTGTATCCCGAAGAGCACTGCGTAAAATCTCAGGAATTGATGCGCGAGCACGGCGTAGACGAAAGCATTATCCGTTCCACTGCCAGCCATGGCTGGGGCCTGACTGCTGCCAACATCGAACCGGAGCATCAGATGGAAAAAGTGCTTTTCGCTATCGATGAGCTTTCCGGCTTAATCGGCGCCGCTGCCCTGATGCGCCCTTCCAAAAGCGTACAGGACATGGAGCTGAAATCCCTGAAGAAAAAATTTAAGGATAAACACTTTGCAGCCGGCTGCAGCCGCGATGTAATCAAACAAGGTTCCGATATCCTTGGCTGGCCTTTAGACGAGCTGATGGAAAAAACTATCGCCGCTATGCGTGTAGACGAAGCAGCCATCAACGAAGTCTGCAATAAACTATGAGGCGCACAGTCTTAATCTGCTCTTTGCTGCTCAGCCTTGCAGGCAGCAGCTTTGCAGCTACAGCCGAGGAACTGCCAAATTATGCTACGCAGCCTACTGTAGTTTCCACCTCTCCGGCTCAACAGGCTGAGCCGACGGAAGCCGAAAGCAGTATTGACACTTCCCAAGCAGAGGAACACGCTGCAGACAATAACATCGTAAGCACTGCTCCTACTGTACCGGCAACGCCAAAGCAGGAAGAAACAGCAGCCGAAGCGCCCACGACAGTGAATGAAGCAAAAGCACCTATGGCAGAAGTGCCAACAACACCAGCTGCTGCAAACACTGCAGCTAAACCGCCTGTTATCAGCAATGAGCCTGTGCCGCCTGCAGATAAGCCCAAGCCTAAGCCAAAGCTGAATCTGGTAGGCAAGCCGCCTCTGCCCAGGCAGTTCATGCGTACACCGCAGGCAAGTGATTTCATTAGCGTCAGCAGTGAAGCCGGCGGCTATAGTATAGCAGTGCCTAAGTCCTTCGGTAAAAATCCGCTGGCAGACCTGCCGCAAGCCGAAGGAGCTATGCTGGTGCGCACTGCAGGCAACACTCTGATGTTGGCAGCAACCGTGCTTGACCCTACGGACACTGCAAGCTTTAAGGCAACAGAAGCTCTGCCGATCTATGAAAATGCCAAAGTATACTGGCAATGGCAGCATGGCCATCAGTTAATTTGGACCTGCCGCCTGAGTGCCCACAATGATTATCACGGCAACAAGCTGCTTTTGACCGCAGAAGCTCAGCAGAACGGCAAAACCTACCAGCTGCTGTACGTAATGCCTGCGCTGCAGGCAGATAACTATCTGCCCCAGGCCATTTATTCCTTAGACAGCTTTAAATTGAATCAGCCATAAAGAAAAATCCTCCGATAGCTCGCCAGCTACGGAGGATTTTCTTCTTTCTCTCTCGTTAATTATGAGTCCGGGGAGATTAGCTTTGTTGGGACATTGGCTAAAAGCATGGGGTGTTAAAGGTTAAGAAGAAATAAGCAGAGAGATAACACCATATGCAAATAAACTGTATAACTACGAGAATTTCTATGCAAATTGACTTTTAAAGAAAGGTTTTTTTAGTTAGCTCAGCTTTTTCAGATAAGCTTGTCCTTTTTCATGCTCGGACATAAACTGGAACAGGTAGAGGCCGCACAAGAATAAGAAGATATTAGGCAGGAAAGGCACATACTCCAGCGAGACAAATTCTGCACCGGGCAGCCCCAGCCATACGTTCCAGTCACCGTACAGGAAGGACGGCAGATGTCCAATTATCTTACCCTGCCAGATGATCACGCCATCGGTAAGATGCCTTGTCAAATCATAGGCTATTGCAGATAACAGCCAACCGCAGGAACCGGGAGACTTCTGCAGCCACCAATGAATGGGCTGTACTACCAGATATGCAAGACCAAGGAAGGTAAAGATGCCGAAATAAATGGGATGCTGCGGTGTAAAAAGATAGGTGCAAAGCGAAATCGCAGTACCTACACCCAAAAGGCCCAATCCCCATTTGAGGTAATTGCTGCCCTGGCTGAAGGTCATACCGCACAGAACAACAATGCTCCACAGCGTCAGCCGCTGCCACCAGGCATAATCCCAAGCAGGATTAGTACCCTGAGCTACATTGATATTATACAGGAAGTAGAAAACTGCCAGATTTAAGAAGGCTGCAGCCTTGAGTGCGTTCAGCACCCGGTACTGCTTCTTTTCTGCTTTGCTTTCTGACTGCTCATACATTTTTGCTAATAGCTTTTCCATAATACTTACCTCGCTTTCATTGTGGGAGGTGAAGCGCCGCGCAAACCTTAGGGAATATTTATTATTCCCTGTAGTTATAATATAAACTATTCTGTCAGAATTTTCAAGAGGTCAAGTTATAACGTTTGGGCATGTGGCAATTAATTTTATATCAGTTATGCTTTATTGGAATATTAATAATGCACAGCAGGAATAATACAGTCCCTTTAAAGCCAAAAACAGCAGAGAAAGTGTAAACATCATTACATTTTCTCTGCTGTTTTGTAGCCTAACTTTTTTTATTTTTTACTTTTCTACACTAAAGGTATTAGTTAATGCCGCAAAATCCTCCAAGCTGAGCGTTTCCGCTCTGCGCTTGCCGTCTACGCCGGCGCGCTGCAGCCACTGCGAACACTGCTCGGAGTTAATACCCATATTCTTCAGCGAATTGCTGAGCATCTTGCGTCTGAGAGAAAAGGCTGCCTTCACAATGCGGAAGAACAGCGCTTCGTCGCACACCTTTACAGGCGGCTCGGAGCGGCGCTTGCACACAATAACAGCCGAATCAACAGCCGGTGCGGGAATAAACGAGGTCGGCGGTACGATAAACGCTATCTCCGGCTCGGTGTAATACTGAATAGCTACCGAAAGCGCACCATAATCTCTGCTGCCGGGTTTGGCAGCCATGCGTTCGGCAACCTCCTTCTGCACCATAGCAACTAAGCGTTCCATAGGCAGGCGCTTTTCCAGCAGGGCAAAAATAATCGGCGTAGTAATATAATACGGCAGGTTAGCGCACACCTTAAATTCCGGTGCTGCCACCGTTTCCATAATATTTACCTGCAGGATATCGCCATTGACGATGCGAACATTGTCATAACCCTCCAGCGTAACATCCAGTACCGGTAGCAGGCGTTTATCCAGCTCTACCGCCACAACATCGGCACCGCTTTCTGCCAGCCCCTGCGTCAGCGTACCGATGCCCGGGCCTACCTCCAGCACCTTATCCGCAGGGGACAGCTCTGCTGCTTCTACAATACGGCGCACGATATTTTCATCAATCAGGAAATTCTGCCCCAGCTTTTTATCGGCACGCAGCTTAAAGCGGTGCAGAATATGATTCGTTACCTGGGGAGAAGCAATAATGGGTTTATTCACTCTTCACTCTCCAATTTTTCTAAAGCAGCCGTAAATTCTTCACGGCTCACGCCATAATGATTCAGGCGTTCCAAAAAGCGTTTGGCATTGCCATAGCCTATACCAAGTTCGGCACCCAGCGCATCACGGCGCACAGAAGCACTCTCGCTGCCGTTCAGATTATTTTGGAACAAATCACGCATGGTAAATTCCTGCTGCGGACGATATTCATGGTGACGCACCTTAGCCAGAGCTTCCAAAATAGCCTCCGGCTGCGCCTGCTCCACGCCTACATCATTATTGGCAGTTGCCTGACGCTTAGGAATAAACGCCTGCCCTGCTTCCGAAAAGCGCTCCGTCAGAAAGCGGCGAATGCGCTCACCGGCACCGTCAGGATCAGTCAGGATAATTATCCCGCGTTTTTTATACGCAGCCTCAATCTGGCGCAAAGTATAGGGTGCCAAGGTAAAGCCGCCGGTTTCGATAGTATCCGCCTCCAGCGCCTTACCAATTGCCACCGTATCCATTTTTCCTTCTACTACGAGCACTTCCTTAAGCATCAGATAAATTCCACCTTAATCAGCTAAAATATAAATATCTACATCGCGTCTGCCCCACTGGATAGCACGATGATAATCATTAAAGAACAAATCTACTCTGTGGTGAACCATATCGCCACCGGTATCACCGGCCATAGCGATACCATAACCGGGGATATACATTTTTGTATAATACGGAATGAAGCGCGGGTCAACAGCCACAATACCTTCATACGGAACGAGGCCGATAGAAGTACGGCTGCCTGTTGCTACATAAGCAGAGGCATGGGCACTGATTTTTTTCGTATAGTGCTTATAGCCCTCAGGAGTATAGACGCTCATCGCCATACCCTTGCGGATAACCTTTGTTTCCGGCTCAATCAGCACATGACGTGTCAGCTCCTGTACGGAATGACTGCCATCACCGTTTTTCACCTTTTTGGAAACAACCTTCGCTGTACCGGCCTTGCCTTCAACATGTATCTTTTCCGTACCGAAGTTCAGACTGTAATCGTCCTCATACTTCACCGGAATATCTACACTCGCTTCACTGAATTGCAGCTCCTCATCGGCATTCAAAATATAAACCTGCATGCCTTCCTTGAACGGCTCATCCACATCCGGATAAACACGCTCCTTTTTGTAGGAGATGCCCAAATCCTTCAGCGCTTCGCCTACAGTCGGCTTGCAGCTTTTGTATTCTACCGTTTCATTGCCACGGATAACAGTAAAGGGCTTGCCGCGCAGTACCTCAATCACACTGCCGTTCTGTACCCTTTTGGTATTCTGCAGCTTCCAGCCATCGCCCTTCTCCAGGACAATGCCGGCCTCCTGCAAAATTTTGCCAGGCTTTACTGCACTAGTACGCACTTCCTTGGTCTGACCATCATAAAGAATAGTCACCTGCTGTGAAATATCAAAACCGGTCAGGAAGGGTACCATCAGCATAAGGATAACGGCAGATAATAAACAATTTAAATGTAATCTGCATATATGCTTAATCATAAAAACCTCCTTAATCCGATAATTATTTTAACATAAAACAGCAGGAAGCGTCAAATACGTGACATTTACAGCATTTTCGCGTATCTAAAATGTATAATTTGTTAGCATATAGACTACTTATATTCTAACATTTTCCCGTCCATTGAGATTATTTAACAGCAGGCTCATAGAATTTTTTCACCTGCTCCGTATAACTGCCATCCTGATTATACATAATCAGCGGCGGCAGAACATCCAAGCCGTAGCTACCGCCCTTCTGCATTTCCATTAGGAAAATCCAGGCAGGCTTATCAATTTTGGAATGCACCCATTGCAAACGCTTCGGCTGCAGGCCATATTTCAGCGCCAGCTGCATGCTTTCGGCAAAGCGCTCCGGCAGCTGCACCAAAGCAAAGCGTCCGCGATAGCGCACAGCAAAAGCCGCCGCCCTGAAGAAATCCTCCAGCGTCGAGGTAACCTCGTGGCAGGCAGCAGTGCCTACCTGGCGCACGTTGCCGCTGTTGCGGTAGGGCGGATTGGAAGCCACCAAATCCATGCTTTCCGGCTGCAGCAGCTGCTTGTAATTGCGCAAATCACCGTCTATAACAGTAAACTTATCCTGCAGGGAATTATCCGCAACGCTTTGGCGTACCAATCTGGTTACCTGCGGATTGCAGTCCAGCGCCGTCACCTCTGCGGCGCCTCTGCTTTCCAGCAGCATACTGATTGCACCGGTGCCGCAGCCCAGCTCCAACACTTTTGCCTTACGCACAACATGCGGAAAGTTGCCTAAAAATATGGCATCCGTAGTATAGCAGAATTCCTTGGCATCCTGCCAGATTTTATAGCCGCAGCCCGGCACATAATCACAGCGCAGGCTGTTTTCCTGCTCAGACATTGTCAGCCTGGGAAGCATCTACAAGCTCTTCCCACTCCACCTGAATAGTATTATCCGGAGAAAGCTGTACGGCAGCGGTACGCTCCTTGCGATTGATGCCTACTACCTTGCCTTCGCCCATAGTAGTCACTACCTTGCTGCCCATCTTGGGAATTTCAATACGCTCGCTACGACCGCAGCCGTTGCAACCGTGCTTGCAGTACATATGGTTTTCATACTTCAGGCAACACATCAGACGGCCGCAGATGCCGGAAATCTTCGTCGGGTTCAGGGACAGGCTCTGTTCCTTGGCCATGCGGATAGATACAGGCTCAAAGTCGCCTAAAAAGGTTGCACAGCACAGCGGACGGCCACAGCTGCCGATACCGCCCAGCATCTTGGCCTCATCGCGCACACCGATCTGGCGCAGCTCGATACGGGTACGAAAAACTGCCGCCAGGTCCTTAACCAGCTCACGGAAGTCAATGCGTCCGTCAGCAGTGAAGTAGAAAATAATCTTATTCACATCAAAGGTAAACTCTACGTCAATCAGACGCATGGGCAGAGCATGATTTTTGATTTTGCGCAGGCAGATATTGAACGCTTCCTTTTCACGGATTTTGTTTTCTGCCAGTTTCATGTCATCATCGGCTGTTGCTTTACGCATAACCGGCTTGAGCGGGGAAACAATCTGCTTGTCATCAACCTCACGCGGTCCGATAACAACTTCGCCGTATTCCACACCGCGAGCTGTTTCTACAATAGCGAAATCACCCTTTGCTACACCTGTTTCCGCCGGGTCAAAATAATATATCTTGCACGCTTTTTTAAAGCGAATGCCTACTACTGTCGGCATAAAATATCACTCCTTATAAATTTTATCTATTTTAAGCGCCATGGTTTCCAATGCCGTTTTCATACCGACACTGCTCACCAATGCGTCATATGCTTCCTGTACAATCACTAAAGCCTGCTTCAGCGCCGACAGCTGCCAGCCGCTGCTCTGGCTTTTAAGTTCATCCAGTAAATCTATATTATATATTCTATCATAAAGCTGCAAATTGCACATCATTAAATCGCGCAGCAGCAGCTGCCACAGCTGCACAAGCAGCAGTGCCTGCTCGCGCTGCACCTTTTTGTCCAGCCAACTGCGTCCGGCCAGATAATTCATCGGCATCGCCAAGGGCAAGGCCTCCAAAAAGGTTGCCGCCTGCTTACGGCATTCAAATACATCCAGTTGCCCCTTGGCTGCAGCTAAATTCAGCGCCAAGCCGATTGAGCCTTCGCTGATACGCGCCAATACCGCGGCCTTGGCAGGCTCTATCTGCCTTGCCTGCAGCTCCTGCTCCACCAGCTGCGGCTCGATTGCCTGAAAGCGCAGCTGCACCACGCGCGACATAATAGTCGGCAACAGCCTGTTGACATTGGCTGCCAGCAAAATAATCACCCAGCCGGCCGGCGGCTCCTCCAACAGCTTCAAAAAAGCATTGGCTGCGGCGGGAACCATGGTATCCGCATCCTCAACAATGCACACACGCGTCGGTGACATCACCGGTGCCAGCGCCGTTTTGGCCGTCAGCTCCCTGATCTGGTCGATAATAATCGTATCTCTTAAACGGTCTTTTTTATCATCCCATTCGTGCTGCACCAGTACGAAATCCGGATGGCTCAGATTGCCGTCCTGCAGATTCATCAGCCTGCAGGCCTCGCAGCCGTCTGTGCCGTTATGTTGAAAGCACAGCAGTGCCTTGGCAAATTCCAGAGCCAGCGTGCGCTTGCCCAAGCCGGCAGCACCGCTGAACAGCAATGCATGCGGACGCTCCTTGGCCTGCAGATAGTTCTGCAGAAATTTTTTCTGTTCTGTGTGGCCGATAATATGCTCCCACATTTTATTTCTCTCCGCTGATTACTCTGCCGATTACCTGCAGCACCTTAGCAGTAACCTCCTGCTGCGTGCCTAAGGCATCAATCACCTGCAGGCGCTGCGGCTCTGCCTCGGCAAGCTGCAGAAAGCCTGCACGCAGGCGCTGCTGAAATTCCAGTCCCTGCTGCTCATAACGGTCCTGCACACCGCGCTGCTGCCGACGTGCCAATAATTCTGCCGGGTCGGCATCAAAAACAAGTGTCAAATCAGGCTCCAAGCCACCGGTAGCAAAGGCTCCCAGCCGGCGCAGCTGTGCAATCTCCTCCGGAGCCTTGCCCTGCGCCAGTCCCTGATAAACCAGCGTTGAATCATTGAAGCGATCACAGATAATAATCTTACCTGCTTCCAGCGCCGGACGCAGCAGCTTGTCGACATGCTCGCTGCGCGCTGCCAGATACAGCAGCGTCTGCGTTGCCGTTGTCAGCGGCAGCTCCGGGTCCAGCACCAAAGCACGCACCTTTTCAGCCAGCTGTGTACCGCCCGGTTCGCGGCTTTCCAGCACATCATAGCCCTGTTCGCGCAAGGCCTGCGCTGCCAAATGCTGTTGGGTAGTTTTACCCGCTCCGTCTATTCCTTCGAATGTAATAAAAAATCCTCGCATCTTTTTACCTCAATCAGCAATAACACGTATCGTTTGTAAGCTGCTGTCCGCAGGTCCGCTTACCGGCAACCCCAGCTCCTTCTGCGCGCGGCAGTAGGCAATAATCTCTTCCGTTACCAGCTCACCCGGCAGCAGCACCGGTATTCCCGGCGGATAAAAGCTCACCTGCTCGCCGCAGATTTTGCCTACAGCCTCTGCCAAAGGTACCGCTTTTTTCGCACGATAGAATACGTCGCGCAATGGCAGAACTGCCTGCGTCTGCGGCACCTTCGCTGCCGCTGCCAACTGCAGCGGCGCACGCTTCTGCGCCTGCATTTTATTCAGTACAGCGGCAATTCTTGCCAACGCCTCGTCATAATCCGTAGTAACATCTGCATAGGTCACCAAAAAGAGTACATTATAGGCATCTACAAGCTCAACAGCAACTCTTGCCTCACGGAAAAGCTCACCAACCTCTACGCCGGTATAGCCCCAGGCTGCAAAGTTGACTGTCACCTTCGTGCTGTCCATCTGCAGTCCGCCGCAATCTGCCGTCTCCATTACACGCAGGCCGCTATAGGCGGCACACAGGCTGCGCAGCTTGGCAGCAGCCTGTACAGCCGCCGCTGCCATCTCCTTGCCGTAGACCTGCACCTGCGCTCTGGCAGCATCCAGTGATGCCATCAGCAGATAGTTGGGACTTGTCGTCGTCAAAAGGCTCATCACATCCGCCGCACGCTGCAAATCAAGACGTGCTCCCTGCACATGCAGCATACTGCATTGCGTCATCGCGCCCAAAATTTTATGCGTACTCTGAGCACAGGCATCAGCACCGCACTGCAGAGCGGATGGCGGCAACAGTTCACTGAAGCCAAGATGCGGTCCATGCGCCTCATCCACCAGCAGCACTGCATTATGCGCATGGCAGCAATCAGCAATCGCCCGCACATCTGCCGCCACACCGTAATAATTGGGGCTTGTCAGCAGCACCGCCTTAATTTTGCTGTCCTGTGCCAGCGCCGCCTCTATCTGCTGCACAGTAACCTGCATCTGAATTCCGAATTCAGGCTGATACTCCGGCTGCAGATAAACTGCCTCTATACCACCCAAAACAAGTCCGCCGGCAACACTGCGGTGCGCATTGCGCGGCAACAGCAGCTTCTCCCCCGGGTTCAGTGCTATCAGCAGCATAGCATGAATTGCCTGACTTGTGCCGTTGACTGCCCAAAAGCAGGCATCACTGCCATAGGTTTGCGCCGCCAGCTCCTGTGCCTCCTTAATATAGGTTTCCGGCTCGTGGATATCGTCCAGCTCGCTCATCAGCGACACGTCCATCTGCACGCTGGCACCCAGCTCCTGACGCAGCAAGCGCTGCATGCCGCGTCCTCCCTTATGTCCAGGAGTATGCAGAGGATAGACGTCCTCACTTTTATATTGCAGCATCGCCTCTATTAAAGGCATGCTAATTTTATCTTTCATTATTTGCTCCCTCCGGCAAAGCTAAACAAATTTAGTACATTATTATATTTTAACATATTTAGCACTGCAGATATAGCTTTAAAGCAGCTATCCGCACAAATTTATTCTTTACGCTGCGCACGCCTGCACAAAAAAGAGAGGCCCGTGCATCACAAGACCTCTCTGATTTTTGCTGAAAGCAACTCTATACTTATTTTATCTTTTTGAATAACCTTTTGGTATTTGCCGTAGCAATTGCCGCCAGCTCTTCAAATTCCATTCCCAGCACCTGCGCCGCATTACGCGCCGTATATTCCGTATAGCCCGGATTATTACGCTTGCCGCGGAAAGGCACCGGCGTCAGATAAGGGCTGTCGGTTTCAAACAGCAGCAGCTCCTTAGGAATATACTGCATAACCTCACGCACTTTCTTCGCATTCTTATAGGTAGACGTACCGCCGAAGCCAAAGTAATAGCCACGCTTAGCCAGCTCCTTCGCCATTTCCAGCGACCCGCTGAAGCAGTGGAACACTGCCTGTACGCCGTGTACTTCCTTTTGGAACAGCTCTAGCATATCGCCGTGCGCATCTCTGTCATGAATAATCACCGGCAAATCAAACTGCTTAGCTAGGTCAACCTGCTCTAAGAAAATACGCTTCTGTACCTCCTTAGGTTCGTTTTCCTTCCAGTAATAATCAAGACCGATTTCACCAATTGCCACTACCTTCGGATGTTGCGCCCACTCTGCCAGCTGCTGCAGATAGTCGGCAGGAATGCCCTTTAAATTCTCGGGGTGCCAGCCAACCGCCGCATAAATAAACGGATATTTTTTCGCCAGCTCCACCGCAACAGCACTGCTGGCAGCATCGCAGCCGGGATTGACGATGCCGTCCATATCCTGCTCCAGCTGTGCAATCAGCTGCTCTCTGTCCTCATTAAACGCTTCATCATCTAAATGGGCATGCGAATCCCATAAGCCTGTTCTGCTCATAATCTACCTCACATTCACAAAAAAGTTCAGATACAGCTGCAAAAACAGCAGCATGCTGAACAAAATATAACGGAAAACCGCCGCCTTACGCGAATAATATTCGCAGCCAGGCAGGTAAAATTCCTTGGGATTTTGCGGATTATAAATAATTTTACGCGGCAGCTTCAGCGTAAAACCACGCTCCAACACATCGCCGCTCTTTTCCTTCGTTCCCTTGGCTTCGTTCAAGGCCTCGCTGTATTCCTTATCGCCAACTTTATAGGTAAAAACAGGACACAGCTGCTTGCCGCGGCTCCAGCTGCTCTTGTAGCCGGTAATCACCGCGCGCACCTCTTCAGTACACAGGCTGCTCAGCTTAGGGAAATAATTCTTCGTAAAGATGCAGACGATGCCATATAAATAAATCAGCAGCGCCATCTTCAGCGTCCAGGCCATGCCCTTAAACATGTAAAAATCGTAACCGGGATAATGCTCTCCCAGCCATGCATGCGGCAGGATATAGGGCACCATGCTGCTGAGCAACACTAAGATCATGCTGATGCCTATACAAAGATACGGTCGCCAAAACAAGCGCGAAAATAGCTTTTCAGACACTGATAAGTCCCCCTTCCAAAACAAAAGACAATATGTTAATAGACGAAGAGCAGGCACTCCTCATCCGCCAAAACGTATCAGAGTGACTGCTCTAAATCTCAGAGTGCGTCAAGCACTTTTTTTATTTTACACGACTGCCGGAAGCAAGATTTTGCGGGTCAACAAGAGCCAGATTGCCCTGTCCGTCGGAAGCACACAGCAGCATGCCGAAGGATTCGATACCCATCAGCTTAGCCGGTGCCAGGTTTGCTACAACAACAACGTTTTTGCCTACCATCTGTTCAGGCTCATAGTATTGGGAGATACCGCTGACAATAGTGCGTACCTCATCACCGATTTCTACCTGCAGCTTGAGCAGCTTTTTGGATTTTTTAACCTTTTCTGCTTCCAGAACCTTGCCTACGCGCAGGTCAATCTTCTCAAAGTCAGGGAAAGCAATTTCCGGTTTAATCGGTTCCATAGCAGGCTTTACTTCTTCTGCCGGAGCAGGTGCGGGAGCTGCAGCCTTATGCTCATAGCGTTTGCCGCCGATGATGGTTGCGCCGTCTTCGGTAACCTCGATACGCGGATACAGAGGCTCGCCTTTGCAAACCTTAGTACCGTTTGCCAGACCGCCCCACTCAGCGTCAGCCAACAGGAACTGCTCAGGCACAGCCAGGCCAAGCTGAGTGTAAATTTTCGGGCTGGTGGTCGGAATATACGGGCTGATTAAAATAGCTACGATACGCAGGGTTTCAGCCAGGTTATACATAACAGTCTTCAGACGGTCAGCCTTAGCCTCGTCCTTAGCCAGAATCCACGGAGCGGTTTCGTCGATATATTTGTTGGCGCGGCTGATCAAAGCCCATACACCTTTAATTGCAGTATTGATTTCCATGTTGTCCATAGCCTTAACATAGTTAGCTACGGTTTCTTTAACGAGAGCCTTCAGCTCATCATCAATCGGTTCGCTAGCACCGGTATCAGCAACAATGCCGCCATGATATTTTTCAATCATGCTTACGGTTCTGTGCAGCAGGTTGCCCAGGTCATTAGCCAAATCTGCATTTACACGGGTAATCAGTGCATCACGGGAGAAGTTGCCGTCACTGCCCAGGTTGATTTCGCGCAGCAGGAAGTAGCGGATAGCATCAGCGCCGAACTCATCAATCAGGCCCAGCGGGTCGATAACGTTGCCCTTAGATTTGGACATTTTATCGCCGTCAACTACGAGCCAGCCATGACCGTAAACCTCTTGCGGCATTTCCAGACCCATAGCGTGCAGCATAATCGGCCAGATAATGGTGTGGAAGCGCACGATTTCCTTGCCTACCAGGTGCAGGCTTGCCGGCCAGTATTTGTGGAAGAAGGCATCATCGGTGCCGTATTTAATGCCGGTCAGATAGTTCAGCAGCGCGTCGAACCATACATAAACAACATGTTTTTTGTCAAACGGAACAGGAATGCCCCAGTCAAAGGTGGTACGGGTAATGCACAAATCCTCCAGACCTTGCTTAACGAAATTGATCATTTCGTTGCGGCGGCTTGCCGGTTGGATGAAATCAGGATGTTCTTCGATAAATTGCAGCCACCAATCTTGGTATTTGCTCATTTTAAAGAAGTAGCTTTCCTCTTCCATCTCCTCTACCGGACGATGGCAGTCGGGGCAGCAATGGTTTTCATCAAGCTGACGCTCCAGCCAATAGGATTCGCAGGGCACGCAGTACAGGCCCTTGTAGTTTTTCTTATAGATATCGCCCTGCTCATAAATTTTTTGCAGTGCATCCTGAACTACCTTGTGATGACGCTCCTGACTGGTGCGGATAAAGTCATTGTTGGAGATATTCAGCTCTTTCCACAGCAGCTTGAAGTTGGCAATAATCGCATCTACATACTGAATCGGGGTTACACCCTTTTCCTTAGCTTTACGTTGGATTTTCAGACCATGCTCATCACTGCCGGTCAGGAAGAATACATCCTCACCCTTCAGGCGGTGGAAGCGTGCCAGGCTGTCAGCGATAGTTGTGCAATAGGCATGGCCTATATGCAGATTGTCACTCGGATAATAAATTGGTGTTGTAATATAATAACTCGGTTTAGTCATTGTCAGACCCATCTCCTTCAGAAATTAGTTGATTATATAGCTCCCGTTTGGGGATTTTACGTTTTTTTGCTACCTGCGCCAAGGCAGCCTTCTTATCTACACCATCAGCCATCAGCTTGCGCACCTCGTCAAGAGGTTCCAGCTCCTCATCGGCTGCAGCGAAAGCACCGTCGCCGGCACCAAGCACCAGGCAGAACTCTCCGCGCGGCGAATTGGCCTCCAGCCATTCCAGACAGCCGCTGACCGTGCCACGGTAGAATTCCTCATGCAGCTTCGTCAGCTCGCGTGCTGCCGCCAAAGGACGGTCGCCCCAGGCATTCAGAATATCCTTCAACACCTCCACAATCCTGTGCGGTGCTTCGTAAAGAATAATCGTCGCAGGAATATGCTGCCATTGCTCCAGCTGCTCGCGTCTGTTACGCTTGCTCTTAGGCAAAAAACCACCGAAGAAAAACGGATACGTCGGCAGACCGCTGGCAATCAAAGCACATAAAGCAGCGTTGGCACCTGGTACAGGCACCACTCTGATACCATGAGCAATCGCATCATGCGCCAAGGCCTCACCGGGGTCAGCAATTCCCGGAAAGCCTGCGTCGCTTACAAGCGCAACATTTTTGCCCTCCAGCAGCTGGCCTAAAAGATATTCTCCCTGCTTATCCTTGCTATGCTCATCATAACGCACCAGGCGTCCTTTGATGTTGAAGTGATTTAAAAGCTGCAGCGTATGACGTGTATCCTCCGCCGCAATCAAATCTGCTTCCTGCAGCATCCGCAAAGCGCGCGGTGTCATATCCTCAAGATTACCGATAGGTGTAGCGCATAAATAAAGTGTTCCATATATATTATTTTGCTCTGCTGTCACAGCTCCGCCTCCTATCATTTAACGGTGGTCAGCAGGTGCAGTACATACTAACCCATAATATATTAATTTTATCACACAAGGCGTGATAAATAAAGAAAAAACGCGTAACTTTCGTTACGCGTTCAGCTTATCAGTAAAGAGCTCGGCCGGATTTCCAACCGGGTGTAAATGTAGACTCGATAGCAGCGCATTTATTATTATAGCTGTCTGCCAGCCAGGAAGGATAATCAAAATACCAGGTATTCCAATATTCCCCGTTGATAAAGCACTTTTTGTAATAAATCCTGTCATTTTCCAGATAGGAAATAACATACCAGTCATCACCCTTAGCCTTATAGGCAGCAGACGGATGATTTTGGATATCCATATCATATTCATCGGCCAGCGTCATGCCCATATTATGACCGCCGCTGACAGTAAAGCTGGATCCGTATTCATCCTTAAAAATGCAGCCGTCGCCATTAGTGCTTTCGAAGGCCTGATTGAAGTTTGCCGGGAGATTAATCGCAAAAGCAAATCTGTCATTGATATAGCGATAATAATCGGGATTATCCGTTGTAAATACTCTGACGTACTCTGCTGTTCCTTCGCTGGGTTCATACCATTGGTTTTTCAAAAAAACAGCGCTGGCCGCCGATACGGTAGCAGTAAAAATAAACATCAGCATCGACAGAAGCAGCAAGATTTTTTTCATAGCATTCACCATCCTTAAATGTATTCTCTGCACTTTAATTGTAACTTGCCAAAGATTTTTTGTCGAGCTTAATTTTCTAAAAATTGACTTTTTCTGCTCAGTATTCAGTTAACAGGTGTATATTTCTTTTCCAGCAGACGCACAAAATAATGATAGGCTGCAAAAACAAATACCGCGCAACTGATCCATGCAATCGGCTCCGCCATACAGATGCCCTCATAGCCAAAGGGCACACTGAGATATATTGCCGCGATAGAACGCATTATCAGTTCAACCATACCCGAAAGCATAGGAATCATGCTTACGCCCATGCCCTGACAGGCATTACGGTAAATACAAATCTGGCTGAGGAAGAAGTAAACAGGCACGGTATACAAGATATAAAGATGTGCGGCCTCCATAACCGTCGGTGACGGATTATCCAGGAAGATTCCGATTACCTCTTCGCCGAAAGCAAAGACCACAACCGCAGCAAACAAGCTGAAGGCCAGCGTCAGCAGCGAGCAGCGGTGCACCGCATCACGGATGCGGTCAAAGCGGCGAGCACCGAAATTCTGCGCCGTAAACACAGCCATAGCAATACCGAAGGAAATCATCGGCTGCAGCGCCAGCTGCTCTACGCGCATTGCCGTAGTAAAGCCGGCAATCTGATCACTGCCAAACTTGTTGCAAACTGACTGCAGGATAATAATACCAAGTCCCAAAACGGAGAACTGCACCGCCATCGGCAGGCCCATACGCAGATGCGCCCACAGCTCCGGCCAATCCAATTGAAAGTCGCTGCGATGAATATGCAGCTGCGGAAAGCGCTTGTAAATATAAATTACGCACAGCACTGCGGAAAAAGCCTGGGCAATAACCAAGGCAAACGCACTGCCCGGTACACCCCAGCCAAAGCTAATGATGAAAACAAGTGCCAGAATAATATTCACTATCGAAGACACAATAAGAAAGTATAGCGGTGTTTTACTGTCCCCCAAGGAGCGCATAATACCCGATAAAAGATTATACGCCATCATCGCCAACAGACCGTCGACAATAATCATTACATAGGCATAAGCATTCTCCATCAGCTCCGGCGGGATATTCATCATCACCAGCATCGGGTCGATAACCAAATGCATAATCCCCATAATGAGCAAAACAAAAAACAAGCTCAACACAACGCAGGTAGCAATGCTGCGGCGCATTCCCTGCATATCCTGCGCACCGTAACGCTGTCCCGTAACAACAGTAAAGCCGTTGCTGAGACCAATCGTCAGCACCATCGTCAGCATGAACAGCGGCGACACCGCTCCCACGGCAGCCAAAGCATTCACGCCAATCGTCCGCCCGACAATAATAATATCGGCAATATTATACAGCTGCTGAAAAACATTTCCTATCAGAAGCGGCACCATAAAGGGAATAATCAGCTTTAATGGTGCGCCTTCAGTCATATTCTGAAGCATAAAAAAAGAACCCCCTTTAGCTGCTCTCTCCCGAGCAGCAGTATCAGTCCGGTATTACAATATATATCACTGACTTATCAGTCAAAATATAGCACAATCAGGAAAAAAATACAAGACGTGCAGCAACACACGTCTTGTAAAATCTTATTCCATAACAACTCTGTTGGTAATCTTGCCAATACCCTCGATTTCAACGGTGATTTCATCACCCTCATTTAAGAGCCCGGCACCAACCGGAGTACCTGTCAAAATCAGATCACCGGCATCCAATGTAAAGCTCTGAGAGATGTAGCCCAGAATTTCGTAGGGATTATAAATCATATTGCTCGTGCGCGCATCCTGCTTAAGCACACCGTTGACATAAGAGCGGATGGATAAATCGCTGGGATCCAGCTCCGTTTCCAGCCAAGGTCCCAAGGGACAGAAGGTATCAAAGGATTTACAGCGCAGCCACTGGCGCTCCTTGCGCTGCAGGTCGCGCGCCGTAACATCATTAGCACAGGTATAACCCAAAATATATTTAGGTACATCTTCTGCCTTAACATTCTTCATCCTCTTTTTCACGACAATACCCAGTTCCGCGCCAAAGGCCAGCTCCTGCACCTGCTTCGGCCAGATGATATCCGCACCTGTACCGACAACGGTATGCGCAGCCTTAGAAAAAATACTCGGCTCGCGCGGAATTTCTACACCGAATTCTGCCGCATGCTTCTGGTAATTAAAGCTGACGCAGATAATCTGCTTCGGTACGCAGGGTGCCAGCAAGCGTACATCACGCATAGCAAAGGTTTCATCAGTTATCTGCCAATATGTTTCCAGCGAACCATATACGCAACGGATAACATCGCCGTCAATAAAGCCTATACGCTTGTTGCCTGTCCGTAAATCCTCAAAACGCACGCATTTCATTTTAACCCCTCCATAATCTGCATCCTTCTCGCTTTAAAATAAACAGGTGTCAGTTCTGCCTGCGCTGCCAACGCCAGCGCCTCCTGCAATCTGCGCCCCACATGCTCCTTATAATGGGCGTCACTGCCAAGAGTGCAGTATTTGCCGCCAAGCTCACGGTAACGCTTGTACAGCGGCAGCAATCCTGCTACCGCAGCAGCATCATCCAGGCGACGTGTATTGATTTCAATAGGTTTATTCTGCTCAATCAAAAGTAAAAACAGCTTATCGAATAATTCTGGTGCATCCTGCAGACGCAGCTCACGCTCCGCTCCCTTATACGGCCAATAACGGCAGATATAGTCAATATGCGCAAACGCATCAAAATCTCGCTCCTGTTCCAGGCAGGTAATCGCATCATGCAAAAATTCTTCTACAATCTGCTGACGTGTGCGTCCCTTGTAGCAGGTCTGCTCGTATAAATCACGTCCGCCGATGCAGTGGATAGAGGCCAGCACATAGTCAAACGGATGAGCCTGTGCCACCTTTTTATCCTCAGCCGCAGTATGTGTCTGCATGCCGATTTCAATGCCTATCAGCACCTTGTCGCTGCTCAGCGGCCGCAGACGCGCAAAATATTCGTCTATATCAAAGATAAATGCTTCCGGATTAGTCGGATAATCATAATCCCAATGCTCTGTAACCGTTATACCAATCCCCTGCTCAGCGGCTGCGCCGATGGCATCAGCAAATTTCATTTCGCTGTCGCAGGAATAATCACAGTGCATATGTGTATCAAATATCATTTAGTGTACCTTCCTTCCGTAAATTATATTGTATCAAATTGCAACAAAAAAGCAACGGGGAAGGGAGTATTTTTTCACCAATTAACGAGAAAATTACAAAGAAGTTAGCAGGGAGTAATCCAAGAGAAAATTTTAATTGTTCTCCGAGATTACTCCCTGTAAAAATCAATGTATCTTATACCTCTCCGTCGTCCATAATTCCCAGCTTACGCTTCCAGTAGCGGGAATAAATAGCGCCCAACGGATTATGAGCCAGCAGGCGGTCCTTAACTACCAGATTCGTTACCGGACCTTCGGCATTCATATTGAAAATAGCATCGTGTCCAACGCACAGGCCACAGGAAATGTACAGCTCAACGCCCTTTTCTGCCAAAAACTTAGCCTGGAATTTAGGATTGCACATTGCTTCATGCTCCAGCTCCGGCTTAACCTGCTTCAGTCCCAGCTCTTTTTTGGGGAAGCTGCAGTTTTTGCAGCATACGCTGTAAAACTCAAAGCCCTGCTGCTTAAAATATTTAGCAATATAGCGTGCTTCCGCATTCAGACCGATGCAGAAGGACATGCCCAGCTTTTTGTAGCCCATAGCTTTGGCAAACTCCGCAGTTTCCTGCAGACGGCAGATATTGCTGTAGAACGTGCCTTCAACATAGGCAGCAGCCTGCATAAGCTTCAATTCTTCCTCGGTATAGGCTTCCTTGACAGCCTCCAGGGGCACGCCTGTGCAGTTAACACCCCTGGTGTAGCAAGCATATGTAGGACAATTAGCGCAATCACATTTCATTTTACATTTCTCCTTTCGCCAATAACCTTGTTAAGCCTATTGTAGCACAAACAGCAGACAGATTAAAAGAGCTGCCACACTTTTTCGTGCAGCAGCTCCGGTAAAGCTAAAATATGAAATTAGAATTTACGTTGGTAGGAAATAGAAGCAATCTTGGTAAAGCTGTCGTAAGCATGAGCGCTCTTATAAGCATCGGTAGCATGACCTGCAAAATCCAGATTGCCGACATCCATCCAGCCCAAAGCAACAGCAACGGTTTGTTTCTTATCGTTGTAACGGGCACCGATGGAATAGGTACGACGCAGACCGGTCGGAACCATGAAGTCACCGCCATTGTAAGGAATAGAAGCTTCATCGAAAGCAAAGCCTGCCATAGCTGCATACTTATCGCTGAAGTTGTGTTCTAAACCGATAGCATAACGCCAGCCGTTGGACCAGTTTTTAGCAGAATCTACATTGGAAGGCAATACGCCGGTAACACTGGGATTGGACAAAGAAATATTCAATGCATCATAGGTGCTCCAGTTTGTACGTGTTGCTTTTAATTCCAGGCGAGTCTTTTTATCAAATTTATGGTTATAACCGATATCCCAGCTGTCCGGCAGAGTTACTACGCCATAAGCGTCAGCAGTAATTTTACCGCCGCTTGCAGGATACATTTTAAAGTCTGCTTCTAAGGAGTGAGTAATACGGCTGCGATAAACTACACCGATTTCATTTTTATCATCAAAGGCATAGTTGGCAGCAGCATTCCAGCCTAAAGCATAGCTTTCGCCTTCTGTCTGCGTTGCACCAACATTCATTTGAGCAACCGGATGATAATAATTCTTCTGCAGCTCCAGACCGACATAGTTGATTTCCGCACCAACTGCTGCGCTCCATTTTTTGTCGAACTTGTGCGCATAGGTCGGAGTAACGCTGACACCGTTCAGTTTAGAGAAAAATGCATTAGTAGATGCCTTGCTGGCACGCTCAAACTCGGATACCATGGCAAAGCGCGGGAAAGCACCGATGCCGAACCATTCTTTATCATTAATCTGCCTTACGTAGTAGCTGCCTACTGCCCAACCGGCATGAACAACGTTTTTACCGTCCTCAATTTCTTTGCCTGCACCATCATACAGCTTATAGTTGCCGTGCGGGCTCAGATAAGTGTAGCTGCTCTTCATTACCTCACCCTTTACTTTGGTGATAGAAGCAGGGTTGTAAGCCACGTTGGCAGCATCGTCTTCAGCAAACATGCGCGCACCGCCCATAGCAACGCCTTCAGCAGACCATTCGTTAATAGCAAAGCCTTCAGCGCCTGCTACCTGGGGTGCCAGCAGAGCTGCAGCTAAGCCTAAAGCTAAAAAGTTTTTATTCATATAAGTACATCCCTTCTCACATTTTTATTACCTGCTACTAATTGTAACAGATTCGTGAAAAGTGCGTACAAAATCTTTTAATCGCTCGTTTTAATTACTTAATTAAACTTTGAAAAG
This sequence comes from Phascolarctobacterium succinatutens, assembly GCF_023497905.1. Taxonomy (NCBI): domain Bacteria; kingdom Bacillati; phylum Bacillota; class Negativicutes; order Acidaminococcales; family Acidaminococcaceae; genus Phascolarctobacterium; species Phascolarctobacterium succinatutens. Next base: position 66,037 of record NZ_CP097284.1, on the reverse strand, counting down.
AACCCTTTTCATCCGGCTTCTCGCCGGCAGCCTTCGCTGCCTCGCGACGTGCAAAATTGCGCTCCTGCAGGCGGCGTACATCCTCCAGCGTCGTCACATTATCCTTCTCCCACGGCTGGTACTGAATCGTGGTGCAGTGATGATACATAGCATATCTTTCCTTAGCATCTGCTGCAGCTTCAGCCTCAGCAAGAGCCGTCTTGGCAGCCTCGTTCACAGGGAATGATTTATACGCATCTGCCAAAAGCAACGCAGCCTTAGCATAATCGCCCTGCCCCGCCATGCTTTCCGCAATAAATTTAAGTGCGTGGAAACGGTACGGATTAACGCCTTCCACAGCTTTTTCTGCCTCCAGCATTGCTCTCGCCTCGCTCAATGCAGCATCCTCGGCGCCACAGGAACGCTGCAGCTCCAGTCTGCGCGCCCAGATAGCGCCACGATCCGCACTGCGGAAAACCTTCTTATACTCACGGCACAGTCTGTATGCTTCATTCAAATAAATAATCGGTGCATCACCGGTGCCGGTCAGGCGCCAGACGATTTCGGCAATATCACGCAGGCACAGCACCTTATGCTCTGCCTCACTGAGTCCGAACTCCGGTGCATCCTCCATATCAGGCTGCACATCCTTTACGGTTGCCAGCACCGCCATAGCTCCCTCGATATCCTTTAAAATCATCAGCATACGTCCTACGTTGCTGCGGCATTTCCAATCATCATAATCGTTTATCAGATTCAACGGTATAGGGTAATCACAGCTTGCTACCTTCTGTACATAACCTTGCCATTCCTGTTTTTCCATTTCAGTATCCTCCTCAATCTGTTATATATTCTATTCAAATTATCTGCGTTGCCGCTGTCTTTGTCAAGTGTCAACCTGTACAGAAGTAATAATATTAATGCTTATATGTTATCTGTCATAGCTTATCAGCCTTTTATATTCGATTTGGTTATAATGTAAATGCTTAATCGCTATTTGACTATAAAATTGAAAGTAGTAAAATAACTCTACTAGAGAGAAAGAAGATGTATAAAGCTATGAGTTTTCCCCTATTATTACGTGGCTTCGTGGTTCTGGGTGTCATGCTGATGCACACCACCTGGTACTTCAGCCACGCTCACGCGGAATCATGGGTCACTATTTCCGAAATGCTGCTGGATATTATTTCCCTCTTTGCCGTACCCCTGGTAATGTTTGTTTCGGGATATATGTTCATCAGCCACAATCGCCATGCCGATTATTATAAGTGGTCCTTCTTCCGCAGGATGTTCCTGTCGGTGCTTTCGCCGTATTTGCTGTTTTCGTTACTGTATCTGGGCGGTGCCTGGTTTTTCAGCAACGCCAGCTTCACGCTCAAGCAGGCAGCCTACCTTATTGCCACCGGCAGCAGCGCCGTCCATATGGCCTTTTTCCGTGCGATGTTTGGCTTTTACGCCATCTATCCGCTGCTGCTGCGTTATTTTAACCGTTGCCGCTTGCATCACAGGCTGCACCGCTTTATTATTCAGGTAATCCTGCTGCAGCTGTTCTGGAAAATCTGCAACAATATCAGCTGCAGCAATCAGGCAGTCATCTTAACGTTAGAAATTACCACCTTTCTGCGTTATATCGCCTACTTCTCCTTCGGTATGCTGGCTTATATCTATCATAAAAAAATGCTGCGCTGGATTGACACCCATCACGTTCTTTTGATGACAGGCTTCATCCTGAATCTGATTTTAATCGGTGGCTGCTGGTTTGCCAAATACTATCTGCATATCCTGCCGCTGTTGGAATTTGTCTGCTTCCCGCTCAACCTGTTTTTGTACAGCATCATCATCGCTATGCTCTTTCGTTACGCCTGCACTCTGGAATCGCAGGACAGCCTCAGCAAACGCTTTATGATGTATCTGGGCAACTATTCCTTCGGTTTATTCTTGATTCACATCATCTATATGTACGTCGGCAGCGAGCTGCTTACACTGCTGCACATGTCACCGCAACAGCTCTGCTTTTATCCGCTGCTCTTCATCATTATGCTCAGCCTCAGCCTGCTGACCATGGAAGCATTGGCGCATGTTTCCTGGGGCCATTATTTCATCGGCCATGTAAGCCGTCTGTAAAAAGTTTTCTTCTTATTCCCCATATATTGTAAAACACCACTTGCGTTTGCAGGTGGTGTTTTTGCTTATATCGGTTTTAATTAACAACTTTTATATCTTATTTGTATAGCTTCAGATTATAACCGGAATTTCAATTTTAGAAATAAAGGTATCCATAGTATCCGAAGTCCAATAGTTTTTTATCGGGCGTATATATACCTGTTTACCCAATTTTATATTGAGTGTCTGGCAAAACTCATTAATAGCCGGTGCTGCAAGCTGCAAAGCATTCTGAAAGGTATAGTTTACATACATTTGCAGATAAATATTCCTGGGACGTTGAAAATTAGTCTTGCTGACAGCTGCTTTGGCAAAAAGTTTATAGTATTTCGGTTCTTCTTCAAGACTATCCAGCTCAAAAAGAAAACCTGCATCTAAAAGACTCCTCAGGCAATCATCTTCAGAAGCAATCTTAAGCACCTCTGCACTTGCTATAAAACGATCCTTCAATGATTTACAAAAGCAGATTTCATCACTTAAAATCAAATTTTCAGCATCCAGGTAAGATAATGATATTTCATTAAGCCTGATATCAGAATGGCCATTAAGCCTGCTGATTTCATTTTGGATTTGACCGCATAAACGATCTATCATCACACGCTTCTTTTCCAGATTTTTTATCTGCTTACAAAGCAAGGGTACCAAAGATTCCGCATTACGGTTATTGATAAAATCTTGAATATCAGATAGGTGTAAGCCAATATTTTTTAAATCAAGAATAATACCCAGGATAAAGAACTGCTTAAAAGAATACATCCTATAGCCATTACTGCCCACAAAAGCCGGTTTGAGCAGATTAATATTATCGTAAAAAATAAGGGTCTGCTTCGAAATATCATACAGCTCTGCCAGCTCACGTGCATATAAATAATGTGACTTTTCATTCATTTTGATATATTCTCCTATTGACTTTATAGTTACTATAAGGTGTAGTATCTATTATAATATCAGAAATTAAGAATTGCTTCAATATGAAACGTTATGTTTATATGACTCGATTGGAATTTAAGGAAGTGGAGTTGAAAGTAATGGAGAAACTTAAACGGCACACGCTTTTGCTCATACTAATGCTTGTATTACTGGTGTTTTCCGTAGGCTGCAGCAACAATAATACTCAAAATAAGGATACTAATTCATCTTACGTAGTAGAAGATGCCCGCGGTAAAAAGATAGAGTTTGATAAACCACCTTCACGTATTATGTCTATGTATCCCGGCTCTGACGAAATTTTGGTTAACATGGTAGAGCCAAATCGCATCCTCGCTTTAAGCAAATGGGCAGAGGATGAACAGATTTCCAACGTTATGCATATGGCAAACAAGGTAAAGCTGCGTACTGAATATAATGTCGAATTTATTATGAAGCAGCAGCCGGATGTAATTTTCTTAAGACAAAACACCGGCGAAGACTTTATCAGTCAGTTGGAAAATGTCGGTGTTAAGGTCTTTGTTTATCCCAATGCTAAAACCTTGGATGATGTTAAGGAAATCCATAATATTTTCGGCAGGGTATTAAAGGCAGAAGACAAAGCTGCTGCCATGAATAAAAAGATTGATGATGATGTTGCCAAGCTGCTAAGCGAAAAGCATAACGCTAACGCTAAAATCCTGATTTTTAACAGTCGCGGTGCTATGAGCACCAAGGGCAGTCTTTTAGGTAACGTTTTCCAAAAGCTTGGTATTGAAAATATGGCCGACCGCTACGATATTCCGCCCGGAACTGTGTTAAATAAAGAGCAGGTAGTTGCATGTAATCCCGATGTATTCATTCTTATCGATTGGACCGATGGCGGCTATTTCCCCAGCGGCGAGGTCAAATTAAAGGAAATGTACGGTGATCCCAGCTTTGCGGAATTAAAAGCCATTAAAAACAAAAAGGTTATTTTACTGCCCATTAAATATATTTCCTGTGGTTCTATCTACATCACGTCATCTTGTTATGAAATTTTAAATATATTAAAATCTTAGGAGGTTTTTTGATGAAAAAGAGTTTATTAATGACAGCTTTGCTAATGTCCATGGTTCCCAGTGCCATGGCTGCCGAGCCGGTAGAGTATACACTGGATACTCTGCTGGTTACCGCTACCAAGTATGAAGAAAAGGATCTTCATATTCCTGCTATGACTAACGTATTTACGCAAAAGGACATTGAACGTTTAGGTGCTACCAACGTAATGGATTTGCTGGCTAATGTTCCCGGTGCCGTTATTACGCCCCCTGTAGGTATGGGCGGCACCATCGGCTTCAGAGGTCTGGCTAAAAATACTGTAAACGCAACTATTCTTGTCGATGGCATTCCTTTGAATTCTCAAGGCGCAGCCAACCTCGAAACTCTCGATACCGACACCATCAGCAGAGTCGAAGTTATCAAAGGTGCCGGTGCCGTTTTGTATGGCTCTGATGCTATGGCAGGCGTTATTAATATTATTACCAAAGAAAACAATAGTAATAAAATTACAGCAGGTTTTGGTAAAGACGGCAAACGCTACGGCAGCTTAGAGGTTAAAGCAGGCAATCTTGACGTTAATTACAGCCGTGACCAAATCCAGAAAAGAGGCTTCCTGACAAGAACTCTTAGCACTGTAGGCCACAAATTCGCTAAGGATTCCCTGAATCTCAATTACAAGGTTAATGATAATCTTAAACTGCAATATCTGTACACTAACCAATTAGACGAATATGATTGGCTCAACAAATATACTCCGGCCAAAACAACCTTCAACAAAAACACTTACGATTTCCACGTATTGAACTTAAACTATCAAAACAATGACTTTTATTTCAATACTTATGGTCGCAGACATGACTTCAAAGGTCAAACCTGGGTAAAACAAACTAATGAATTTAAATCCAGCAGTAAGAATGTTGTTGAAAACTTTGGCGCTGAAATGAGAAACAAATGGGATATTGGTGCCAGCAAGCTGACTGCAGGCATTGTTTTTGACCGTGAAGAGGCTGATTATTCCTCCATTAAGAGAAACAGAAACAATACCGCTCTGTATGCTTTAGGCGAAATCCCACTCTCCGAAAAGCTTGACCTGTTCTTAGGCACACGCTATCAAATGGTTGAAGACCTGAAAAACGAGCTGTGTCCGCAAATTCAATTGCTTTATAAGATGGATGATACACAAAGCATTTACGTCAACGCTAATAAATCCTTCAGGGTGCCTACAATTAAGGAGCAATATAATTCTAACAGCAATACCTTCATTCCTAACCCTGACCTTAAGCCAGAAAAAGCCTGGACCTATGAAATCGGCTGGAAAAAACAATTTGATGACAGCTCCCTGAAATTAGGCTTATACAAACTGCGTGTCGAAGACAGAATTTACTCCACTAAAACCGGTGATAAATACAACGGCGATGATATCTACACTCCTGTAAATGCCGATAAATTCGAAAACATTGGTTTTGAAGGCCTGTATGAACAACGCATTGATGACAACTGGTATTATAACTTTGGCTTTGCCTTCTCTAATCCTAAGCAAACAACAAAATCCAATGTTATGAAGAGAGTTGACTTCAGAAACAATGTCAATGCATTGCTCGGCTACAAAAACAGAGATTTCTCCTCCAACTTAAGCGTACAGCATATTTGGGACAGAACACCAAGTTATGGTACCCCGGCTCCTCAAATGTGGAATCTGAACTTCAATATGAATTACCATATCAACAAAAACTCCGATGTTAAACTGCTAGTCAATAACCTGCTTGACCGCGACGACTGGCTGTCTAGCAGCGGTTCCTTTACTCCAAACAGAAACTTTGTTTTATACTATTCCTACAAATTCTAATTAATTCAGTACACCTAACATTTTTCCGTTACTCTATTCACTCTCCATTAATTAAATACCAAAAAGGAAAGGACGTGTCCTATAATCGGCATGTCCTTTCCTTTTTACTTATTCAAAATCTCTTCTTGTACGCCTCTCCCCAGTCACGCATAGCCTCCAAAACAGGCTGCAGACTGTAACCAAGCTCAGTAAGCGTATATTCAACACGTGGCGGCACCTCAGCATAAACCTTGCGCGTCAACAGGCCGCTGCCTTCCATCTGCCGCAACTGTGATGTCAACACCTTTTGGCTGACTCCGTCCAAAGATTTTTTCAATTCGCCAAAGCGCTTTGTTCCCGTCAAAAGGTCACGCAAAATCAGCACCTTCCATTTATCACTAATTAAGGTCAGTGTAGTTTCTACCGGACAAGCCGGTAAAGCATCACTCATTTCATGCAACATTTACAGTCACTCCTTCAGCTCCTTGCTGTATATCCACGTTTCCTGCGCACCCAGCTGCGGCAGAATATTATTCGTAAAATGCGCCGCTTCGCTATAGCCACGCTTGCGATAATATTCATAATCACATGTAGCATCTGCCCATAAATAGAGCTTTTTGACACCTTTTTTCTGCGCAATCGCCTCCACATTATACAGCAGCTTGCTGCCCACACCGCTTTTCATGCTCAAAAACAGGCACAGCAGCAAATCCTCCGGATTGGCCAACGCCCTCACCTTCTGACCATTGTAAGACAAATAGCGCAGATAATCGTAAACAAGATCCTGCTCCTCGCACTCAAAATGCTGCAGATTTTGCTTTAACCAGGACTGGGAATTATCACGCTCACTCAAAGGCGCCGCCAATAAAAATCCCTGCATACCTTCTTCATCCGTCATTTTTAAAGAAAAGGCCTTACTGCGATAATAATAGCGCACCATCGCCTCGTATAAAACATTCTTCAAACCATCATTCGTCAGCGCCATCTCATCACCCCATGTCAGCTTAGTGAGATGGGAGGCATAGGAAATATCCCGCGGGGTAAAATTTGATAACATTTATGCTTCTCCACTTCAATAATCGAATTACAACACTTGTACAATCAGTTTTTAAGTGTCTTAAACATTCTTTTTAACTCTATTTTAAGCTATCCTCATGAAATATGCAATCAGTGCAGATTTCATGAGGATAATAGAAAAACAGCTTCATCAAGACTATATAATAGCAGCCATGTACAAAGGTAAAGTAATCTTTTTCTCAACAACACCGGTATTTTGTGCTGTAAGCTTATAACCTCTTTCGATATTATCCATTTTAAGCAGCTCATTTAATGACCGCGTCGAGCCCTTCCTGGCTTTAACTTCTACAGGCACAAGCTTACAATCTCGTTCTAAGATAAATTCAATCTCTAAGGTTGAATCCTCTTTTTTATAGTAATAAAGCTCTTCTCCCCTTTTTGCTAAAATATCGGCAACAAGACTTTCATAAATGCCACCTTTAGCCGGTCCTTCCAACGCATCTGACAGCAAAGCAATTTTCAACTGATAACCATACATAGCTACCAAAAGACCAATGTCGCAAAGATAAACTCTAAATTGATCTTCCTTGACATGCGCTTTCAATGGGAACCAAGGTGAATTCACATTATAAGCAAAATCAATTAATCCGGCATTATGTAGCCAATCTAAGCTACTGGTAAATTTCCTTGCTGTCGCCTTTTTCTCAACAACAGAATACTGAAATTTATGGTTTTCTTTGCTTAACTGACGCGGGATAGACAGAAAACACTGCTTAGCCTTAATTTTATCCTGATTCAGCGCGTATTTAGCAATATCATCCTGATAATCACGCAGAATTTTTTCCTGTAATAGATGTACTTGGTAAAAATCTTTCGTTGCAATATATGTATCAACTACCTCAGGCAATCCACCAACTACCATATATTCCTGCAGATACTTGTTTAAAGAATTATGCATAGCCTCAGGAACTCGTTTTGCTCCGTCTACGTATGGTGCCAGCATCTCCTTGAGATTTACTTCTGCACCAAGCGCCCAAATAAACTCTTCAAAATCAAGAGTACGCATAATTAACTGCTGTTCATATCCGACAGGTATAGAAACCTCATTTTTGTAATCCATGCCCAGCAATGAACCGGAGGCAATACAATCAAAACGTCCATCCTGCGTCCAAAATTTCAAGGAAGTTCTAGCGTTAGGAACATCCTGAATTTCATCCAAAAACAAAAGCGTTTCACCGGGAATAAATTGACAACCCGGCATACTAAGTTTAATTTGCTGAACCATGTTATCAACATCAAGATTTCCGGAAAATACAGCCTGCATATCAGGTCGCTCAATAAAATTTATCTCTATAAAATTTTTATATTCACGCTTACCAAACTCTCGGACAATATATGTTTTACCACACTGCCTAACGCCACGTAATAATAAACCGTACCCTTTGTCAAGGACATTTTTAAGAGAAAGAGAGAAGCAGCAGTTCCTGCCGGAACCGCTGCTTCTTAGTTTTTATTAAAATATCCTCAATGGGTAAAGGCCTGTTTTTACATACTCATAATACTCGTTTGGGGATAGCTTGGCTAACTTCCACTGGTACCTATCGTTATTGTAGTAATCCATCCACCTATCTATTTCAGCTCTTAAGGCCTCAAAGTCTTTGCATTTAGATATATGTATTTCGTCCTTCATGTGTCCATAAAAGCTCTCTTGTGGTGCGTTATCCCAACAATTTCCTCTTCTTGACATGGATTGCCTAAGATTAGCATCATGGACTAACTGCATAAATTTATAACTTGTATAGTGTGAACCCTGGTCGGAATGAATTATAGTTTCACTAGAGATTTCATTACCATGCTTTGCTAGTACCATATTAACAGTTTCCAACACAAAATCTATTGCCAGAGAATCACTCAGACAATATCCTAATACTTGCATTGTATAGGAGTCTAGAATTGTAGATAAATAACAGTATTTATCATTTAATGGTATGTAAGTTATATCTGTTAACAATACTTTTCTAGGTCCATGTTCTTTAAATTCCCGGTTCAAAAGATTAGGAGCAACCTTATTGGTTCTCAAAGCTCTTACCATTTGCCTGTATGGATTTGGCTTTCTAATTGGGCATCTCAAATTGTACTTTACCATTAGCCGCCTTATCTTTTTAAGATTCATCAGCACTGGCTTCTCCAAATGTAACAACCTCATATGGATGCCGCGAATGCCTTTGTCATAGCCCTTAAATTTATATGCCTCAAGAATTTTACTAAAATCTGCTCTATCCTTCTGTTCATGTTCATTACGGGAATCCATATTGCTTAACCAATTATAGTATCCAGATCTAGTAACATGAGCGAGTTTACATAAATGGGACACTTTCAATTGATTATCTGGCTTAGATACTAAATCATGAATCAATTGAAATTTTCTATTCGACAACCCAAGAGATATTTCACGTGCTAGTCTGATTTGTCCAAAGAGCACAGCTTTTTTAAGAAATCTACCTCCTGTCTAAGATATGAGAGTTCGTACTGCATAGATGCTATCGCTGCCTCGAATGGCAAATCGCTATAATTTTTATTCTTAGGTGGAGGCTTTACTTCACCACCAACTCCCTGAGTGAGAGGTTTTCCAGATTCCATTGCCTTCTTTAGCTTAAAAGTGAAGTTGTTTATTCTGTAAGCACCTAAAATATTAGGGTCATATCCTAACTCCTTAAAAATAGACACTGGTGAAAAACCTTGAAGGTAAAGTTTCCAAAATTTCTCCTTAAACTCTACCGTCAATAATAACATGTTATAAGTTACTCTGTAGGTGTATGGATTCTTACGTAACAGCTCCATTTCCTCTTCAGTAAAGCGCTTTACAGCCATTTTGAGCACCTCCGCCTTTTATCCATAGTATAACATACAGTTTGGGAAAAAGTCGCTCAAAAACGATTTAAGACCAAGGAAAAGAAAAAAGTGTCCATTTTTAGGGATTGACCAAAAGAAAGCTGTCCAATTCTAGTATTTTTCTTGAAAACTGTCCAAAGTAACTCTCTTTTCGTTCTCTCTTAGTGTCCAGATTTAAACAATAAGTTAAAGGGACACTTAAGTCATAAATGCAAATATAATTCATGTAGACTATGTTGCTTTAATGCCCATATCGCTTTCTATACTACCTACCAAACTGTCCATGACTATGGGTACATTATATAAAATAGCGTCTTTTTTGCCTTTGTTGTTTTTCCATGCCAAGAGCTTATCATAGATTTTTCGACGTAACATTTTAATTGCTCACTCCCCTCTCTAATTTACTCTCATTCTAGCATATCCTCATGAAATATGCAATCAGTGCAGATTTCATGATGATAAAATATGCAACTATTGCAGATTTTATGAGGATAATAGAAAAAGAGCTTATTTCCATATTCACACTGCAACATTTCGCTCAGGCAGTTTTCAGCAAATCCTTACATTATTTTCCATTCTACTCCCTCCTTGACAATCCCCTCACTAACGCAATATGATTATCTTCGGTAATTACTTTTGGTAATCATTTATGAAGGAGAATCATCATGACACATAAACTGTCTATCGAAGCAATCAAAACTCTGCTCATTGCCTGCCACGAAGCAAAGCGTGTAGTAGAGCTGCAGCCACCTCTACCGGAAGGCTTAACTCCCGGCAATCTTAAAGTGCTGGACTACATTGAATACCTGGAACGTACCGCACAACCTCCAAAGGTCAGCGACATTGCGGATCTGCTGCAGGTAACGCGCCCCGGTATCACTCGCCTGGTAAGCGAGCTGCAGGCAATAAATGTTATCGAAAAAATCAGCGATAAACAGGATAAACGCATCGTCAGACTGCGCATGACAGACGAGGGGCGTAAAATTCATGCCTATTACATTGAGCAATATCACAGCTGGCTGGCTGCACAAATTACCGATATCAGCGAAGCAGATATCAACACCACTGCTGCCACCATCGCCAAGCTTTAATTTCGGCTTATACCTTTTGCTTATCATCGGCTTCAGCAGCCTGATTTTTGCAACCAGCATTGCCTCCGACTTCGGTTGGTTCAGTATCGAGGTGCTGGCTCTTTTCGCAATCTGCCTTATTGCTTTGACTGCCTTCTATAAGCAATCATTAAACAGCAGCACACCTCTTTTAAGTGTGCAGATTTTCCGCTATCTTCCGTATACGCTCAGCACTGCCAGTCTTTTGCTCGTCGGCTTTATCTGTCTTTGACTAGGTTTTTTAATTCCCAACTATGCGCAACTTGTTTCGCATACTGATGCCTTTACCGCCGGCTGTCTGCTGCTGCCCGGCTGTATCATCGGCGCTATGCTGGCTCCCATCAGCGGCAGGCTGTTGGACAAGTTCGGTGCCCAACGTCCGATTTTATTAGGCAATGCATCAATTCTCTTATCCGTCATCTGCTACAGCCTTTATCCGGGCGAGCTGAGCTCGTTGCTCTTCATTGTCTTCTACCTGTTCTTTGCCTTTGGCCAAGGTTTTTCCATGGGTACAATTATGACCAACGGTCTGAGCCAGTTACCGGAAGAACTGAATGCCGACGGCAACGCAGCTATGAATACGCTGCTGCAGCTGGCAGGTGCAGTCGGTACAGCGGTTATCAGTACGATTGTCGCGACCGCGCAGGCTGCAGAACCGACCAATATCGCGCATGCTACTATGCTGGGCAGCAGACATGGATTTTTTGTGCTTACTGTCAGCGCCGTGCTCATCCTTTGCTGCTCCTTAAAGGTGTTCGCTCTTATTAAAAAGAAAAATCCTGCTCATGCTTAATATATTGCGTTCTATCGCCGGTATCACAAAAGCCTCCCTCGTGCATATGCGCCGGGAGGTTTTTATATCAAAAACATTATGCCGGCATGTCAAAAAGGCCGCTTTCTGCATCTGACGCACAGGTAAGCGACCTTTTAATATTTCCCTTATTTTTAATTACTGCAAGCCACACAGCTTTTATTTTTCTATGCTGCGTTTACGGCTCACACTCTTTCCCTTATTTTTCGCAATCCGGACAGCTGATTTTTCTGTATGCTGTCCTTAGCGGATTACGCTCTTTCCCTTATTTTTGTTTATCGTAACCCCGACAGCTTTTTTATCTGTACGCTGACTTTAGCGGATTACGCTCTTTCCCTTATTTTTATTTTCTGCACTAAAAGTGCTTGTAAGCTGTTGATTATTTTTTCTTTAGGAAGCTCATCATGCCACGCAGTTGTGCGCCAACTTGTTCAGCCTGGGTTGCTCCAGCACGACGACGCATAGCGTTGAATTGCGGACGGCCGCATTGGTTTTCCAGTAACCATTTCTTAGCAAAGGTACCATCCTGGATTTCAGCCAGAACCTGTTTCATAGCAGCTTTGGTTTCAGCAGTGATGATGCGCGGACCGGTTACATAGTCGCCATATTCAGCGGTATCGGAGATGGAATGACGCATTTTAGCCATGCCGCCTTCATACATCAAGTCAACGATCAGCTTCATCTCATGCATGCATTCGAAGTATGCGCTTTCAGGCTCATAGCCTGCTTCTACCAAGGTTTCAAAGCCTGCGTTCATCAGAGCGCAAACGCCGCCGCAGAGAACTGCCTGCTCACCAAAGAGGTCGGTTTCGGTTTCTTCGCGGAAGGTGGTTTCCAGAGCGCCTGCACGGGTACCGCCAATGCCCTTAGCATAAGCCAGAGCCAGGTCATGAGCCTTACCGGTCGGGTTTTGGTAAGCAGTTACCAGAACGGGAACACCGCTGCCTTCGGTATAGGTACGACGAACCAGATGGCCGGGGCCTTTAGGAGCAACCATGAATACGTCTACATCAGCAGGAGGAACAATCTGACCGAAGTGAATGTTGAAGCCGTGTGCAAAAGCCAGTGCATTACCAGCCTCCAGGTTCGGAGCGATATCTTTTTTATATGTAGCAGCTTGCTTTTCATCAGGAATCAGCATCATGATGATATCGGCAGCCTTAGCAGCTTCTGCGGTAGTCATAACCTTCAGGCCGGCAGCTTCTGCCTTAGCTTTGGACTTAGAGCCTTCATACAGGCCTACAACTACGTTTACGCCGCTCTCCTGCAGGTTCAATGCATGTGCATGGCCTTGAGAACCATAACCGATAATAGCAACTGTTTTGCCATTCAATAATTCCAGATTCGCATCGTTGTCATAATACATTTTAACCATTGTTATTACCTCTTTCTTTTCCCTTATTTTAATATACAAATTTAATAAAAAATTTCCCTTATTTATAGCTGTTTATCTGCATCTGTTAATCTTGACGAAGTCATCTACCGCAGCACCGGCTGCCACCATAGGTTCTACCAGATCACCCTGCTCTACGATTACTTCAATCAGGAAGGGCTTGTCAGCCTCGCGTGCTGCCTTCAGCGCTTCCTTAAATTCCTTGCAGGTCGCTGCTCTGCGTCCGCCTGCACCACAGGAATGAGCAAAACCGATGAAGTCAAACTCAGTCAGCAGCGTATTGGAGTAATGCTCGTTGTAGAAGAGCTGCTGCCATTGACGGACCATGCCTAAGCAGCTGTTATTAATAACGATACTGATTAGCTTTTTGCCTTCACGAGCTGCCGTATACAGCTCCATGCCGGTCATCTTGAAGCCGCCGTCACCACAGATATGCACTACCTGCTTATCAGGCTCGGCAAAAGCTGCACCCAACGCGCCTGGGAGACCGAAACCCATCGTACCGCAACCACCGCTCGTCAGATGGTGACGCGGTTTATCGACAACTAAATGCTGTGCTGCCCACATCTGGTTCTGACCAACGTCAGTTACATAAATCGGATTTTCGCCTTCAAAGCTACGGCTCAGTTCCTTCATCATCCAGGGAGCTGTCAGGCGGTCGCCAGCCAGCAGGCTGCGGTCCTCTGTTGCATCCCAAGCCTTAATCTGCTGCCACCAATCGGCGTGTGCTGCCTTCTGCACCAACGGCAGCAGGCTTTGCAGTGTCTGCTTTACATCACCCATTACAGAAAGGCTTGTTGCTATATTTTTATCTATTTCCGTCGGGTCGATATCAAGCTGGATAATCGTCTTTTGTCCTACGTAACGGTTGCGGTCACCGGTTACGCGGTCGCTGAAGCGGCTGCCTGCGACTACTAGCACATCAGCCTGCGCTACAGCCATGTTGGAAGCGATATGACCATGCATGCCGGTCATGCCCAGGGAGCGTTCGTCAGACTCGGGATAAACGCCGATGCCCATCAGCGTATTTACTACCGGCAAATCAGCCTTTTGGGCCAGCTCCAGCAGTTCTTCCTGCGCGGCGCTGTTAACAGCGCCGCCGCCAACCAGCAGCACCGGGCGTTGCGCCTTGTTCAGCACCTCAGCTGCCTGCTGCAGCTGCTCCGCTGTTGCCTGTGGCAGCTCTTCCGCTGCAGAAGCTGCCTGCGGCTCGCTCCATTCCAGCTCCTCAACCTGTACGCTGCTGGGAATATCCACCAGCACAGGTCCCGGTCTGCCCTCCTGTGCCAAGGCAAATGCCTTGCGCAGTGCCGGCAGCAACTCTTCCTTGCTGCGTACCAGCATGTTGTATTTGGTAATCGGCATTGTAACGCCGACAATATCAATCTCCTGAAAGGAATCGCGTCCCAGCATGCTTACGCCAACCTGACCGGTAATCGCTACCAGCGGAATGGAATCAAGATAAGCAGTTGCCAGGCCGGTAACAATGTTTGTGGCACCGGGACCGGAGGTTACGATACATACGCCGGTTCTGCCGCTCGCACGGGCATAGCCGTCAGCTGCGTGAATAGCGCCCTGCTCATGTGCGGTCAGCACATTTTTCAGCGGTGCATCGTACAATGCATCATACAGCGGAATCACAGCACCTCCGGGATAACCGAATACTGTATCTACGCCCTGCTCCAAAAGGACCTTTACAATGGCTTCTGAGCCTTTCAGCTTCATCAGTCCGTCCCCCTTACGCCATAGTAGCTACAGACTCAACTGCAACCTGCTTAGCCAGCAGCTTGGCAACCTGAGCAGCAGCTACATCTGCCAGCTGGATTTCCAGCTTCAGACGATTTTCTTCTGCATCCATGCGCAGGGAACGTACCTGAGCACCTTGCTTGGAAAGCACACGCAATACACGCGGCAATAAAGTTTCATCATTCTGACCAGTTACCAATACCTTTTCAAACATTTTAATTCCTCCTATCAAGAACACCTGAATTTACTACTAAATCAATTATCTTTTAATGGACTTTTTAGGAGTAGTATTAAAAAAACGCCCCTGCATATATGCAGGGGCGTATAATACGCGGTACCACCCTAATTTATTACTTTCAGCACCAGTCCATCAACCGGCTCGGAAATAACGCATCCGTTGCGCATCAGTCTACTTGCAAAGCTTTCGCTGACGAGTTCATGGGTGATTTAATCAATAAGGCTTCGTACCGGTTTGCACCAGACACCGGCTCTCTAAAACTCTACGCTTATCTTTAGTCCCAATCATAACCTTTGGTTGTCAATTTGAAATTAATGATACTATACACCCATCTACATCGTTTGTCAACACCTTTTTGTAAAATTTTACATTTTTCTTCTTTTAGTCACTGTATATGAACATTTTCAGCCTTTTGTCTATTGTACACAAACTAATCAAACGATTACAAATTTCGCGCTACTTTTCAGTAGACAAAGTACACTAATATCCATTATACAAAAACACGTTAAAGACAGTGCTTTGTATCGTTTAAAACAAAAGACTTCCCAAAATTTTTTTGGGAAGCCCTTAAATTTTTATCTTAGATGTTCTTTAATTTAGCAGCAACATTCTCTTTGATTGCTGCAGCATATTCAGCATGATGCGCTTCCAGGAAAGCCTTCATGTCAGCAGCAACATTGCTTTCCTCCTTCGGATTCAGCGCCTTTCTGTAGCCAAGCACCAGTGCACGGTCAGCAGCATCTGCTGTAGCCTCACAGCCACAAGCAGCACACAGCTTGCCGAACAGGTCGGCATCCAGAGCTTTTACCAGCTCTATTGCGCTCATCCAGAGGATATTGTTCATTTTGAAATGAACCTTGCCCTTCAGATATTTCATAGCAGCAGCAGTATCGTTCATAGCGATATCCGCATTTTTAAAGCTCAGGCGATAGCCGAAGGTGTCGGCAATCTCGCAGTGCAGCTGCAGGTTATCGTTTACAGCCTCAGAGTCCTTCAGCGGGTCGAGGCAGATAGAGCTCAGCTTGATGCCGTTACGCTGCAGCTCGTTGCCGATCAGATAATGCTCCTGCGGAGTCAGCACCTTACCGGGCTTGGACAGATCCAGCTCAAAGTCAATATCCCACGGAGTATTTTTCAGATAAGAGTTGTAGATGAACTGGATATGCATAATTGCTTCGCCGTATTCCAGAACGATGCGGTGCAGCTGATTTTCGGTAAAAGTAATCTTGCTGGTGCCAACCTTGAACTCAGCGTTCAGATAGGACGCATGCAATGCTGCGCGGAAGGTTTCGTTGAACTGCTCAAAGCGTTTGTCAACAGCCTCGTCGGACAGCTTTTCAATGCCCAGGTCAATCTTATCGCTGCAGTCAAAGCCAATCATGCTGTAACCGTAAAGCAAAGCCTTCACGATTTCCTCTTCGGTTTTCAGGCCAGCAGCATTAGCGCCGTAGCCTTCCTTGTAGCCCTCTTCGAGCACGCCCCAGGTTGCGGTATCCACAGCCTGTACAAAATAGCGCTGCAGTGCCTCGCTGTCCTCGGTAGTAAAATCAACCAATACCGGTTTCAGCTGACGTTTACCAAACAGCTCCGCCACAACTGCATCTGCCTCGCCCAGCCAATCGCTGAAACCGATGCTGGCACCTTTAGTGCCGCAGGCAGTCGGTGCGGTCCATTTAACATAGCGGCGCACCAGCGCAGCATTATTTGCATTCAGTGCCATAACAGAAACATGTACGTCCTTAACGTCTGCTTCCTTTTCAACATCCTTCCACAGTGCGCTCAGCGCAGCTTCACCCTTTGCAGCAAAAGCCAGGCGCTTGCCTTCCTCAGCATTTACAAGTGCCAGCCAGTTACCCTGTACATCACACAAAGAAGTTTCTATAACTTCACCTGCAGCCTCACGCAAAGCTGCCAATGCATCCATTTGCTTTAATGCCATAACCTAATCTTCCTCCATTTACTTACAATTAGTCATAATAATATTATGAACAAAAATCGTCTATTACGCAAGCAAAAACTTTGCAGATAGCAAAAAAACTTGTGTTTGTATACAAAATACCACCGCAGCAATAGGAAATTATCTTGTTTTCCTGGAAAATATATCCTCCTTTTCCGATATTTAGTGTAAGGTTATCAACAGTATCAACAGACTTATCCACAGTTTTTGTGCATAACTTTTAATTATACAGAGTGTTATCCACCAGCCTCTGAGAAAAAAGTGGCTTGTTTACAAGGATTTTACACAATTATCAACATGTTATGCACAATCTGTGGATAACTTTAATAACAACTAGGGGGAGATTTCCACAACACTATATCTATGGGTCCAGCTTCGTCCCGCTCACAAGCAAAACAGCCTTTTAAAACGTCAAAAACAGCGAACAAACTATTATTTGTCGCTGTTTCCGATGCAAAATTAAATTTTATTCTGCTTACCAGAGATTAAGCAGATGCTGCAAAAGCAGGCTCACAAACGTAATAACTGCCCAACAGCCAAGACCGAGTCCCAAAGGCTTGCTGCTTGTTGTCACAAGCTTGACGATATTCGTATTCAGACCTACCGCAGCCATCGCCATAACGATAAAGAACTTGCTGAGCCATTTAAGCGGTGCAAAAACCTCTGCTACTACGCCCATGCTTGTCGCCAACGTAGTGATAAGCGAAGCCAGTACGAAGTACAGTATAAAGCTCGGCACAATGCTCCTGATATTAACTTCATGATTTGCCCCCTGTTCGCGCTTGCCTACGAGATAACCTAATACCAACGTAATCGGAATAATTGCCAGTGTACGCGTCAGCTTTACCGTCACCGCCTTATCCAAAGTTGCCGTGCCTAAGCCGAACATTGCATCCCAAGTCGCCGCCGTTGCCGTAACCGAAGAAGTATCGTTAACAGCAGTACCAGCAAAAATACCGAAGGCTTCACCGCTTGTTGTAGAAAATCCCAACACTGTACCCAACCAAGGAAAAAGCAGCGCTGCCAGCACATTGAAGAAAAATATAACGCTGATAGCCTGCGCCACCTCTTCATCATCTGCCTTGATGACAGGCGCTGTCGCAGCCACTGCACTGCCGCCACAGATAGACGAACCTACACCGATAAGTGTGGAAATCTTGCCAGGAATTTTCATCACCTTATGCAACACATAGGCCACAATAAGCGAAGTTGCAATCGTGCAGACGATAATCGGCAGAGACTGCTTACCAGTTGCCAGCACTACGGAAATATTCAGACCGAAGCCAAGCAGGATTACTGCGTATTGCAGCACCTTTTTGGATACAAAGCCTACACCGCTTTTAAACGCAGCCTCTACGGGCCACACAAGCGCTACCAGCATGCCTAAAAGAATTGCAAAGACAGGTGCACCGACAACAGGCACCAGCTTGCCTAAAAACCAGCACGGCACAGCCAAAACAGCACATAAAATAATACCGCGCCACTTATCTGAGAAAAAGCTCACTATAACACCTCCATAAAAAACAAATATAATTATAGCATAATCAGCATATATTTTCAAAAATGGGCATTATTGCTAAACGCAAACACTCCTGCCTCCAGGCCTTCAGCCTGCCTGCAGGAGTTTTTTATCTTCTTATCTGTGACCAGATGAATAGCGCCAGTCCCGCCCAAATGCAGCCAAAGGCTGTAGCAGTAGTACCGGTAAACGGTTCACCGTAAATCAGCACGCCTATCATCAGTGATATAGAAGGCGAAATATATTGTAAAAAGCCTACAATATTCAACGGCAGCTTACGCGCGCAGGCCGTAAAAAGGAGCATCGGTGTCGCCGTAACAGCGCCCGCACCTGCTAAAAGCAGCAGCGTATTCATATCACAGCTTTGATAAACAGTACCTTCGTTAATACTAAGGTAATATAAGTAGCCTGCAGCCAAAGGCGAAATCAATAATGTTTCCAACAGAATACTCGTCATCGGTTGGGCAATAATAATTTTTTTCAGTAAACCATAGAAGGCAAAGGTTAATGGCAGCGTCAGTGCTACCCAAGGCAGGCCGCCGTTATGGACAATAATCACACCAATGCCGACAGCAGCGCAGCTAACTGCTGCAATCTGCAGCTTAGCAAGGCGCTCACGCAGAAATACTACGCCAAAGAGCACATTCATCAGCGGGCTGATATAATAGCCCATGCTTGTTTCTACAATGCGTCCTGCTTCTACCGCCCAGATAAAAATCCCCCAGTTGAAGCTGATCATAATTGCTGCCAGCACCATGCAGCAGGCTGTCTTTTTCGTACTGAAAATCGCCTTGGTTTCCTGCATAAAGATGTTTAGCTTGCCTGTTGCCAATAACAAGAGAAAGACGAAAACGGCTGACCATAAAAAACGGTTCGCCAAAATTTCCATCGCCTCAACATGCTGCAGCAGCTTCCAGTATATCGGCAGCACGCCCCATAAAAGATAGGCTCCAAGACCATAAAAAATGCCAAGTCTGTAATTATCCATAAGAAAATACCCCTCTGTAAAAATTTATTATATGATTTACTAAAGACAAGCAGAAAGTTTCGAGGACCATTTTTCAGCATATGTTATTTTATTTTTGTAATTTTTTCGGTATCGGAATCCAAATAGCCGTAATTGCCGCTACAATCGGCAACCACACCAAAAGCTGCATAACCATCGGCAGACCAAACTTATCGGCCAGCACACCGAGAATTGTTACGCCAAAACCGCCTAAGCCAACGCTGAAACCGATTGTCAGACCGGATGCCATACCAACATTATTAGGCATCATGCACTGCGCAATGATAATCGTAGTTGCAAAGGAACCGATGATGCAAAAGCCTGCGATAACAACCGATGCCATAGCAAAAAGCTTAGTCGTAGCAATCGTAATACAGTAAATTGCCGGAATGCTCAGCGTAATAGAGCCTAAAAGAATTTTGCGTGCTCCCAGTCTGTCGCTCAAAATTGAACCGACATAGGTACCTGCCACACCGCCTAAAAGGAAGCCGGACACCAGGCTGCTGGAGAAAACTGCCTCAAAGCCGCGGAACGTCATAAAATACAACGGCAGATATGTTGAAATACCGCTGTGAATAGAAGAACGCATGAAGATATAGAACAGAATCAAAAAGAGCGCAAAATATGACATTTTTTCGCTTGTACCGTCAGCAGCCTTCTTGGCCTGCTGTACCTCATGCTCCTTGTTTACGCGGATATAATCCGGCATCGCCTTTGCCATCAGCAAGAATACTAGCAGTCCGGGAACAGCAAAATACATGGTGTTATGAATACCACCGGCCAAGCCTAAAAGAAAGGTCATAAATATAGAACCAACTGCCATACCGGCGTTACCGCCGATAGAAAACAAGCCCATGTTCTTCGTGCGGTTTGTATCATCACTCAAAAAATTGACTGTTTTAGAAGCCTGCGGGTGATAGGTAGCGCTCGCCAGGCTGATAAAAATAACCGTGCATAAAAGCAGCGTATAGCTGGGAACCCAGCCCACAAAGGCAAAGCCTGCACCTGCCAGCGCCGCACAAAGCGGCAGAAAGCGTGGCAGCGAGCGCCTGTCGGTAAGATAGCCGAAGGCCGGCTGAATAACGGATGACATAATATTTTGCAGCAGTACAATCGCTGCCAATTGTGAATAGCTCAAGGAAAACAGCTCCTTCAGCTGCGGTAAAACGATAGGCAGAGCCCCCGCCTGCATATCGGTAACAAGATGTCCCAATGCCAACGCGACAACAGGATAATACATTTTATTCATATAAAAACTCCTTTATAACGCTGTGCCCTTTGTCGGTACAGTTAATTTACTCATATCTGTCTTTTCTATCTCTAACAAACGCACCTTGCGCCACATACCGCCGCCATAGCCGGTAAGGCTGCCATCAGCGCCTATTACGCGATGGCAGGGAATAATAATGCAGAGCGGATTACGGCCCACTGCACCGCCTACAGCCTGCGCCGACATACGTGCAAGACCACGCTGCGCTGCAATTTCGCACGCAATATCGCCGTAAGTAATGAGGGTGCCATAAGGGATTTTTTGCAATATCTTCCAGACACTTTTCTGAAAATCACTGCCGGTAAATTGCAAAGGTACATTTACCTTCGGCTCGCAGCCTGCGAAATATTCAGCCAGCCACTTTTCGGCACGTGCAAAAACAGGCAGCTCCGCATTTTGCGCATCTTGAATATCTTTATCGCCATAATGCTTATCGTCTGCAAACCATAGACCGGTTAACCTTTCACCATCGCTGCGTAAAGTTATTTCGCCTAAAGGCGAGGAAATTTTTTTATAGTACAACATCTTCAACCTCATTTATTTTGCGTGGTAGCACTAAGGGGAATAGAACCCTTATAATTTAACGTTTTTTCGCAGGCGCATAATCCTTCATACCCTCTATCGCACCGCCGGCAATCTCCCAAAGGTAGATGGCTGCCGTACTGCCGTAGGGACTATAGCGCTTTTGGTATTTGGCAAACAGCTCACGCGTAATTTTGCGGTGATGGTACAGCATCCGTAAACCGCGCTGAATTGCCAAGTCGTCATAGCTTAAAATATCCGGTCGCTGCAGGCAGAACAGCAAAATCATTTCTGCCGTCCATTTACCGATACCCTTCAGGCTGCTCAGAGCTGTAATTGCCTCTGCATCATTCATATGCTCCACGGCCTGCAAATCAAACTCGCCGCTAACAATTTTGTCCGCAAAATCCTTGATGTATTCTGCCTTACGCAGACTCATACCCAAACCCTGTAGCTCCTCAGCCGACGCAGCATGCACCGTAAAAGGTGTAACAACTTTCAGCCTTGCCTTCAAACGCGCCCAAACAGTTGCCTGTGCCTTAGATGATATCTGCTGACCGACAATATGACGTACAACAGCGGCAAATAAATCAGCGTCCAGCTTGCGCTCGATATGACCGATTTGCTCTATAGCCCACGCCAGCTTTTTATCCTTGCGCTTAAGATAATTTATTTCTGTTTCGCCATATTGAAAGTACATCGCTGCACCTGCCTTCTGAAAGTATAATGATATTATAACGCTTACTAAGCAAAAAGAATAGCGGATAAGCATACAAATTCAGCAGAAGCTTTGTGAAAAAAGAAAAAGCCAGACAGCTTCGTGCTGTATGGCTCATATTAAAGACGCTCGATAATAGCTTTTAAAATTGCGCTGGTTTCCTCTAAAGGTCTAGCAAGCCTCTCGTCAAACACCATTTCCGGCAGGAGCGGCACATGTACAAAGCCAACCTTCGTTGTCGTACCGGCGTAGGCATGGGCAGCACGGTAAAAAATTTCGTTGCAGACATAGCCGCCGGAAGCGAACTCCAGCTGTACGGGCAACTTCTGCGCACGTAAAGAGCGGACTATTTCATGTACAGGAATCGTAGCAAAGTAGGCGGCGGGGGCGTCAGCAAGAATTGGCTCATTCCATGGCCTGCGTCCCATATTATCCTCGATAAGCGCATCCTTGATGTTTAATGCCGCAAGATTGATATCTATTTTCGTCGTGCCGCTGTTCATGCCCGTCATAAGGATGACGTCAGGCTGCACGCGCTGTGCTTCCTCGAGCAGCAGGCGCGGCGCAAGGCCAAAGATGTTAGGCACGCGCAGCTTATGAATATGATAGTTATTTATAGTTTCAGGTAAAGCCTGTACGACTTCCCACGATGGATTCATTATGTAATGAGCGAAGGGGTCGAAGGCTGTGAGGAGAAGAGATTTCATTTCAATGCCTTCCGCATATATTCCGTCCAATAGCTAATGCTATCAGAAACAATATTTGTTGCTGCATCAGACATAGCAAACTTGAACAATTCTTCTGGCGATATACATTTTATATTTTCATTATTGGAATCAAGATTTTTTACTGTTCCTTCGCTCGTAAATAAGAAAACCTTGCCTTGCAAATGCCTAAAGTCGTTTGCATCAATATCTACATTACCTTTTTTAACTTGAATATATACATGACTTCTATCTTCAGGATCAAGTAAAATACATTCATAAAGTTCTGTAGATTTCTTATTGGTTGACGGAATCACTATATATTTATATTCATAGGACAAGTACGCACACACCAAATCTTCGCAATCAGTTGGAGAAAGCAAATCATAAAATTCCTCTGGATTAGCTTCAATAGTCAATCCTTGATAATGCTCTTTGCCTATTTTAGTATTATAGTAGTGTTGAGAAAATATTTGCACTGCTTCAGAATTTATGCGTTGTAAAGTTCTTCCTTTAATAAATGCCGTTGCTACAAACCCAGGTACTGTAGATTCATCACCAACTGCCAACCATTCGATATCTGTTCGTTGAATAGCTGCATCTTTTTGTAAATTATCCTGATTGATCTTATAGATCCATTGACTTGTGTCTCCAACTCTACCAAGATAATAAATGCCTTTATAGCGAATCCACACTAAATCATCAGGCTTGACTTCCCAGTATAACTTACGCACAGTAGCAGGAACATACGATTTACCATCATAAACCTTCCACTTCTTAATCAGCTTCTCATAATCTTTATAAGAATGTATATTTACACGTTGTTCACAAATTTTCTTTTTCCTAGCTTCGGTAAAATTTTCGATGTGTCGGTCAGTAATAGACCATCCCATAGCCATCACCTTATTTTTAAGGCAAATATCAGCGCAATTACCACCACTAGTATTAACGTGTAATCTCCAAATAGTCAAAATCAATCATCTCCCATCCCTAATACATACGAAAGAACAACCAAAGGCTTGTCATTGTCAGTATGCCCATCTTAAGATTCTTCAAACCATTCTGCATCTCCGCATAGATATTTCACAAAGCGATAATAAGCACTTACCTGCAATTTATCAAGATATTTTAAGGCTTTATGCTCAATATGTAACGGTACACCATAATAAGCACCTGCAACCGCGCCTGTAATAGCAGCAATTGTATCACTATCACCTCCTATAGATATGGCATTTCTGATCGCATCTTCAAAATCAGTCGCTTCGAAAAAAGCTTTTAATGCCTGCGGTACAGTTTCCTGACACGTTTCATTGAATTCGTAGTCAGCTCGTATCTCGTCTAACGTAAAATTCATCGGATAGTACTCAGCATTTATCACAGCAAAAATTTCTTCTTTTTTGCTTTCGTGCAAAGCCATATAGGCTGCAACTGCAGTAGCTTCAGCACCTTTTATACCTTCCGGATGATTATGCGTTACGCTGGTAACTATCCTAGAGAGCTCTTTTACTTCTTCCAAAGATTTAGCAAAATATACTACAGGACTAACGCGCATCGCCGAGCCATTACCAAAACTATTATACGGTTGGGGATTATTCGAGCAGAGCCAATCAGAAAACATACTACCGTAACCTGCTTTAGGATATTTCATTCCCCAAAGCTGCATTTGTTTTATGGTTTCAGCAGCAAGTTTGCTGTAATCTTTCTCACATTCTACCAAAGCACTCGCAACAGCCAAAGTCATCATGCTATCATCAGTTGGGCAGCAATGCTCGGAGAATAAAGGAAAATCTTTCGTTTTTATTTCATTAAATTCATATACAGAACCAACGATATCGCCAACAACAGCACCTAACACACGACTCATCCTTCTTTTAGCAAAAGCTACTTCCTTCCAGTCAATCCCTTCAACATGCATGACTTCTGTACTTTCCTCTTTTTTCGCAAACACTTCCTCAGTTATCTCTTTCCAGTTCCAATCTGACGGAGCTTTTCCTTCAATACACACTATAGCGAAGACAGAAACTGCCATATCATAGTCGCACGCTCCATCTGGTGCTTCAAGAACATAGATATGATTATTGCCCTCTTTATCCATTTTGCCATACTCAACACGATAGTTTTTCTTGATATGTACGCCATCATAGCGAATATATCCTTCAACCAGACTTTGGATGAAGTCGACGGGTCTATCTGCAATTACATCAAGATTTACGCAGATGAATTCGTCCATGACAGGGCGCATATTACACATATACTTCATGATTTTGTCTTCAAACTCATATACATTCATATATGAATTGATGTTAAGCACACATGGAGCTGCTCCCTTGCACTGCATTCTTTTGCAAGGAATAATTTCCATATTACTGCCGCTAGATTTCATTTCTTCGTAAGTCATACTTGTCACCTCGTAACTAACACACCAGAAACGCATACTTCACTATTGAAATACGCTTCCATAAATTATATTCACCTATAGTTACGTTGCACGATTAAAATTTCGCCCGGTTTTGGGAAATTTTCTTTAGATGTTATACACTAGCCAAAAAGAAAATGTAAATTATGCTTTCCCATAGCAAAAGAACCTGTACCATTGGTACAGGTTCTTTTTTTCTAACCGGCAGCTATCTATCCTCCCAGGCCGCTTCCAGCCAAGTACTTTCGACGTATAAGGGCTTAACTACTGTGTTCGGGATGGGAACAGGTGGATCCCCTTAGCCATCACCACCGGATTATTTAATTTTGAGGTTTGTACCCTCAAAACTTCAACAGAAGAATGAACCGTTAAGTTCTTTTTAACGTTTTGTTTAAGCTGACTTCTTCATCGAAAACCGCTCCTTATTCAGTCGCTGTTTTCGATGTTTGCACAACCTTTTCGATTTCTCGCTTCGCTTTGCTTGCGACAAATCGGGTCTTTGCTTCAAGTCAAGCCCTCGACATATTAGTATCGGTCCGCTGAATACATTACTGTACTTACACTCCCGACCTATCAACCTCGTCTTCTCCAAGGTGTCTTACTAGATTGCTCTATGAGAGATCTCATCTTAAGGCTGGTTTCACGCTTAGATGCTTTCAGCGTTTATCCTTTCCGAACGTAGCTACCCAACTATACCTCTGGCGAGATAATTGGTACACCATTGGTTCGTCCACTCCGGTCCTCTCGTACTAGGAGCAGCCCCCTTCAAATCTCTTGCGCCCGCGATGGATAGGGACCGAACTGTCTCACGACGTTCTGAACCCAGCTCACGTACCACTTTAATGGGCGAACAGCCCAACCCTTGGGACCGACTTCAGCCCCAGGATGTGATGAGCCGACATCGAGGTGCCAAACCTCCCCGTCGATATGGACTCTTGGGAGAGATTAGCCTGTTATCCCCAGGGTAGCTTTTATCCGTTGAGCGATGGCCCTTCCACTTGGATGCCACCGGATCACTAAGCCCTACTTTCGTACCTGATTGCCGTGTTTGGCTCTCAGTCAAGCTCCCTTCTGCCTTTACACTCTTCGCGCGATTTCCGGCCGCGCTGAGGGAACCTTTGGGCGCCTCCGTTACTCTTTGGGAGGCGACCGCCCCAGTCAAACTGCCCGCCTGACACTGTCCCGAGTTTCGTTACTCCTACGGTTAGAATTCCGATACATCAAGGGTGGTATCCCAACGGCGGCTCCACGAAGACTAGCGTCCTCGCTTCCATGCCTCCCACCTATCCTGTACGTGATGTATCAGAACCCAATGTCAGGTTACAGTAAAGCTCCATGGGGTCTTTCTGTCCAGTCGCGGGTAACCTGCATCTTCACAGGTACTTCAATTTCACCGGGTCCCTCGTTGAGACAGTGCCCAAATCGTTACACCTTTCGTGCGGGTCGGAACTTACCCGACAAGGAATTTCGCTACCTTAGGACCGTTATAGTTACGGCCGCCGTTCACCGGGGCTTCGGTCGAATGCTTTGGATTGCTCCGGACATCCTTCCTTAACCTTCCGGCACTGGGCAGGTGTCAGCACCTATACGTCAGATTTCTCTTTAGCAGGCACCTGTGTTTGTGGTAAACAGTCGCTTGGGCCTCTTCTCTGCGACCGCCTCATGCTCCGTCTGTTCAGACTTCACAACAGCGGCTACCCTTATCCCGAAGTTACGGGTACATTTTGCCGAGTTCCTTAACGAGGGTTCTCCCGCGCACCTTAGGATTCTCTCCCCGCATACCTGTGTCGGTTTACGGTACGGGCGGTAATTCTCTAACTAGAAGCTTTTCTCGACAGTGTGGGGTCAGCAGCTTCAGTTCCGTTTCCGGAACCTCCACATCACGCCTCAGACTCACAGGACGCGGATTTGCCTGCGTCCCATCCTACACGCTTGTACAGGAACAACCAATCTCCTGCCTGCCTGCCCTCCTGTGTCACTCCATCGCTCAAACAATCATTACCGGTACTGGAATATCTGCCAGTTGTCCATCTCCTACGCTCCATGCCTCGGATTAGGTCCCGACTTACCCTGGGACGACGATCGTTGCCCAGGAATCCTTATGCTTTCGGTGGAATGGATTCTCACCATTCTTTTCGCTACTCATACCAACATTCTCACTTCTGTGAAGTCCACCGTTCCTTACAGAACGACTTCAGCCCTCACAGAACGCTCCCCTACCCCACGACATATGTCGTAGCCACAGCTTCGGTTTCGTACTTTAGCCCCGGTAATCTTCGGCGCAGGGTCTCTCGACCAGTGAGCTATTACGCACTCTTTAAATGGTGGCTGCTTCTAAGCCAACATCCTGGTTGTTTTAGAAACCCCACATCCTTTTCCACTTAGTACGACATTGGGGACCTTAGCTGGTGGTCTGGGCTGTTTCCCTTTTGACCACGGATCTTATCACTCGTAGTCTGACTCCCAAGCTCTACAGTATAACCATTCGGAGTTTGACAGGGTTCGGTAACCTTTATGGCCCCTAGCCCGATCAGTGCTCTACCGCCTATACTTACTACTTGAGGCTAGCCCTAAAGCTATTTCGGGGAGAACCAGCTATCTCCGCGTTCGATTGGAATTTCACCTCTACCCACATCTCATCCTAAAGCTTTTCAACGCTCACAGGTTCGGTCCTCCACGCAATTTTACCTGCGCTTCAACCTGGACATGGGTAGATCACTGCGGTTTCGGGTCTACGTACACTAACTATCCGCCCTCTTAAGACTCGCTTTCGCTTCGGCTCCGTGTCTTCCACTTAACCTCGCTAGTGCACGTAACTCGTTGGTTCATTCTTCAATAGGCACGCCGTCGCTTTCGCTCCGACTGCTTGTAGACATACGGTTTCAGGTTCTCTTTCACTCCCCTCCCGGGGTTCTTTTCACCTTTCCCTCACGGTACTATGCGCTATCGGTCGCCATTCAGTGTTTAGGGTTGGAGGGTGGTCCCCCCGGCTTCCCACAAGATTCCTCGTGCCTCGTGGTACTCTGGATACTGCTCATCTCTCCGGTCTTTAACCTACGTGGCTTTTACACTGTATTGCCTACCTTTCCAGGTAGTTCGGATAGACCATTAAGACTAAATGCAGTCCTCAACCCCGGCGAGCCGTAGCTCACCGGTTTGCCCTCTGCCCTCTTCGCTCGCCGCTACTGTGGGCATCTCGTTTGATTTCTCTTCCTCCGGGTACTTAGATGTTTCAGTTCCCCGGGTTCCCTTCCTTTCGGATACCTGCCCATGACGGCAGGTGGGTTTCCCCATTCGGACATCTACAGATCAATACTTGCTTGCAGTTCCCCGTAGCTTTTCGCAGCTTACCGCGTCCTTCATCGGCTGATGGCGCCTAGGCATCCGCCGTATGCCCTTAGTAGCTTGACTTTTTCAGCTTACTAAGAACTTTGCGTTCCTAGATCTCGTTAACTCATTCTCTTTGCTTTCGCATTGATTAGAGGTGCCTTGTCATCTCATCAACAACAAGGACTTTTATTCTTCTGTTTGAAGTTTTCAAGGTACAATAGAAGGATTTGAACCTTCAAAACTAAACATTAACCTAAGCGAATGTGCGTCGACTTGTCGTACGAACAAGTTTCCTTGCTCATGTACTCCATAGAAAGGAGGTGATCCAGCCGCACCTTCCGATACGGCTACCTTGTTACGACTTCACCCCAATCATCGGCCCCACCTTAGACGGCTGGCTCCTTACGGTTACCCCACCGGCTTCGGGTGTTACCAACTTTCGTGGTGTGACGGGCGGTGTGTACAAGGCCCGGGAACGTATTCACCGCAGTATGCTGACCTGCGATTACTAGCGATTCCGACTTCATGCAGGCGAGTTGCAGCCTGCAATCCGAACTGGGATCGGGTTTCTGGGGTTTGCTCTGCCTCACGGCTTTGCTTCCCTCTGTTGCCGACCATTGTAGTACGTGTGTAGCCCAAGACATAAGGGGCATGATGACTTGACGTCATCCCCGCCTTCCTCCAAGTTGTCCTTGGCAGTCTCCTATGAGTCCCCGGCATTACCCGCTGGTAACATAGGATAGGGGTTGCGCTCGTTGCGGGACTTAACCCAACATCTCACGACACGAGCTGACGACAGCCATGCACCACCTGTTTTCATGTCCCCGAAGGGAAAGCTCCATCTCTGGAGCGGTCATTCAATGTCAAGCCTTGGTAAGGTTCTTCGCGTTGCGTCGAATTAAACCACATACTCCACCGCTTGTGCGGGCCCCCGTCAATTCCTTTGAGTTTCATCCTTGCGGACGTACTCCCCAGGCGGGGTACTTATTGCGTTAACTCCGGCACAGAAGGGGTCGATACCTCCTACACCTAGTACCCATCGTTTACGGCCAGGACTACCGGGGTATCTAATCCCGTTCGCTACCCTGGCTTTCGCATCTCAGCGTCAGACACAGTCCAGAAAGGCGCCTTCGCCACTGGTGTTCCTCCCAATATCTACGCATTTCACCGCTACACTGGGAATTCCCCTTTCCTCTCCTGCACTCAAGTCTTCCAGTATCCAGAGCCATACGGGGTTGAGCCCCGCATTTTCACTCCAGACTTAAAAAACCGCCTACATGCTCTTTACGCCCAATAATTCCGGACAACGCTCGCCACCTACGTATTACCGCGGCTGCTGGCACGTAGTTAGCCGTGGCTTATTCGTTTACTACCGTCATTACAAGTCATTATTCACAACCTGCACATTCGTCATAAACAAAAGAGCTTTACGGAACGAATTCCTTCATCACTCACGCGGCATTGCTCCGTCAGGCTTTCGCCCATTGCGGAAGATTCCCCACTGCTGCCTCCCGTAGGAGTCTGGGCCGTGTCTCAGTCCCAATGTGGCCGTTCATCCTCTCAGACCGGCTACTGATCATCGCCTTGGTAGGCCATTACCCCACCAACTAGCTAATCAGACGCAGGCCCATCCTCTAGCGATAGCTTATAAATAGAGGCCATCTTTCACAGCATCCTCATGCGAGATTGCTGTCACATTCGGTATTAGCACCCCTTTCGGGATGTTGTCCCCATCTAGAGGGCAGGTTGCCCACGCGTTACTCACCCGTTCGCCACTAAGAAAGTTCAACACCTAATACTTCAACCGCCGTGTTAGTTCATGCTTTTAATGCGTAGTAAAAATTGCTTCGCAATTTTTACCGCTACACTTCAGCGGATGAAATACTTGGTGTTGAACTTTCTCCGTTCGACTTGCATGTGTTAGGCATGCCGCCAGCGTTCGTCCTGAGCCAGGATCAAACTCTCCAATAAAGTTTATTGAAGAACTAATCTAGCTCTTATTATTTAAAAAAGAAGTTATTTGACTTGGTCTTGCGCTTTCGCGCTCGACCCGCACATTCGCTTTTTTCTAGGTTTAATGTTCAGTTTTCAAGGTTCACTCTGTTGCGTCTGTTCGCAACTTTGTTGTTTGTGTTTGTCGCTGTATCCCGGCGACTTGTATATAATACCACGTGGGCAAGGTAATGTCAACACCTTTTTTACAACTTTTTTAAGATTTTTTAGTGAAACACTTGGATTCGTGGACAAATAAAGTATCATGTATACACGCTTTGAAGCACCTGAAAAAACTTCAAAATTTCTATAAAAATCTACGAAAAATCGCTAAAAACACCTTGCAAAACTTCATTTTTCGGTAAAAATTTCTATAATCTTTTTTCAAAATTTCCTATCACCGATACATTTTCGTATTCAATAATAAAGATATTCGGATCACATTCTTCCAGTAAATGACGTAATTTCATCGACTCAACCTTAGAAACAACTGTCAAAAGCACATTGGTATCCTCACCGCTATAGGCACCTATGCCCTTAATTTTAGTTACACCACGATGTACAGCAGCAAAAATAACCTCTTCTACCAAATCTATTTTAGTAATTACAATCATCGTTACCGTAATACTTGGCAGATAAGCCTTATCCAGAACAACGGAAGTAATCACAGCAAAGAAGATGGAGTAGACTGCCGCAGCTACATCATATAATAGAATACAGCTGCCAAAGACAAAGATATTAATAATATTGAAGACCTTACCTACACTCATATTGTGATACCGGTGCATCAGCAGCAGTCCCAGAATGCCCTCACCGCCGCCGCTGCCCTTGCTCATCAGCGTCATGCCGCATCCCAGGCCGCACAGGATACCGCCTGCCAGACAAGCCGCAATCGTATCGGGCAGATAATTATGTTCCGCAACAGGCACAAGGCTCAGCAATACGCTGTAGCTTGTAATGCAGACAGCAGATTTCACTAAAAAATCCTTGCCGAACTTACGTATAGCCAGCAACATCAGGGGTATATTCAGGAGAAAATAGATAATGCCGATATAGTTATCGGTAACAAAGCTCAGTCCCAGGACGTTTCTCATAAAATATCCCAGCAGCTGTGCTATCCCTAAAAAGCCTCCATTATAAAGATTACATGGCAAAATGAACATATTAAAGCCGATGGAATATACCAGCGAGCCGCCTATAATCAGGCACAGGGATTTCAAGGAAAGAAATTGTTTCAGATAGGTAACAGCCTTCATGCTACAGCCTCCTTTGCCGACTGACGGGGAAGGGGGTTGATTAATAACTACTATTATAATAACGTAAAATCTTCTCTTTGCGTATTAACCAAGTAAAAAAAGCACTTTTTTTATATCCAAATAAGTAAAATGCTAAAGTCTTTACAATTTTTTCTGCTTAGTTTTTGTAAATCAGATAAAATCGTCATAATTTCGCCATATACTGCCTTTATAATAAAAGCAACAAAGGTAAACAACCACTTTAAGAAAGAAGGTGCCAAATATGATGACAACATTAACCAAGTATATGAAGAAAACCACAGCAATTGCTATGGCTGCCATGGTGCTCTCTCTGCCGCTGGCAAGCGTAGCATCCGCTCACGAAAGGCACGATGCTCCGCCACCGCGTCATTCAGACCGCTATGACAGACACGACCGCTACGACAAGAATGATCGTTATGACAGACATGACCGCTATGACAAGCGTTATAAGAACGACAATTACGTAACGAAAAAGGACAGCAACAAAAAAGCTACCACCAGCTTCATCATCGGTGCTGTACTGGGTGCGGTAATTGCCAAAAACACCTGATTAACATCCTTCTTTTCATCCTCATCACTCATACACAAAAAGAGCTGCAGTTTTACACTACGCAGAGTAGTGCAACTGCAGCTCTTTCAATTTTTACTATATTATATGTAACAGAAGAATCCTCAGCTGATTACATATCACGGCTGGCGATAATATCTACACCAAGGCCGAGAATATCCTTAACTACAACGTCACCGGTTTTAATCGGAGCGGTAACCTTTACGCTACGCAGAAAGCGTGCGCAGTCCAGGATGCGTTCCTTCGGCAGTACGTTAGCGGATACTACAGGCAGCAAAGGCAGCATACCGCCTTCTACAGCAACGGTAGAGGTCAGCATACGCTTCGGAGCAGTAACTTCATCGTTAGCATATTTAGCGCCACGCGGGCAGGTGTTGCCGGTAACATTGGTAACTGCACCATTTTCAATGGTAACAGTCATCTCGCAGCCCATAGGGCACATAATGCAGTTCATAACACGAGTTTCAACAGCCATTTTATACCCTCCTTACAGCACCAGACCTACGGTAACTTCGTCACCGATCTGGGCAAATTTTGCAGCCGGAATTTCTACGGCAATCATTTCACTGGGCTTTGCTACGGGCAGAGGACGGCTCAGCAGAACGTTGTCGCCGCTCTTAACCTCCAGCTTAACTTTGCGGTGCGGTGCAGCAACACGCATGAACAGCTTAACCTTTTCGTCAGCAGGAATTTCTGCAGGCATGGTCAGCTTCTGCGGTACGCAGGTACGTACGCCGTCAATAGCCTTTACGGTTACGGTACGGTTCTCGGTAGCCATTTTCTCCTGAGCCTTCAGTGCAGCATATTTGCCTGCGATTTCAGCTTCTTCGGATACAAAGTCAACCAGGTCATGTACGTGTACTACGTTGCCGGCAGCAAAGAAACCGTCTAAGCTGGTTTCACGATGCTGGTCAACAACCGGACCGTTGGTCAGCGGGTTCATTTCCAGATCAAGGCCGCGGGACAGCTCGTTCTCAGGAATCAGACCTACAGACAGCAGTACGGTATCGCACTCGATATCAAATTCAGTACCCGGAATCGGAGTCATGCGCTCGTCAACCTTAGCAACGGTGATACCGGTTACGCGCTCTTCACCATGGATAGCAACGATGGTGTGGGAGAGGTACAGAGGAATATCATAGTCGTTCAGGCATTGAACGATATTACGGGTAAGACCGTTGGAGAAGGGGCAGATTTCCAGGCAAGCCTGAACCTTGCAGCCTTCCAGGCTCATACGGCGAGCCATAATCAGGCCGATGTCACCGCTGCCGAGGATAACGATTTTGTGACCCGGCAGATAGCCTTCCATATTAACCATACGCTGAGCAGCGCCGGCAGTGAAAACGCCTGCGGGACGCTCGCCCGGAATACGGATAGCGCCACGGGTACGCTCACGGCAGCCCATAGTCAGGATAACAGTTTTGCCTTCCAGCTTCAGCAAGCCTTTTTCCGGATTAACGGCAATAACGGTTTTATTGTTTTGTACATCTAATACCATGGTATCAACCAGGGTTTCGATTTCAGGTTTATCAGCAACGAGCTCGATGCAGCGATGTGCATAGCCGGGGCCGGTCAGCTCTTCCTTGAAGTGATGCAGACCGAAGCCATTGTGAATGCACTGTTGCAGGATACCGCCGAGTTCGCGGTCACGCTCGATAACAACGATTTTTTTAGCACCATTCTGCCATGCGCTGTAAGCAGCAGACAGACCGGCAGGGCCACCGCCAACAATAATTACATCATATAATTGGTTCATTATTATTCCTCCCCGCCATCTGCAGAATATTTTTCGTAGAACATATTGGAATCAGTACGTTCTTTTAATACTTCGGGAACAGAAATGTTCAGCTCGCGTGCCAGAATCTGGGTAACACGCGGACCGCAGAAGCCACCCTGGCAACGGCCCATGCCTGCACGGGTACGGCGTTTTACACCGTCAACAGTGCGTGCGCCTACAGGAGAGTTGATTGCTTCTACAATTTCGCCCTCGGTAACAGTTTCGCAACGGCAGATTACGCGGCCGTACAGATTGTCTTCGGCAATCTTGGCAGCCTTTTCATCAGCAGTCATATAGTTGAATGCTTTATGCTTCGGCAGAGCAGCCTTGAAGTCAGCCTTCTTGGCAGCGCCGCTTACACGGGCAATTTCGTTGGCAATCAGCTCACCTACAGCAGGAGCTGCGGTCAGACCTGGAGATTGCATACCGGCAGCATTGTACAGGCCTTCAACCTTTTCGGAAGGACCGAGTACGAAGTCACCGGTGCTGGAAACGGCACGCAGGCCGGCAAATTCGGTAATAGCTGCGCCCATCGGCAGGTTCGGTATCAGCTTCTTGGCAGAAGCAATGATTTCATTCATGCCGGCAGTGGTAACAGCCTTATCTTCTTTGGAATCCTGCTCATTAGCGTTAGGACCTATGAAGGTGTTGCCGTGGGTAGTGGTGCAAACCAGAATACCCTTGGATTTTTTGGTCGGAGTGGGGAATACCACGCCGTAAACCAGACTGCTGCAGGCAGTCTTATCAAACAGAATATATTCGCCCTTACGCGGAGTGATGGTAAAGGTATCATCACCGGCCAGCTTAGCGATTTCGTCAGCATAAACACCGGCAGCATTAACCACATATTTAGCAGCAATAGTGCCTTTATTGGTTTCTACACCAGTAATTTTGCCGTCTTCCTTAACGAAGCCCAGTACCTTGCAGTCGCGGATAACTTCTGCACCGTTTTGTACAGCGCATTGAGCAAAAGCAATAGCAGCACCGAACGGCCAACATACGCCGGCACTCGGAGCCCACAGAGCACCCTTGACAGTGGTCAGGTTAGGCTCCTGCTCAAGAACTTCTTCTTTAGACAGGATTTGCAGGCCTTCAACGCCGTTCTTTTTACCGCGTTGCAGCAGCTCCTGCAGAGTCTGCATTTCCTCGTCGGTGGTTGCAGCAACCAAGGAACCGGTCCATTTAATATCCAGGTCCAGTTCGTTTTGCAGCTCGTGGTACAGAGCGTTGCCACGAACGTTGGTAATAGCTTTGAGGCTGCCGGTAGGAGCGTCAAAGCCAGCATGAAGAATTGCACTGTTAGCTTTAGTAGTGCCGATAGCGATGTCCGGCTCTTTTTCCAGCAGAACGCATTTCAGGTCATACTTGGAAAGCTCGCGCAATACAGCAGTACCTACAATGCCGCCACCAATAACGACTACATCAGCAGATTTTACAAATTCCATTCCGTCACTTCCTTGCTGAATTTTCTCATAAAAATACATCTAAATTTTATCACAAATCTGCAAAAAATAGAAGAGGGAAGCGAAAATAAAAAAGTCCATAGTGGGACATGATATGCCCCGAAGACATTTCCTTCATTATATACAAA
Organism: Phascolarctobacterium succinatutens; assembly: GCF_023497905.1. Taxonomy (NCBI): domain Bacteria; kingdom Bacillati; phylum Bacillota; class Negativicutes; order Acidaminococcales; family Acidaminococcaceae; genus Phascolarctobacterium; species Phascolarctobacterium succinatutens. The sequence continues at coordinate 30,270 of NZ_CP097284.1, read as the reverse complement.
AAAGCTGCTGCCATTTCAGTCTTACTGTAAGAAAAACTAAAAATGGCAACAGACTGAAATTTTACTCTCTCTTTTTCACAAACCATCTAAGCGGCAGCTTTTTCTCCAGCCAGCCGATAAAGATATCTGAAAGCGGTGTCAGCAGAATCCAGCTTAAAACAAGCAGGACAAAAGAAACGGAGCCTACGAAAACATCGGTAAACCAATGCGCACCGCCCATAATACGGGGCAGAGAGAAAATAATAAATACAGCCAGTGCTTTAACAAAAGCGTCCTTGCCGATATATTTCCACATATACACAGCAAATATCAACAGCATCATGCCATGGTCACCAGGGAAGCTGCTGCCGGAACAATCCTTGGCAGGCCAGCCGCTCAGCTGGCTAACCCAGTTTACATTATGATACAGCTGGTCAAAATAAACGGAAGCGCTTGCACGGTCAATCGGCAGCAGCTTATCAAACTGCTTAATGATTACCGCACTTACCAGCATCGCAACACCGATACAGAACAGCCAGCGCTTGCCTTCAACATTGCTTTTGCGGTAATAGCTGTAAAAAATCGCCAGCATCGCCACAAAGGCCACCACATCAAAGGCACGCAGATTAACAAAAGCGATAAAATAAGTAAAGGCCGTTCCCTGCGCCAGCTTCTGGTTAAAGAAATAAAAGACACTTTGGTCCAGCGCCAGCCAAGGTCCGTGATAGCCGGCGGTAGGGGTGCTTGCCAGCCAGCTTCCCAAAAGCAGTGCTCCCAGGATATTACAGATAATTATCCAAATCAGGTTATTTTTCTTCATATAATCTCCTCGTATTTAAATATCCACTGTTCCTCAGATATCACCTAAAGTTCAGTTAACAAATTTACGTAAATATGATACCATATTATTGAGGATTATATAAGTCTTTTATGTAGATTTTTCCCATCAGCTTCCAAAGGAGGGAGAATTATGCGCAAACTGCTTTTACTGTTAACCTGCTTACTGATGTGCTGCTGCAGCGCGCTGGCGCTCGCCGCAGATAAAACTAAGGCTGCCGATGATCTGAACGCAATCAAACCGATGGAAACCATCAGTGCGGCAGTAATGAATGACCGCCTGCAAGCCGGCAATAACGAAGACCTGCTATATGTAAAAATAAAGGAGGACAGGGTAGAGGTTTACCAGGGATTGGCAACAGACCGCTCTTTGCGCAAGCAGCTGATTTTAACCATGCCCAATACCGAAATGCTGCGCTTATATACCAATAACAAGGCTACCTTTGCGCAGATGAACAAAATGCTCAGCGATTACGAAAGCTCCAACGCCAACTTCAACGGCTATAAGATTATCACCGATAAGGATACGCCGAAAAAGCTGGAAAACGGCGGTAAAATCTATCGCTTGTGGTTTATGAAGATTGAACGCGAAAAGCAAAGCCGCAGGGGTGGCTGGAACTTCCCGATCGGCATAGGTATCGGCATCGGCGGCGGCCATCACCACGGCCCCTGGATTGGAGTAGGGTGGTAAAAAATATACCTTATATAATGAAGAAAAGCACGGGTATCTGCCCGTGCTTTTTTGATGTATGTAAAACTATAGCCTTTTATCTATATCAATATATCGCTACATAAATATTAAAATGCAGGCTCAATGGTTCCTTTATATTTATCGGCAATAAACTTCTTCACAGCCTCGGACTGATAAGCCTTCACAAAAGCCTTATAAGCCTCTTTATCCTTATCCTTGTTGCGGGCAGCAATAATCATTACAGCCAACGGCTCGTCCTTTGGCTCAAGGAAGATATTCTGCTTTTTAACATCCAAGCCACCGCTCATTACATAGTTCATGGTAATAGCCGCAGCATCAACATCAGCCAGACTGCGCGGCAGCTGTGCTGCCTCCAGCTCCTTAAATTTCAGATGCTTGGGATTATCGACAACATCCTTCGGTGTAGCCTTCATGCCAACGCCATCCTTCAATTTCAACAAGCCGGCACGCTGCAACAGCAGCAGACCGCGTCCGCCGTTTGTCGGGTCGTTAGGAATAGCAATCGTTGCACCGTCAGGAATATCCTTCACATCATGCAACTTATCGCTGTAAATGCCCATGCGCATTAAAATAGCGTTGCCGATGGGCACAAGGTCAGTCTTATTAGTCTTGTTAAAGTTATCCAGGAAGGGCTTATGCTGATAGCTTACCAAATCCAGCTCGCCATCTGCCAAAGCTTTGTCCGGTGTAACATAATCCGAGAACTCCACAACCTGTACCTTCAGGCCACTTTTAGCCGCTTCCTTGGCTGCAGCCTCCACAACCTCGGCATGCGGACCGGCGGTAGCACCAACCTTAATCGTTATTTGAGCCTGTTTGTCACCGCCGCCGCAGCCTGCCGCCGCCAAAGCCACTACAGATAACGCAATAACCAATAATTTTTTTAACATAATTCATCGTCTCCTTTGCAAAAAGTAAAATAAAAAAAGCCTTCGTCTTATCCATACCGCATTTTCATTATGCAGTAAGGGACGAAAGCAAACTTCGTGGTACCACCCAATTTCACTGCTACCTCACGATAGCAGCCTCCTCAAGTACGCCGGACTAAGCCATTAATACTTCAGCACTGTAACGGGTGCACCCGGACGACCTAAACTTACGCTTCAGCCAATCAGCTCCAAGACCATCTTCGGCAAAGTCTCCTGCACTTCCTTGCACCAAACGGAAGCTCTCTGTGGCAGTACTCCTTGCGTACTCTTCTTTTCATCGCTCGTATATTAACTTGTGAGTAAAAATATACAACTTGTCAAAGCATCTGTCAACAAAAAACAGGAAAATTTTTTCTCAAAGCCTAGTATTTCAATAGATTTGTAAATGATGTTACACAATTTACTTACTTATACAACTGCTATTCTGGACCATGCAACAGAAATATTATTTTTATTTTACATTTCTTCATTATAGCGCCCCGAAATATAATGAAAAGTGTAAAAAGCGCCTATTGATAAGCTAGGTTTAATCGTGTAAATTATCAAGCACCATCACACAAGCAATGCTTGTTGATTTTGTTTCACGCAGTAAAAATTTGACAATATCATGCTAAACAGGTGAGAAGATACCTAATAAAAAATGCAGTAACGTGCATAAAATTACTTGCTGCAGTCCTGATGAAATATCCGCTATCTTGCAGCCTGACCTTGAAAGGAGAAGATGACACTATGGAATTTGCAACAAAATGTATTCACGAAATCGGTGCGTCCGACGCAACCGGTGCCTGTCTGGGAGCACTTGATGCCTGGCTCGTTTGCTTATGTGTGATAAAGAAGCAATAGAAGTGCAAAAAATTTTGCCGTTCCTATCCGACACTTGGCCATTGTGTCGGATAGGTCGGGCGGTTATTCGGGCAAGTCAATCTTGCCGACAAAGCTGTAATAAATCTCAATGTCCTGCCTGCGGGTGCCGTTCTCATCATAGCTGCACTCATGCACCACAATTTTCTCGATCATTTCCCGCAAGAGAGTGGGGGTCAGTTCTTCAAAGGCAAGGTGCTTGCGGACAATGCCCATAAATTTCTCGGCGTTGACGGTAGCTGCCTGTGACTTGTCCAGTTCGGCTTGCAGGGCGGCGGCTCTCTTTTTCAGCTCCGCTTGCTCGGCTTCGTAGTCAGCCGACAGTTCCATGAAACGCTCATCGCTGATTTTGCCGTTTACATTGTCCTCATACAGCCGCTTGATAATGCGGCTGATTTCAGAAATGCGTTCCTGCGCCTGTTCAAGCTGCTTGATGGCTGCGGCGGTCTTTCGCTTGCCGCCGATCTCGTTCTGCTGGACAAGTAGTTTCACAAACCGGCTCTCATGCTTGGCTGCGTATTCGGTCACTTGCCGGAGATTTGCCAGGACACCAGCGGTCAACAGATCGGTGCGGATAAAGTGCGCCGTACAGTTGCGGGTGCGCTTCTTGTAGCTGCCGCAGATGTAGCAGTCCTGTTTGCGGTCTTTGTTCTGATACCGCTGCTGATACAGCACATGGCCGCAGTCGGCGCAGAACAAAATCCCGGAGAACAGCCCCACTTCATCGTAGCGGTTCGGGCGTTTGCGCTGTTTGCGTAACTCCTGCACCCGTTCCCATGTTTCCTTGTCGATGATCGGCTCATGGTGGTTCTCGAAAATGGCCTGCTTCTCGACGGGGTTCTCTATGCTGTGCTTGACCTTATAAGAAGGCTTTTCCGTTTTGAAGTTCACCAGACATCCGGTGTACTCTCGGTTTTCGAGGATATGAACGACGGTGTTGGTCGCCCATTTGCACTCATAGCCTGGGTGATAACGGCGGGTGCTGCCTGTCCGCTGATATTCCAGCGTCCCCGGCGTGGGGATTTGCTGCTCCGTCAGCATACGGGCAATCTTGGTCGGGCCGTTCCCGGCAAGGCAAAGCTGGTAAATCTGCTGCACCACCGGGGCGGCTTCCTCGTCTATAATAAAATTCTCGTCCTCGTCCATCACATAGCCGTAAACCGGCTTGCTGGTAACAGGCTTGCCGCTCATGCCTTTTGACTTTTTCACTGCCTTGATTTTCTTGCTCGTATCTCTCACCAGCCATTCATTGAACAGATTTCGCAGCGGGGTAAAATCGTTGTCCATGCCCTCGCTGGCACTGTCCACATTATCGTTGACAGCGATAAAACGCACACCCTTTTGAGGGAACAGCATTTCCGTGTAAAACCCTACCTGCAAGTAGTTTCGCCCTAACCGGCTCATGTCCTTGACGATGACCGTACCCACTTTCCCGGCTTCAATGTCCGCAAGCATGGCTTGAAATCCGGGCCGCTGGAATAATGAGGTGTGATAGCGATAGCGGCAAAAAGCTAATAAAATCAATGGTTTTGCGGACAGCGGATAGACAGGGAATGTGTTAAAAACTGAATACGCACACAAACGGCGTTACCTTAACCCCTTTGGGGGAGAAAGTAACGCCGTTTTTTTATGCCCGCAGGAAAGGAGGTGCAGCCGGAATGTATTTCACAAAGGGTAAGCAGCGGGCGTTTGAACTGCTCATGCAGCAGAAGCCGGGATTTGACCGCTATCAATCCGGTTGTGCCGGAGATGATGAAGATTGCGGCACTTGCCGTTTCTACCGCCCCGGGTGGAAATATGAGTTTTGCGTTTTCAAAGAGTGTCCCTATTGCCCCGGCAAAAGGACGCGGAAAACGCACGCCAGCATGGACAAATAGACGGGCAAAAGCCCTTGTGCCATGCGGCTTTGCAGACGCGAAAACGGCAAAGGGCATATTGCAATACCAAAACAGCCGAAAACGGCTTTCTAATTGTCCACGCATACCAAGAGAGGAAGTGAGGAAATATGGCAGTTTTCAGAGTGGAGCGAAATACGGGATATACCGTTATGAGCAACCACCACTTGCGAAACAAAGAATTGTCCTTAAAGGCAAAGGGCTTGTTGTCGCAAATGCTTTCGCTGCCCGAAGATTGGGATTATACCCTTGCGGGCTTATCCCATATCAACCGGGAGAAGATCGACGCAATCCGCGAAGCGGTAAAGGAACTCGAAAAAGCCGGATATATCGTGCGCAGCCGGGAGCGCGACGAAAAGGGACGCTTGCGGGGCGCAGATTACGTCATATACGAGCAGCCGCAGCCGCGAGAGCCGGAAGCAGCTACCAGCGGCGGACAGCCGCCTATATTGGATTTACCTACATTGGAAAATCCAACATTGGATAATCCAACGTTGGAAAAACCTACGCAGGAAAAACCTACGTTGGAAAATCCAACGCAATTAAATAAAGATATATCAAGTAAAGAACAATCAATTACTGATCTATCAAGTACCCATTCCATTCCTTTCCATTCCCTAAATCCCTTGCCTTATGAGCAGGACGAAGCGGCTGCGCCGCCGGAAAGGAAAAGAACGGAAGCGAAAACAAACAGTGCAATAGAGATTTATCGGGAAATCATCAAAGAAAACATCGACTATGACATTCTCATTCAAGACCCCAAAATGGATAAAGACCGTTTGGACGAGATTGTAGAAATCATGCTGGAAACCGTCTGCACAGCCCGAAAGACAATCCGTATCGCCGGGGACGACTACCCCGCCGAACTTGTCAAATCAAAGTTTATGAAGCTGAACAGCAGCCACGTTGAGTTTGTTTTGGACTGCATGAGGGAGAACACAACCAAAATCCGCAACATCAAGCAGTATCTAAAAGCGGTGCTGTTCAACGCGCCGAGTACCATTGACAGCTACTATACCGCCCTTGTCAATCACGACTTTTACGGCAGCAAATGAGCATAGCCGCAGTTTACCGGGAAAGGAGTTGATACCTTGCAGGAGGAAGTAACCCAAAAAACGATTGCCCTATCCGTCAACGTGGGAAAAGGCGCGGCAAGGCTTACCGAACAGGCGTTACAGAAAGCAATCAAGAAGTTTTTGGAGCAGAAAAGCAAAGCACCGCATGGGAAACAGACCATGCGGCAGCTTATGAAGCAAAATGCGGGGGTTTCCAACATCGAGATCACCGACAGCAATATCAAAGCCTTTGAGAGTACCGCGAAGAAATACAACATAGATTTTTCGCTGAAAAAGGTTAAGGGCGAACAGACCCGTTACCTTGTGTTTTTCAAAGGCAGGGACGCGGACGTTATGACCGCAGCGTTTCAAGAGTTTTCCGCAAAGAAGCTGAACAGGGATAAAAAGCCCTCTATCCGCAAAGCCCTTGCCGCAGCAAAGGACAAGGCGAAGCAGCTTAACGCCGCCCGCGACAAGGTAAAGAAAATAGACAGGGGGCGCGAGATATGAAGCAGATAAACTACAAAAAGCTGATAATCCCGAATATCCCGTATGTGTTCTTTGTCTATCTCTTTGATAAGGTGGGACAGGCGGTGCGGCTTGCCCCCGGCGCGGATATTTCCGAAAAGATACTCAATATCACACAGGGATTTTCCGAAGCGTTTTCAAATGCCTTGCCGAGCGTTCACCCGTTGGATTTGCTTATTGGCATTGTGGGCGCGGTGGTTATCCGTCTGATTGTCTATTTCAAAGGGAAAAATGCCCGCAAATACCGCAAGGGCGCAGAATACGGCAGCGCACGTTGGAGTGCATAATCTTAAGTGTAAAGAACTCTACATGGACGCACAGGAGGATATGCACATGAATGATTACAACAAAATCACAGCCCTTTACTCCCGCCTTTCCGTAGGGGACGAGGACAGGGACGGCGGCGAGAGCAACAGCATACAGAACCAGAAAATCTTTTTGGAGAACTATGCCAGAGGGCAGCACTTAACCAATATCCGGCACTACATTGACGATGACGAGAGCGGCAGATTTTTTGACCGTTCTGCCTAATCCCGCATGATGGACGATGTAGAGAACGGGAAAATCGGTGTCTGCATTATGAAAGACCTGACACGCTGGGGGCGTGACTATCTCCAAGTCGGCAATGCGATGGAGATATTCAGACGGAACAATGTGCGCTTTATCGCAGTCAACAACGGGATAGACAGCGAAAAGCCCGATACATTGGAGTTTGCGCCCTTTATCAACATCATGTCGGAGTGGTACGCAAAGGACATCAGCAAGAAAGTAAAGACCGGCATTAAGACGAAGGGCATGAGTGGAAAGCCGATTGCCACCGAAGCCCCCTACGGCTATGTCAAAGACCCGGACAACAAGGATTTTGGATAATCGACGAGGAAGCCGCCGAGGTTGTGCGCCTTATTTTCCGTCTGTTTATCGGCGGGAAGAACCGCAACCAAATCGCCGTATATCTGAAAAACGAGCAAATCCCTACCCCCACTTTCTACATGAAAGACCGGGGACGGGGAACGTGTAAAAACAGGACGCTCAATGAGGATAACCGCTATAAGTGGAACAAAGCCACCTTGACCCATATCCTCACGCGGCAGGAGTATTGCGGTGATGTTGTCAACTTCAAGACCACAAAGCACTTCCGCGACAAGCGGAACCACTATGTAGACCGGAGCCAATGGCAGATAACCGAAAATGTGCATGAGCCGATTATTGACCGCACCGACTTTGAAACCGTACAGCGGATTTTAGAAAACGCGCCCGTCAAACGCCCCAACGGGGACGGGGAAATCCACCCTTTGTCGGGCTTGCTTTTCTGTAAGGATTGCGGCGCAAAAATGCACATTCGCATAGATTATCGGAATGGCGGCAAGCGGCACGTTGCCTATTGCAGCGAGTACCACAAGGGGAAAGCCAAAAACCCCAAGTGCCATTCCCCGCACATCATCGACGCAGACTTGCTCATGCAGACCGTCGCGGAAGCGCTAAAGAAAATCGAGGACTACTCTATCAGCAACCGGGCGGAGTTTGAAGCCTTAGTGAAAAAGAGCCTTGCCATGCAGCAGACCGACCAGACCAAGAAACAGCAGAAACGTATCCCGCAAATCACGACGCGCCTTGAACAGATTGACAAGGTGCTGAATAAGCTCTATGAGGACAACGCCCTCGGCACGATCCCGCAAGACCGCTATGAGCAAATGTCGCAGAAGTATTCAGAAGAATACTATGCGCTGAAAGCGGAGCTTGCCGAGCTGCAAGAGCAGCTATCCGCTTTTGAGAACGCGGGCGGACGGGCACAGAAGTTTTTGAAGCTGACGGAACGCTACGCTGCCTTTACCGACCTGACCCCCGCCATTCTCAACGAGTTTATCAGCCGGATTGAAGTGCATGAGCGCGACAAGAAAAGGGCAAAACAAGCCATTCAGCACATCGGGATATATTTCAACTATATCGGCAAATTTGAGAACGAAGTGACACAGCTCGCAGAGCCGACCGAGCAGGAAATCCGGCAAATGCGGGAGGAAATCGAAGAAGCCAAAAAGGAAAAGAGCCGCGCCTACCACCGGCAATATTCAAGGGAGTACCGGGCGCGAAACCTTGAAAAGCAACGGGAGTATGAGCGTATCAAGGCGCGGGAATACCGGGCAAGGAGAAAGGCGCAGACCGCCGCCGCACAGCCCGCACAGTAAAACAGAATAACCGACAACCAAGAGGGATTTTCCGGCTACGGGAAGTCCCTCTTTTGCGCCCGGAGAAAGGAGCCGCCTATGGCAGAACAGAACGGGACACCTCAATCCCCCAACAGTGTTATCACGACACAGAGGGACGGACAGACCATCGTTGCGGAGTTGTTTTTCAACCACAGCGGCACAGAAACATTCCGCGACAAGCTGCTCAAAGTGATACTTGCCGACAGCTTGCAGGACGGTCAAGAGCCGGAAAAAACGAAAATCACGCGATAGGAACCGCCCGGACGAAGAATGGTTCGCCGGGGCGGTTTCTATTTGAAAATCCCCATTTTCCCCAAGTCAAGAGCCGGGAAAATTCCCTCAAAAATGCCCCTCTCTCCAAACGAGGGCGCAGAAAGGAGAGTTTATGCGAACAGGGCTTCCCAAGCAAAAAAAGGTCACAGACATCTGGTTTGATGAGAAAGACCCGTTGATCCATATCCGTACCCACAACACCGACTTGAAGAAGCGGCTTGCCGCCTATGCCGAGCAGCACCCCGATGTGTGCCGCCAGACCGACGCAGACCCGGAAACGGGCTGCATGGAGTTTGACATTGAGAAAGGCCGCTTCTCTTTCCGTCTGACCGCCCCATACAGCGAGGAACGGCGGGAAGCGGCGCGGCGGTATGCCAGAGAGAGCAACGTCGCCGACAGGCTGAAATAGAGTTGAAATGTTCATAGTTTTGTGCTATACTTTTTCTAAAAGCAGAGTAATACTGCGGAATTGATTGGAGGACAACACAATGGTTACATTTATGAGATTAAGATAAAACCGCGAGTTATGTTGCGGTTATCCGTATTGCATAACTCGCTTATTGAAGCAGAGATGTAATTACGGAGGAAAAACAAATGAATAATAATTTATCACGCTTTGCAGACAGCAAGGTTTATTTTCAATGCCCAATTTGCACAAAATCAATGGATATACAAGGCAATAGCCTAATTTGTAGACATGGACATTGCTTTGATATTTCAAGATATGGGTATGTAAATTTGTTGTTAAAATCATCGCCCAAAACCAACTACAGCAAGCGGTCTTTTGACAACCGGCACCAAATTTTGGAGTATGGCATGTATGATGTTGTGTTGGAGAAAATCATACAGTTTATTTCTGATACGCCATCTATAAGAAACATTTTAGATGTTGGTTGCGGCGAGGGTTTCTATGCAAGGCAGATACAGCAAAGAACAGAACGAAACATCTTTGCCTTTGACTTGTCAAGGGAGGCAATACAGATTGCATCAAAAAAAGACAAGCGCAAAGCAGTGAAGTGGTTTGTTACTGACTTATCAAAAATCCCTTTGAAAGACGGAAGTATGGATTGTATTTTAGACATATTTTCGCCTGCACACTACAAAGAATTTCAGCGATTGCTATCTCCTAACGGATATGTTGTGAAAGTAATTCCTACGAAAAATCATTTGAGGGAAATCAGGACTAAAGTGCAAGCACACTTGAAAAATCCAGATTATTCAAATGAGTCTGTCGTTGAATATTTTGAGAAATATCTTAAAACCATTTCAAGAGAAACGGTTTCAGCCACCGTACAGTTGTCATCAGAACAAAGAATGTCGTTTATTGAAATGACGCCGCTTCTCTTTTGCGTTGAAAAAGATTGCGTTGATTGGCGTACTCTCACACATTTGACAATCGAAGCTGATGTTTTAATAGGAATGTATTAAAGGGCGTATTGATATTTAATATTCCCATTTATTGAGCAGAACGGAGTAAACCAAACACCCTAATCAAAAGGACAGCCGAGGAAATCGACTGTCCTTTTTCTATGCCGACAGGTAGAAAGGAGTGACCACCCATGACGAAACCGAGAGAAAAAAACGCGAGGAATTGCAAGCCGAGATTGAGGACGGGAAGAAGAAAATCCGGCAGCTTGAAAATCGGGAAAAGGTGTTGCGGCAAAAGTTATCCCAAGAGGAACGCAGGACGCGCAGCCATCGGCTGATCGTCCGGGGTGCGGTCTTTGAGAGCATTGTGCCAGAAGCAAAGACCATGACCGACGAAGAAGCCGCCGCCTTTCTCCGGCTTGCCCTGACGAGCGAGGAAGCGCGGGGCTATCTGAAAAAACGCACCGAGGGCGGGAAAAGCGAATAATCCCTTTGGTACAAAGGGCGCACTTATACACCCTTACGGGTGCGTGCGCTCTGCCGAGGGCTTGTCGGCACAGAGAGAAAGCCGCTTGCTTCCCTCTCTGACCGACATTGGCGGCTTTGCGTTTCTTCATGCACCCGGCGCAGCCGGGGCAGTATTTCCCCCGGTTGGATTTGGGGACAAAGGCCGCCCCGCAGACCGCGCAGCGTTTCAAGTCCTTATCCCGGAAAATTTCCGCTTCCAGCGTCCCGTCCAGCGGCAAGACCGCCCAGCGGAACCACTTACAGCAGAGCGAGAAAGAAACCGTCTGCGGGCAGGTGCAGGTGTCCCCATCATCAAGGACAATGCAGTTGCCGTCCTCACAGCAACAACACTCCCGGCGTATCAGGCTGCTGGCTCGTCTCTTCTGGGGCGGGGTTATGCGGTAGGGGGAGCCGTCCGGCCTGTGTTCCAGCGGCGGCAGGTGTTGATAGGGTCTTTTGCTCATGCGTCCCTCCGTTTTCTTTGGCGTGTTCTGTTTCCAAGGTGCTTGTCCATCGATGAACTATCCCAAGTCTACACCTTTTTGACCGCCTGTGCCGTATATCCAAGAGGTAGGAAATCAGCCTGAAAAACTCCCTATTTCCACGCTCTCGGATTTGTGATATAATCAAAAAAAGATAAAAGACAAATTCAGGTTTCTGGTCTTCTTGCACAAAATAAAGGAGGAGCTATTATGCAAATTGTTTATATTCCAAGCGAATCAATGTCTGTTCAAGGTAAAACGGATACCATCCCTGACAGCGTTTTGAAAACTCTGGTTCAAGTATCCCAGCGAAACCCGGCTCTCGTATTGTACACCGGAGCCAAGCGGGAGTGGTGTAACAGACAGTCCGATGGATGCCCAAAACGGGTTGGGCGGCACCTCGATATGGATGGTGTGGCTGGCTGCTTTGAGCGGCCGCTCCATATAAATGACGGTGGGTTCCTTTACCACTGTTTCAAGCTTGTATTTTTCCGACAGCAAAGCGGAAACAACCTCCAACTGCACCCGGCCCAAAAAAGAAAGAATGATCTCATGGGTGATGGAATCCACCTCGCAGCGCAAAAGCGGGTCAGTATCCGCAAGTTGCGTAAGAGCGTCCAGCAGCCGTTCTCTTTGCGCTGCCGTTTTCGGCGCAATCGACGTCCGCAGCATGGGGAGGGGGTCCTCACGCCACCTTTTACGAGGGAGCCGGGTTGGGTCCCCTAATACATCGTTTAACCTCACGCTGTCGCTGGGAAGGATAACAATTTCACCCGGATAAGCGGTGTCTGTCCGAACAATTTCCCCTTTGGATGGAATACGCATCTCTGTGATTTTCAGCTTTTCTCTCCCGGCCAGGGCCACCGTATCCCGCAGGCGCAGCGTTCCGCTGTATAGCCGTAGATAGACACGCCGCTGGCCGCAATCTGTATACTCCACCTTGAAAACGCTGCCGCATAGGGCGGCGCTCCCCTGTTCCCCAATCGGTTGGAACAGCCCTGTCACCGCATCCATCAACGGTTGAATGCCAAGGCCCTTTTTGGCGCTGCCATAATAGACCGGGAACAGGGAGGCGTCTTGAACCCGCCGCTGTTCCTCCCGCACAAGTTTTTCCCGGCTGATTGGTTCTCCTGCGATATACTTTTCCAATAATTTATCGTTATTTTCGATGACCGCATCCCATGCTTCTATGTCGGTATTTTCCTCCAGGACTATTTCCGGGGACAGCGACACCGTCTGCTTGATGATAATATCGGCGGAGAGCTTATCCCGAACAGACTGAACCACGCTCTGCAAATCAACGCCAGCCTGGTCGATCTTGTTGATAAAGATAACGGTGGGAATGTTCATTTTCCGCAGGGCATGGAACAGAATACGGGTCTGGGCCTGCACGCCATCTTTAGCGGAGATCACCAAGATGGCCCCATCTAAAACAGCCAAAGAGCGGTACACCTCCGCCAAAAAATCCATGTGGCCGGGCGTATCCACAATGTTAACTTTACATCTGTGCCACTGGAAGGAAGTGACTGCCGCTTGAATGGTAATCCCACGCTGCCGCTCCAAAAACATGGTGTCCGTCCTCGTTGTCCCTTTTTCGACGCTCCCCGGTTCTGAAATGGCTCCGCTGGCATATAGCAGGCTCTCCGTCAAGGTCGTCTTTCCAGCGTCTACATGGGCAAGAATTCCAATATTGATTATTTTCATGTGATTGTCCTCCCTTTACAGCCCCAAAGGGCATAAAAATCCCCAGCAGTAAAATACTTTTACCACTGGGGATTATAAGTTGCATACACATATACAGCATACACCTGTTTGTGATTGCTGTTTTTGGGGATATGTCAAAATTGATAAGGCAAAAGTATTCTTAAATTGGGTACAAAAAACTAAGCCCCTACAAAAGGAGCTATCATAATCCTTTGTTCCCACTATTTGATTATAGTTTTATTTAAGAATACCTTGCCGCATATTTTTTACTCCTTTTCTGGATTAAATCATTGTATCACATCAGTTTTAGGAAAGCAAGTACCTAAAAGAAATTTTTCTTCCCCTTATATGTAACAATCATACCGGCTTCCTAGCGTTCAGAATGTTTTCTGCTGTCTGCTGTGGTGTTTGGTTGGAATTGTCCAACCAAAAGCCGATCCGTGGTGTTGTCTGCATTTTACTAAATACAAATTCAATGTATACAGAAAGATATAAGGAGTGGGAGGGATTCCGCCGTAGTTGGCATTGTAGGAAAATCCAAAAGTTTAGATTTTCCCACAATGCTTATCTTTTGGTCTTTGGTTCGGAATAGTGTAGTGCTGGCGGTCTATCTCTTGTTTTCGGTTGCTTGCTTCCTTACCGTACATGAGCATTATCCGCGGTATCAAAACTCTGCCGCTGCGTATGGAGCAGCACCAGAAAAATGCTTTTACCATTGCGAAATGGCTGCAGAAGCAACCGCGTATACAATATGTTTTATATCCCGGTCTGGAAAATCATCCCGGTTATGAAATCAATAAAGCGCAGACCACCGGCTTCGGCGGCATGATTTCCTTTGCTGTAGACAACGCCGAAACAGCACTCCAAATTCTTGAGGGCGTCAAGCTCATCAAATTTGCCGAAAGCCTCGGCGGTACGGAAAGCCTGATAACCTATCCGATTCGCCAGACGCATACCGACCTTACTGCCGAAGAATGTGCCGAAAAGGGGATTACGGATTGTCTGCTGCGCTTCTCTACAGGCATTGAAGCAACGCAGGATCTTATTGAAGATCTGGCACAGGCCTTTACTGCAGTAGAATAATTTATAAGAATAAAGTTTGGTGATAAATTATGACTAAATACGATTTTAACAAAATAATCGACAGACGTAACACAGACTGCCTAAAATACGATTTTGCCATTCAACGTGGTCGTCCGGCCGACGTTTTGCCTTTTTGGGTAGCAGATATGGATTTTCCTATTGCCCGGGAAATACAGGAAGCACTTATTGAACGCTGCCAACATGCTATCTTCGGCTATAGCGAAAGCACAGAAGCATATTTTCACGCTGTCCGCGACTGGTATACTAAGCATTTTAACTGGAGCCCCAAAGCAGAATGGCTCACCAAGACTCCCGGCATAGTTTTGCCCTTGCCATGGCAGTAAAGGCCTTCACTAAAAAAGGTGAGGGCGTACTTGTACAGTAGCCGGTTTACTATCCTTTCAGCGAGCTTATCGAAGATAATGAGCGCAAGCTGATTAATTCACCGCTCATTCTGAAAAATGGTCATTATGAAATGGACTTTGCCGATTTGGAAGAAAAAATCGTCGCTAACAATGTTAAGCTGATACTTTTATGCTCACCGCATAACCCCGTAGGCCGTGTCTGGACACGCGCTGAACTGCAAAAGGTAGGCGATATCTGCCTTAAGCATGGTGTAATTACCGTAAGTGATGAAATTCACGGTGATTTCGTCTGGGGAAATAACTCTCAGACGGTTTTTGCAAGTTTGGGTGAGCAGTACGAGCAAAATTGCGTAATCTGTACTGCTCCCAGCAAAACCTTCAACATTGCCGGTCTGCAGGTATCCAATATCTTCATTCCCAACAAAAATTTACGTCGCCGCTTCCGCAAGCAGGTAGCGGCAGCAGGCTACAGCCAGGTAAACACCTTAGGCCTTGTTGCCTGTCAGGCGGCCTACACTTATGGCGAGGATTGGCTGCAGCAGGCGAAGGCTTATATCGAAGATAACATTAAATTTATTGATGCTTATCTGAAGCAGAACCTGCCGCAGATTAAGCTGCTCCAGCCTGAGGGGACATATCTGATTTGGCTCGACTGCAGCGCCTTAGGCCTTACAGCTGCTGAACGCGAGCAGTGGCTCTGGCATAAAGCACACCTCTGGCTCGACGGCGGCGGTATCTTCGGCAAAGAGGGAGAAGCCTTTGAACGTATCAACGTTGCCTGCCCCCGTGCGCTATTATTACAGGGACTTGAGCAGCTGAAGCAAGCTGTTCATGAATTAAATTAAATTTATTAATTTAATTATTTCTTCGATGTAACTGAAAAACTGCTGCCTTCTTTGTAGCAAAAGTAAAGGCAGCAGCTTATTTTTATTTTCGATATACCTTTGCAGTCTCATTATTCCGTCTTGTAAATTGACGCCGATTTGTATATAATGCAGATAAGCTATCCTATACTTGTTTTCTGTAACGCTCTTACCGGAGCAGATAAAACAGCGGAACAAATTGGTTTTAAAGCTATAATAAAATATAATAAACTTGATCTTTTTATGCTTTTGCCACTATGCAAAAGCATAATGAAGCAGGAAGGGAGCAGGAAGGGAGCATTATATGAAACGTGAACAAATAGCCAAAAACATTGTTGCCGATCTCAAGGAGCTGGCAGCCTTAACCTCTGATGCAGACGGAGCACAACGCGTTGCCTGGACACCGACATTCAAGAAAGCAACGGAATGGTTTACTCAAAAGATGCAGGCAGCAGGTGCCGATGTCTGGACCGATGCCGCAGGCAACAGCTGGGCCAAATTTGCCGGCGAAAGCAAGGAGTGCATTGTTATCGGCAGCCACCTCGATTCCGTACCTGACGGAGGCTGGCTGGACGGCGCTTTAGGCGTTGTAGCAGGCATGGGTATCGGTGCCTATGGTCTGGCAGATAAAAAGCCTGCCAAAACTCTTTACGTTGTCGGTTGGGCAGATGAAGAGGGTGTAGCTTTCGGTAAAAGCTGTCTTGGCAGCAGTGCTGTCAGCGGCATTGTCACGAGCAAGGATGTGCTGCCCTTAATCCATCAGGAAAACGGCCGCAGCTTCAGCGATGTCTGGCAGGAATACGGCCTTGATGCCAACAGAATAGGGGAGGCACACACAGCCTTTGCCAAGCTGCCTGTTAAAGCCTATTTGGAGCTGCACATCGAGCAGGCACCGCTGCTGGCTTTAGCCAAAAAAAGCGTAGCCTGTGTTTACGGCGTTTGCGGCTGCAACCGCCAGTACATCACCTTCCGCGGGCAGCAGGGACACTGCGGTTCTCCGGTTGCTTTGCGTCAGGATGCCTTTATTGCGGCAGCGCAGACCACCCTTGATTTACGTGAAATTGCCCTCAAATATGATTCCTATTGCACTGTAGGCAATATTGAGGTCAAGCCTGACCTGACTACTATTTCTCCGGGCTATTGCCGCATTTCGCTGGACCAGCGCAGCATTAAGCCGGAAACAATGCAAACGATAGTTGCAGAAGCCAAGGCTGCGGCGCAAAAGCATGCGCAGGATGGCAGGCTCACTGTAGAGTTTGAGCCTATCTGGCAGGCAGCACCGATTCTGTTTGATGCGCAGCTGGTAGCGGACTGCAACGCTGCCGTAGAGGAGGAAACAGGTGCAAGACACAGCATGTATTCCGCACCGCTGCATGATGCCGTGCCTCTGAATGCCGTTGTACCTTCGGTAATGATGTTCGCCCAATCCGATCCCGGTATTTCTCACTGCAAGGAAGAAAACACACCGCAGCCGCAGCTGGAGGAGGCAATCCGTGCCTTCATCCGTCTGGCGGAAAAAGAGCTGAGAACTAGCTTTGCAGAGTAAGCACTAAAGTCCGCTGCAACCTTGCAACAAAATAATTTTATATATTTATACGACAAAAGCAGCTTCTGCGATGCAGAAGCTGCTTTGCTTTTTATACGGCATATTTATTTTATTAAATCCTTCAATCCGCGTATCCGCATAACCTTCCAGGTAAAGCACAGACTGCGCAGCGACTGGTCCAAAAACATCGGTACCCAGGCGCCCACAATACCAAGCTTGCAATAATAGATAAAGAAAGCCGTCATCAGAGGACGCAAAACGGTAATCAGCACAAAGGAATAGACGGCAACGGCAGTAGTCTGACCGCTGCCACGCAATATACCTGCAGTAATAATCGTATGCCCCTGCGGTATGCAAACTGCTGCCACCCAGAACATTAACGTCTCACTGAGAGCAAGTGCCTGCGCATCCTGCGAATAAACGCTGAAAATCGGCACGCGTGCGGCATACAGGATAATAAAAGAGGCAACGGAAAGTCCCAGGCCCCATTTAAAGCCTATACTGCGGCAGCGCTTCCAGGTTGCATAATCAGCGGCACCGCGCATCTGCCCGGCAAGCACCATATTAGCCTTACCGAAGCCGAAGATAAAATCATAAGAAAAATCGCAGATATTATAGCAAATGCTGTGTACTGCATAGGGCAGAGTACCAAGACGCGCAGTCATCCAGCCATAGGCCAGCATACCGATGCGTTCCGCTCCCAGCTCACTGAAAACACCGCCGAATACCGGCATAAATTCCCGCCAGAAGATTTTATCCGGCAGCTGCAGCAGACCGTCACTGAAAAAGCCCTCTTGCTTAATAATACAGACGGTTATACCAAGAGTACACAGAGAGCCGATAATCGTGCTGATTGCCGCGCCACGCACACCCCAGCCGGCAAAACTGCCGAAGCCGGTAATGAGAAAATAATTGCAGACGATATTCACTACATTGCCGACAATATTGCTTTTCATAATAGCGCTTGTCCGGCCTACACCTAACAAGGTTCCCTGTAACAAGAGTGACAGTGAGTTTAGCAGTACTGCAGCTACGGCAATATTGCCGTAAGCCAGCGCCAGCTCCAGATAATCCCTCTGCGCGCCCATCAGCACCACCAGCTTCTCAAAAAAGCCGTAAAATAGCAGATGCAGCACTACAAGCAGGATACTGCTGACAGTAAAGCTTTGGCGCAGCAAAACCTTAATAGTGGAATATTGTCCGGAACCGAATTTATTCGCTGTCAGAATCGTAACTGCTGATGCCAGTGAGCGCGATACTGTCAGCAGTACCAGGCGCAGTGGCAGAAAAATACTTACCGCTGCTATGGCCTTAGCACCCAATACGCCTACCATAATTAAATCAGCCGCAGCCAGAAAGGTCATAAAAATGCCCTCCAACGCAGCGGGGAGGGCAATACGCAAATATTTACCTGTTAATGAATCATTAAAGCTCTTCATTTTCTAGAAAACACATACGTTAAAACAAATAAACAAATTTATTCAGCATCCTCTTCATGATGAATTGCTGCCAAAGAAACAACCTTGTCATCATCGTTCAAGGTCATCAGCTTTACGCCCTGGGTATTACGGCCATATTGGGAAATCTGGTCCACATCGGTACGGATAATCAGACCGGCTGCAGTAATCATCATGATTTCCTGATCCGGATTAATAACCTTCATGCCGATTACCAGACCGGTTTTTTCGGTAATCTTCATGTTGATTATACCCTTGCCGCCACGAGTCTGCTTACGGTATTCCTTAACCTCGGTACGCTTGCCCATGCCGAATTCAGTTGCCGTCAGCACCTCGGAATCCTCATCGGAAACGCTGTCCATAGCTACAACCTCATCGCCGTAGTTGAGGGAAATACCCTTTACGCCATGTGCGGTGCGTCCCATAGTGCGTACATCCTGCTCATCAAAGCGGATGGCAATACCGTTACGGGTTGCCAAAATGATTTCGCTGTTGCCGTCAGTAAGCTCTACACCGATCAGGTCCTCATCATCGTCCAGATTAATAGCAATCATGCCGTTTTTGCGAACGCTTTCCAGATCCTTAAGGTTGATTTTCTTGACGGTACCCTTATTGGTAGCCATAAACATGTACTGCTCTTCTCTGAATTCCTTCACCGGAATAACAGCTGTAATCTTTTCACCGGGCATCAATGCCAGCAGATTGATAATAGCTGTGCCCTTGGCAGTGCGGCTTGCTTCGGGGATTTCATAGCCCTTCTGGCGATATACACGGCCACGGTTGGTGAAGAAGAGAATGTTATGGTGAGTAGTGGAGAGGAAGAGATGCTCTGCGGAATCATCAATCTTCTTGCCGCTGCCGCCGGTTTTGCCTACGCCGCCGCGTTTTTGGCTGCGGAAGTTGTCCAGAGTCTGGCGTTTGATATAGCCCTGATGGCTGATGGTTACAACGATATCCTCTTCGGCAATCAGATCCTCAATATCCATTTCGGAGCTGTCGATGGAAATTTCGGTACGACGCTCGTCACCAAAGCGCTTCTTCATTTCCTGAAGGTCTTCCTTAATAATGTTCATAACCTTGTGCTCATCTGCCAATACGCTTTCCAGCCAATCAATGGTTTCCAGCAGGTCGGCATATTCTTCGTCAATCTTCTTGCGCTCCAGGCCGGTCAGGCGCTGCAGACGCATATCCAAAATAGCCTGTGCCTGACGCTGGCTCAGCTTAAAGTTTTCCATCAAAGCGGTGCGGGCAATTTCTGCTGTCGCGCTACCGCGGATGGTGCTGATTACAGCATCAATATTATCCAGGGCAATCTTTAAGCCCTCTAAGATGTGAGCTCTGTCCTTGGCCTTGCCCAGCTCGTAGCGGGTACGTCTGGTAATAACGTCCTTCTGGTGCTCCAGATAGTATTCCAGCACCTGCTTAAGGTTCAGGACACGCGGCTGGCCGTTAACCAGCGCCAGCATGATGATGCCAAAAGAGCTTTGCAGGGCGGTATGCTTGTACAAACGGTTCAGAACAACGTCAGGAACAGCATCACTCTTCAGCTCAACAACAATCTTCATGCCGTCTTTAAGGCTGGAGAAGTCATCAACCTTGGTAATGCCTTCGATTACGCCGTCCTTAGCCAGGTTAGCAATATCCTTAATCAGGTTAGCTTTATTAACCTGATAGGGGATTTCGGTAATAACGATATGGTGCTTACCCTTGTTGGCAGGCACGATTTCAGCCTTAGCGCGGATTTTTACTACGCCACGGCCGGTGTTATAAGCGCTGGTAATACCTTCTTTACCCAAAATGCAGGCACCTGTCGGGAAGTCAGGACCTTTGATAGCCGTCATCAGCTGCGGAATTTCCACATCCGGGTTATCAATCAGCATAACAAGGCCGTTAACAACCTCGCACAGATTGTGCGGAGGAATATTGGTAGCCATACCTACCGCAATACCGGCACTGCCGTTAATCAGCAGAGCAGGGACCTTTGAAGGAAGTACGCTAGGCTCTTTTAAGGATTCATCATAGTTAGGTACAAAATCAACTGTATCCTTTTCGATATCCTCCAGCATTGCCTCAGCAATTTTAGCCATACGTACCTCGGTATAACGCATTGCTGCCGGACTGTCGCCGTCAATACTGCCGAAGTTACCATGGCCGTCTACCATCAGATAGCGGGTAGAGAAATCCTGCGCCAGGCGCACGATTGCATCATATACGGAACTATCACCATGCGGGTGATATTTACCTAAAACGTCACCGACGATACGAGCGGATTTTTTATAGGGCTTCGTCGGAGTCATGCCTGCTTCCTGCATTGCGTATAAAATACGGCGATGTACAGGCTTCAAGCCATCGCGGACATCAGGTAAAGCACGTTGGATGATAACGCTCATCGCATAATCGATATAGGATTTTTGCATTTCCTCTTCGATATATACGGGAAGAACTTTACCAGTGGTATTTTCTAAATCCACTTTATCACCTTTCCTTTACAAAAAACAATATTACAACCAGATAACTGAGGCAAAAGGCCTCACCTCAGGTTATTTTAATAATATCTCATAAACCTGCTTGCCAATCAGCAGGGTGGTAACCAATAAATACAAGGGACGCACATAGGAAGCACCCTTTTTAATTGCCAGTCGGGTACCGACAACAGCACCGGCAATCATTGCCGCAGCCATAATTAGGCCGTAGCTCCAGATAATCGTGCCGCTGACAGCGAAGGATACCAACGCTCCCACGCCGCTGGCAAAATTCAACGCCTTGGCATTACCGGCAGCCGTTACAAAATCATATCCCAAATATAAAAAGCCAAAAATTAGGAAGGAGCCTGTACCGGGACCGAAGAAGCCATCATAAAAGCCCATGGCAAACGCCATAACGATGGCACCGATTAAAGCCTGCATACCAAGCTTTTCTACCGTACCGGCATCGCCCCAATCCTTACGGCGATAGGTATAAACAGCAACAGCAACCAAAAGCACGACGATAATATTTTTCATCAGCTGCTCCGGCAGCAGATAAACTACGTAGGCACCTAAGGCTGAACCGATAAAGGAAAGCGGCATCAGCGTAAAGGCTGCCTTTTTTATTTTACCGGCGCGCCAAAAGGAGAGCACGCTGGTAAAGCAGCCGATAGAGGCTGCCAGCTTGTTTGTTCCCAAAGCATATGGAACAGGCAAGCCTAGGCTCAACAGGGCAGGGGTGGAAATTAAACCGCCGCCGCCGACAGTAGAATCAATAAACGAAGCTATAAAGCCTGATACAATCAGGAAAATAACTGTCGTAGTATCTAAATTCGCCACAAAAGTTTCCAAAAAATTCCCCTCATTTCAGTGGCTAGTAATTAGTTGTTAGTAGTTAGCAAGCGGAACTCATTATGCCAAATATCAGGCTGCACGGCTTCACTGCACACTATTTACTAATCACTGCTTACTTTTCACTGTACACTATACACTATTAACTTTTAACTATTTACTTCCTTCCGCCCAACGGATATAGATTCCTAAAGCACCGCTGTGACAGGTGCAGCGGATTTTTTCGGTACCTTCCAGAACCTCATTGCTGATAGCGTAAGGGTAGAGCTGGCGCAGTGTTGCCTGCTGCAAGGGCCAGCGCACGCCGGTAAAATCTA
This sequence comes from Phascolarctobacterium succinatutens, assembly GCF_023497905.1. Classification (NCBI taxonomy): domain Bacteria; kingdom Bacillati; phylum Bacillota; class Negativicutes; order Acidaminococcales; family Acidaminococcaceae; genus Phascolarctobacterium; species Phascolarctobacterium succinatutens. The sequence goes on along the minus strand of NZ_CP097284.1, from coordinate 7,988 downwards.
CTACCGTGCTTTCGCTTAAGGGCAGCAGTGAAACAGCTTCCTCCGCAGCCTGCAGCTTCAGCTCTACGCTTTCGCCCTCTGTCAGCAGCAGCATAAATTCCTTGTCATCCGCCAGTATAACACTGCAGCCACGCTGCTTTTTTACTCCCAGAAGAGTATAAACGTTGCTGTATAAATGGTCGAAGCGTCCGCCCCAAATACCGCTGGCAAGAATGTCTCCCTCAGGAAGATTATGCAGCAGCAGCTGCAGGTCGGTATCATCCTTAGCAGGATTAAAGCTGTGCACCTCTGTGCCTGCAGCACGCGCCTGCCTGTAAACAGCCTGCGATGAGCTGTCGCAGTCACCGAACAGCTCCGCCGGCACACAGCCGGCTGCAAAGCAATACTCGGCGCCGCGGTCGGCGCAGTAAATTTTCTTATCGCTGCTGACGCTGTGCAGCCACTCAGTTTTCGGTCCGCGTCCGCCTGCAACCACCAGCAAAGTGTCAGCAGGGGAAAGTGCAGCAGCGTGATGTTTCACGTGAAACATTACGCGCAGCTCCAGCTCAGGCAATACAAAAAGCTTAGCAGCCATTATTTTTTCGCTACAGCGACAGGCTTAATCACAATTTGGCCGTTTTCCTTAAGAACCTTCCAGGTGCAGTCACCATTCTTGTTCTTCAGCCATTCCATGCTGATTTCCAGAAGAAAACGGTTCAGACGCTCCTGCGCATCCTCCGGCAGCAGCAGCTCTTTTTTAGCAGGTGCCTTAGCACCCTTTAATTTGCTTTGCTTATCCTTTTCATCCGCATACATACCATTTTCAAAGGTCAGCTCTTCGCTGAAGCCCTTCAGCATATCTGCATCGGAAAGTCCTTTTTTAATTTTAACCATTTAAAGCACCTCTTTTTATGCTACAAGCCTGCTTACAGGTCCAGGTTACGAACCTTCTTAGCATTGTCCTCGATAAACTGACGGCGCGGCTCAACCTTATCGCCCATCAGAATGGAGAAAATGCGATCTGCTTCCGCAGCGTCTTCCAGATGAACCTGCAGAATAGTACGTGCAGCAGGATCCATAGTTGTTTCCCACAGCTGGCCGGGGTTCATCTCGCCTAAGCCTTTGTAACGCTGTACATACGGGTTAGTATCGCGGCCAACCTCGTCGAGGATTTCCTGCAATTCTTCATCGCTATAAGCGTAGTAATGCTGCTTCTGGTTTTTACGGATTAAATACAGCGGCGGCTGTGCAATAAACACATGGCCTTCCTTAATCAGGGGCTGCATATAACGGTAGAAGAAGGTCAACAGCAGCGTACGGATATGCGCACCGTCGACGTCGGCATCTGTCATAATAATAATCTTGCCATAACGTGCCTTCTCCAGATTAAAGTCATCGCCGATACCACAGCCGAAGGCGGTAATCATATTACGGATTTCTTCACTGCTCAGCACCTTATCAAGACGTGCCTTTTCTACATTAAGGATTTTACCGCGCAGCGGCAAAATAGCCTGGAAATCACTGTTACGTCCCTGCTTGGCACTGCCGCCTGCAGAGTCACCTTCGACCAGATAAATCTCGGTATCCTCAACGTTACGGCTCTTGCAGTCAGCCAGCTTGCCGGGAAGTCCGCCCAAATCCATAGCGTTCTTACGGCGTGTAAGCTCGCGCGCCTTGCGTGCTGCCAAACGGGCGCGTGCAGCAACAATAGCCTTTTCCACCAGCTTTTTGGCAACCTGCGGATTTTCCTCCATAAACTCGGCCAGAGTATCGCCGACCAGATTATCAACGATAGGCATAACCTCGCTGTTGCCCAGCTTAATTTTAGTCTGGCTTTCGAACTGCGGGTTCTGCACCTTCAGGCTCAGAACTGCGGTTAAGCCCTCACGCACATCATCACCGCTCAGCGCATCCTCATTTTCCTTGAGCATATTGGTTTTACGCGCATAAGCGTTAATTGTGCGTGTCAGCGCCTTACGGAAGCCGCTGAGATGAGTACCGCCTTCTTCGGTGTTGATGTTGTTGACATAGGTGAAAATATTCTCGCTGTAGGTATCACAATATTGCATTGCAACCTCAACGATAACAGCATTCTTTTCACCCTCCAGATAAATCGGCTTCGGATTTATTTTATCCTTATCCTTATCCATAAATTCAACGTATTCGATAATACCGCCGGCAAAATGGAAGGTTTCACTCTTATCCTCGGCACGTTCATCGGTCAGGGAAATAGTAATGCCCTTATTCAAAAAGGCCAACTCGCGAATACGCAGACGCAGAGTATCATAGCTGTATTCCGTTTCCGTAAAAATGGTAGCGTCAGGTTTGAAATGTACTGTGGTACCGGTAGTTTCGCAATCGCCCTTTTCGTAAAGCTTTTTCGAGGTTTTACCCTTAGCAAACTCAATGCCGTAGCATTTGCCGCCGCGGCGCACCTCAACCTCCATGTGCTCACTCAAAGCGTTAACGCAGGTAACACCGACACCATGCAGACCGCCGGAAACCTTATAGCCGCCGTCACCGAACTTACCGCCTGCATGCAGTACTGTCATGATAACCTCAACAGCAGGCTTCTGTTCCTTTTTCATCATATCCACGGGAATGCCACGGCCGTTATCGATAACCGTAATGCTGTTATCCTTATGGATAATTACCTTGATATCACTGCAGTAGCCGGCCAAAGCCTCGTCAATACTGTTGTCCACAACCTCATACACCAGATGGTGCAGACCGCGGGAGGACGTACTGCCGATATACATAGCAGGTCTTTTGCGTACAGCCTCCAGGCCCTCTAAAACGTGAATCTGTTCCGCGTTATAGTTACCCTTGACCGCTGTAGCTTCTTCAATATCAATATCCTGGGTCATATTTACCTCCGTTTTAAAATTTCTAAATTAGTATAGACAGCGCCGTCCAGAAAACCTGATTCAGCGCGTTTTTTCAAAGTCACCGAAGAAATCGAGGACAAATACATTGTATCATCGGTCAGAACGCAGCTGTAATAGCCTTCGCCGCCGGAAGCATCGACTACCTTATAGCGGGAGCCGTACTTCTTGACGAAATCGTCATAAACCACTGACTGAGGGTGATTCAAATTAAAAATAGCGATTATTTCACTGTTTTTTACCATGTAATCTACTCCCAAATGCAGATACACCCTGATCCCTCCTTAAATAAGTCAAAGCATTTTCATACAGTGCAAGGGTAATGTCCTCAGGCTGCTTTTCCAGCAGAAACATTACCGCCAACAGGCTTTCCTTCTTATCGGCAAAGCCGCAGCGCACCCGTTCAAAATAGTAGCTTTGTAAGTTTTCCTTTACAGCCGTAAATAATATTTTATCACATTTATAGTAGGCCAGACAATCTTCATACTTCAGCCAGGGCTGAATCCGCAGCAGCTCCGCCAGCTTGCTGCGCAGCTCCTCGCGCTGCTCGCGCTCGCAGATGCTGCACATATCCAGTCCCTTGCGCATTTGGGCACCGCATATTGGGCATTTGGTATATTCCGCAGGCGGTTCAGGCGGCTCGGCCTGCTTTTCCTTTTGCTGCTGCTTTCTGAAAAAGCTGCCGGTATGAAAATAAACCTTTTTAATCAGCACGCGTCCCAGCAAAAAGGAGTTGATTTTTTGCAGAAACAGCTGCTGCATCATATAAAGCTCGTTGGCCAGCATACTGTTGGCCGTGCGCACATAAAGCTCGCTGCCGCTGATTTTTTCGATAGCACAGCTGCGCGCCAGATTTTCGCCCACAATCTCCGTCCATCTGCTTTCCAGATAATGCTGCAGATAGGCCAGCTTGATTTCCGGCGATATATAAGCCTTTTTATAGGTACGGCGCGGATCAAACAGACGGCGGATAACCTCCTCCGCAGCCTCTAAATTCTCAGCATACATAATCAGGCCTCGCTTATACTGCCACCGGAAATTTTAAAGTAAGCATTACCGGCGAGCTCCGGTATCAGCTCGCGGTCATTTACTGTAATAAAGGTCTGCACTCTGCCGTCAATAAACAGCAGCAGCTGAGCGCGGCGGCTGTTATCAAGCTCGCTCATTACGTCATCCAAGAGCAGAACAGGGAATTCGCCCAGCTCGTTTTTGACATACTGCAGCTGCGACAGCTTCAGTGCCAGAGCACCGCTGCGCTGCTGCCCCTGTGAGCCGAAGGCCCGCAATGAAAGACCGTTGAGCAGAAGCTGCAAATCGTCGCGGTGGGGACCGATGCCCGTATTACCGCGCAGAATATCAAGGCGCTGACGCTCCGACAGCTGTTCACGGTAAAAATCCTCTGCTGCCTCCTCGGCAGACTGCGGATAGAGCAGAGTGCTGTTGTTAGCCTTCTGCTCATAGCGCACCTGCAGCATTTCGCTGCCCTTGGTAATGGATGAATAAATCTCTCCGGCAATAGCCTGCAGCTTGCCCAAAGCCGCCAAACGTCTGCGGACAATAGCTGCCGCCAGACGGATGAACTCCTCGTTCCAGGGCTGCAGTATATCAGGAGTGCCGCCGTTATCGCGCAGCTCCTTCAAAAGACGGTTGCGCTGCTGCAGAACACGGTTATACTTCAGCAGCAAATCGTAGTAGACAGGATCTGTCTGGGCAATCTGCATATCAAAGAAGCGGCGTCGCAATGCAGGCTCACCCTTGACCAGCTGCAGGTCCTCCGGCGAAAACATCACCGTATTCAGGGCACCGTAATGCTCCTTGGGACGCACGCGCGCACCGTCGAGCAGTATTTCCTTCTGCCAGCGTTCATGCTGACGGTATTTTTTTATTTTTACCTCATGGCTGCCGCTGAAGCTGGCATATTCCACGCCTACGGCCATAGCGTCGGCACCCATTTTCAGCATTTCCTCTTCGGCGGAGGTACGGTGCGACATACCGAAGGCACTGTAAAAAATAGCCTCCAGCAGATTAGTTTTTCCTTGGGCGTTCTGCCCGTAAAAAACATTAATCATAGATGAAAGCTGCAGGCTGCAGCTTTCATAGTTGCGGAAATTAACCGCATAAAGACTGTTGATTTTCATTAAGCTTCTTTGGCAACGGTCAGCTCTATCTGGTCATCAATATTTACTACATCGCCGGGATGTACCTTTTTACGTTTTTCCGTTACCAGCTGGCCGTTCAGGCGGACAACGCCATCTTCAACCATCAGAAATGCCTGGCCTCCGGTATCAGCAACACCGGAAAACTTCAGCAGCTTATCCATAGTAATAAATTCTGTTGTGATTTCTACAGTTTCTTTTTGCATAATTCCGCTCCTTAGAAAACAACACGTACCGGTGTTACGATGTAGGTATAATCCGGTTCATCGGCACAGGTAACACATACCGGGCTGAGAGAGGTATTCATGGATAAAACAGCTTCCTCTGCTTCCAGGTTCTTCAGGATATCCAGAATATATTTGGCATTAAAGGCAACATTTAGCGGATCACCGATAGTCTGGCAGGAAACAACCTCCAGGCCGGTACCTACATCCGGGCTGCTGCTGGTAATAGTAATTTCGTCGGCAGCTACGCTCATTTTGATGATGCTGTAATCACCGTCGGTAGAGAAAAGAGCAACACGCTCGACAGCGCCGGCAAGCTCTTTGATGTTTACCTTACTGGTCAGAGCGAATTTCGGCGGAATAACACGGCGATAATCAGGGAACTGACCTTCAATCAGACGGGAAACAATAACTATATTATCGATAACAACCATAATCTGGTTATTGAGCAGGGAAATAAGTACCTGCTGCGGTACCTCACCTGTCAGGTTACGGGAAATTTCGCCCAAAACCTTGGACGGAATAATCATGCTGAGCTCTTCATTTCCCTCATAGGGCAGAGATTTGATAGCCAGACGATGGGTATTGGTGCCGACGAAGGTAATTTTGCCGTCTTTAGCTTCTACCAGAATACCGGTAAACAGAGGTCTTGCTTCATCGGTAGAGCAGGAGAAGATAGTCTTTTTAATCAGTTCTTTAATCATGCCGTCATCAAGGGCAATGGTTCTGTCTGCATCAAAGGTGGGAAATTTAGGATAATCATCTTCATTCATTAAGAAGAGCTGATATTCGGATTTTCCGGAGCTTACTTTAATAGAGTGCTTTTCTTCATTTTTGCTGATAGTCAGGCTTTCAGCAGGCAATTTACGGATAAGGTCGGCAAAGTGCTTGGCAGAAACAACTATTTCCCCCGATTCGCTGATTTCCGCATCAATGGTGCAGGAAATAGCCATATTTAAATCCATAGTCTGTATTTCCAGCTTGTTATCTGCTGCGATAACATGGATACCGGAAAATATAGGTGTGCTTGGTTTGGAAATAATTGCTCTTTGAACTGTCTGGATTGCTTTATTTAAGCTGTTGGTATTACAGGAAATTATCATTTGTTCACAGTCCTCCTTGTTTTTTTAATACTGTTATAATATATAAAAAGTAGTCGACGTAGTAGTAGGGTCTGTTAGTTGTGGGGAAAAGTGCTTTGAGCGTAGCTGTTATGCATTATTTCCCATGTATATAAGGCTGTTGATAACCGGGAAATAATATACACATAATCTACAGGCTAAAATTTTATCAACTTATGCTCAAAAGTTATACACAGTTTAAAGGGGAGTTATCAACAGTTTTTGTGGATAATTTTTTTACTGTTATTGCCGCAGGATTTCGATGATTTCCTGCAGCTCGTTTTGGAAGGCGAGGTTACTGTTTTTGAAGTTGCTTATTTTTTCGTAAGCATGGATAACGGTGGTATGGTCGCGTCCGCCGAAGAGCTCACCGATACGCGGATAGGATAAATCAGCCAGCTCACGGCAAAGATACATAGCAACCTGGCGCGGGAAGGCAATGTTTTGCGTACGCTTTTTGTTGAACAGCTCGTCCTGCTTAACATTGTAGTGGTCGGCAACAACCTTGATGATGCCTTCATAGGTGATGGTTCTGGTTTTGATATCGTTGCCCATGTCGGAAAGAACCTTTTGCGCGGTTTCTACAGTGATGGGCATGTGCATGAGGGAGGTGTATGCTACTATTTTATTGTAGGCACCCTCGATTTCACGGATGTTGGTGGCGATGTTGGTGGCCAGCAGGGTGATGACCTCAGTCGGCAGGACGATATTGTCCGATGCGGCCTTGGTACGCAGGATAGCCATACGTGTTTCCAAATCCGGAGTCTGGATATCTGCTGTGAGGCCCTGATCAAAACGGGAACGCAGGCGGTCCTCTAAGGTTTCGATTTCGCGCGGAGGACGGTCACTGGAGATGATGATCTGTTTATCGGCATCCTTCAGTGCATTAAATGTATGGAAGAATTCTACCTGCGTCTGCTCCTTGCCCTTCAGAAACTGGATATCGTCGATAATCAGGCAGTCAATATTGCGGTATTTCTGGCGGAAGGCCTCAGTTGTTTTGTTCTGGATGGAATTGATGATTTCGTTGGTGAATTTTTCACTGGAGGTGTAGAGTACCTTCATGCTGGGGTTGTTCTGCTTAATGCGGTTGCCGATAGCGTGCATTAAGTGTGTTTTGCCCAGACCAACGCCGCCGTACAGGAAAAGCGGGTTGTAGGCGTGTGCCGGGTCATTGGCTACTGCCTGCGCTGCCGCATGGGCGAAGCGGTTGGAGTTGCCGATAACGAAGGTTTCAAAAACGTATTTGGGGTTCAGGTTGCTTTCATCGGGCTGCTGCACAGAGGTATTTTCATTAAACAGCTGCTGCTGTTCGCGCTTGGCAGGTACAGCCGGCATTTCTTCAGCTGCTTCCGATCCGCTGCTGCCGTTGTCCATGGTTTCGATGATGAGCTTGATATTTTTGCTCATAATGCCGGCCAGGACACCCTCGATAACCTGAGCGTAGTTTTCCTCCAGCATTGTTTTAAAGAAGTCGTTTTTGACAGCTACTTTATAGTAGGTATCTGTCACCTCTAACGGCATAATCGGCTTAATCCAGACATTAAAGACTTTTTCATTAAAGGATTCCTTTAATTTGTCCTTACATCTGACCCAGATTTCCGCTAAATCATAGGAATTCAT